>JASHSK010000131.1 GCA_030038755.1 Gammaproteobacteria bacterium
GTCACGGAACGGACAACGCGCGCGATGAGGCGGCCGCGCTGCTGTGGCATGCGCTGCGCTGGTCGAGTCATCCCACCGGCGCGCAGCTGCGCAGGGCGGCATCCGCCGCCTCGCGCGCGCGTTTTGCCGGGCTGCTGCAGCGGCGGATGCGCGAGCGCATTCCGGCGGTCTACCTGACGAACCGCTGCTGGTTCGCCGGGCTGGCCATGTACGTGGATCGGCGGGTCCTGATCCCGCGCTCGCCGATCGCCGAGCTGATCGAGCGGCGCTTCGCGCCGTGGGTCGAGGCCGCGCGCGTGCGCCGGATCGCGGACCTGGGTACCGGCTCGGGCTGCATCGCGATCGCATGCGCGCGCGCCTTCCCGCGGGCGCGGGTCGATGCGGCGGACGTTTCTGCCGACGCCCTGGAGGTGGCGCGCATCAACGTGCGGCGCCATCGACTGCGTGCGCGGGTACGCATCCGGCAAGCGGATTTTTTCGCCGGGCTGCCGGCCGCGCGCTACGATATCATCGTGAGCAATCCTCCCTATGTCGGGGAGATCGAACTACAGGGGCTGCCTGCGGAGTATCGGCACGAGCCGCGACTGGCGCTCGCGGCGGGCAAGGACGGCTTGGACGCGGTGCGAACCATATTGCGCAACGCAGCGGCCCATCTGAATCCCGGCGGAATTCTGGTAGTCGAGGTGGGCAACTCGCAGCGCGCGCTCGAGCGGGCCTTTCCGCGCCTGCCTTTCCTGTGGCTCGCGTTCGAGCGCGGCGGCGGCGGCGTATTCCTGCTGACCCGTGAGCAGCTGCCGCGCGCCCGCGCGCAGGCGCGCCGCTCAGCGGCAGCGCGGTGAGATCGAGGATGTCAGGCAACACGTTCGGCACACTCTTCACGGTGACCAGCTGCGGCGAGAGCCACGGGCCGGCGCTCGCCTGCATCGTGGATGGCTGCCCGCCGGGGCTCGCGCTCGCCGAGCCCGATCTGCAGCGCGACGTGGACCGGCGGCGCACCGGCACCTCGCAATTCGTGAGCCAGCGGCGCGAAGCCGACGCCGTGCGCATCCTCTCGGGCGTATTCGAGGGCCGCACCACCGGTGCGCCGATCGGTTTGCTGATCGAGAACGTCGATGCGCGCTCGCGCGACTATGACCGGCTGCGCGATCGCTTCCGCCCGGGTCACGCGGATTACACCTACCAGCAGAAGTACGGGATGCGCGATCATCGCGGCGGCGGGCGCTCGTCGGCGCGCGAGACGGTGATGCGCGTGGCGGCCGGCGCCATCGCGCGCAAGTATCTGGCCGAGCGGCTCGGCGTGCGCATCTACGGCTATCTGAGCCAGATCGGTCCCTTCCGGCTCGAGCCGCGCGAGCCTGCGGCGGCCTACGACAATCCTTTCTTCTGTCCGGATCCCAGCCGCCTGGCGCAGCTCGAGCAGCTGCTGTGGGACCTGCGCGCCGCGGGAGACTCCATCGGCGCGCGCGTGACGGTGTGCGCCGAAGGCGTGCCGCCCGGGCTGGGCGAGCCGGTGTTCGACAAGCTCGATGCGGATCTCGCGCACGCCATGATGGGCATCAACGCCGTCAAGGCGGTGGAGATCGGCGATGGGGTCGCGGTGGCCTTCCAGCGCGGCACCGAGCACCGTGATGAGCTGACTCCGACGGGATTTGCATCCAATCACAGCGGTGGCACGCTCGGGGGTATATCGTCCGGCCAGCCGATCCTGGTGCATCTGAGCCTCAAGCCCACCTCGAGCATCCAGGTGCCCGGCCGCACCGTGGACCTTGCGGGCCGGGCGGTCGAGGTGGTGACCACGGGGCGGCACGATCCGTGCGTTGGACTGCGCGCCGTGCCGATCGCCGAGGCGATGCTTGCGCTGGTGCTGATGGATCACTACCTGCGGCAGCGCGCGCAGAACGCCGACGTGCGCTCGGGTACACCCGACATCGCGGCCTTGGGCCAGGCCACGCCGCCCGCAGCAGTCGCGCGGCCACCCGAGCCGGCATCCGTGATCGAAGGGAACAGACAGGAATAGGAGCGGTATCGACGATGAGCAATGGCTGGCGCGTAGCGGTGCTCGGGGCGACGGGCCTGGTGGGCGAGACCATGATCCGCGTGCTCGAGGAGCGGCGCTTTCCGGTCGCGGAGCTCTTTCCACTGGCGAGCAACCGCTCGCTCGGAAAGAGCGTGCAGTTTCAGGGGCGGGAGCTGCCGGTGCTCGAGCTCAGCGGGTTCGATTTCGCGCGCGCGCAGATCGGGCTGTTTTCGGCCGGCAGCGCGATTTCCGCGGAGTATGCTCCCAAGGCGGCAGCGGCCGGCTGCGTGGTCATCGACAACACTGCGCAGTTCCGCTACGAGGAGGACATCCCGCTGGTCGTGCCTGAGGTCAATCCCCACGCGATCGCGCACTACCGGGCACGCGGCATCATCGCCAATCCCAACTGCTCGACGATCCAGATGCTCGTGGCGCTCAAGCCGCTGCACGATGCCGCGGGTATCGAGCGCATCAACGTGGCGACCTATCAGTCCGTATCCGGGGCAGGGCGCGAGGCGGTGGAGGAGCTGGCGGCGCAGACCGCGGCGCTGCTCAACGGCCACGATCCCGTCGTACAGGTGGTCGCCCGCCAGATTGCCTTCAACTGTGTGCCGCAGATCGATCAGTTCCAGGACAACGGGTACACCAAGGAAGAGATGAAGATGTACTGGGAGACCCGCAAGATCCTCGAGGACCCCGGGATCCGGGTCAACGCCACCGCCGTGCGGGTGCCGGTGTTCTATGGGCACTCGGAGGCTGTTCATATTGAGACGCGGCGCAAGCTTTCAGCCGCGCAGGCTCGTACGCTTCTGCAGGGAGCCCCGGGAGTGAGCGTGCTCGACGAGCGCCGCCCCGGCGGGTACCCCACCGCGGTTACCGAAGCAGCGAACCACGACACGGTTTACGTCGGTCGCATCCGCGAAGATATGTCGCATGAGCGGGGTCTGGACCTGTGGATCGTCGCCGACAACATCCGTAAGGGTGCCGCTACCAACAGCATCCAGATCGCCGAGGTTTTGGCTCGTGAGCACTTATAAGCTATATTGCGACCCGAATTGGCATGAGGCTTATGTCTCATGCCAGGTATTTGTTTTTTAAGGACAAATGAGCAGCAGGGCCGCAAGCAGGGAGACATGATGTTCGCGCGTAATTGTTGCCGCCTCATGCTGCTGGCGTTGCTTTCGCCCGGGCTGGCACTGCTGTCGCCGACTGCAGCCATGGCACTGGGCCTGGGCGACATCCACCTGAAGTCCTCGCTGGATGCGCCGCTGAGCGCCGATATCGACGTGGTGGACGCCGACGCCGACGATCTGTCCACGCTGAAGGCGACGCTCGCCTCGCAGGAGACCTTCACGCATTTCGGCGCTGAGTACCCGTCCTTCCTCGGCACCGTGACCTTCACCGCGCAAAAGACCGCCGACGGTCGCACGGTGCTGCACGTGACGTCCACGGGCATCGCCGACGAGCCCATCGCGACACTGCTGGTCGAGGCGGATTGGTCGCGCGGACATGTGGTGCGCGAGTACACGGTCCTGCTCAATCCGCCGCTGTTCAACCCGCAGAGCAGCACCCAGACTGCGGTGAACGCACCGGCGGTCGACAGCGGTGCGCGCAGCGGTGCCATCGAGCATCCGGCTCCTGCCGCGCCGGCGTCGGCCGGCACATCACCGTCCTCGGCAGCGCCTGCCGGTGCGGGCAGTGCGGCCGAGAACGGCGCCGAAACGGCGGGGGCAGCCCCTTCCGCGACCAATGCGGCCTCCTCGCCGGCAAACGGCGGTGCGGCGGCTGGCGAGCAGGCCAACGGCGGCGCGGAGTCCAACGGCGGTGCCGGCGGCGGCGAGGCCAACACCGGCGCGCAGGCCGCGGCCAACGCAGCGGGAGCCGCAGCGGGCAGCAGCACGGGTGGCCCGGCGGGCGGCGGCAGCTATACGGTGCAGCGTGGCGACACGCTCTCCTCGATTGCCGCGGCGGCCTACGGAGCGCATAACGGGCGTGCCCGTGATCGGGCGCTGGTAGCGATCTACCGCGCAAACCCGAGCGCCTTCGCGCGCAAGAACATGAATGATCTGCGCACCGGCTCGGTCCTCACGCTGCCCGGCGATGCAGAGTTGCAGGCGATCGGCCCCGGCGAAGCCGCCACCGAGGTGCGCCACCAGTACGACGACTGGCGCAGTGCGCGTGGCCTGACCGCGGAGACGGGAACCGCGGCCGCGGCCGGCGGCGGACAGCTGCGATTGGTCGCCCCTGAGCAGGCTGCGCAGGAAGCCGGCTCGCAGGGCGAGCAGAGCCCGACGAATAGCTCTGCGGGCGCTGGCGCGGGGACCGGTGGCAACGGTACGGGCGGTCAGGGCAATGCGGCCCTGCGAGCGCGCGTGCAGCAGCTGCAGGAACAGCTGCAGCAGTCGCAGCGACTGGTGCAGCTGCGCGATGCACAGATCGCCGCCATGCAGGCGCGGCTGGCGCAACAGAGTAACGGCGGCGCGGCAGCCG
>JASHSK010000132.1 GCA_030038755.1 Gammaproteobacteria bacterium
GATGAGTACCGAGCCATTGCCGCCGCCGTCCCCGCCACCGGGCTCCCCGCCGCGCCGGGCGCATGGCGCCGTGCCTGCGTGGCGGCCCCCGTCCGCACCGTCTCCGGCACCGCCGCCGCCGCGCACGCGCGCCTTCTCCGCGCTGTTCCTGCTCGAGATGTGGGAGCGCTTCGGCTACTACGGCATGCAGGTGCTCCTGGTGGTATTCATGGTCGAATACCTCGGCTTCCCGGAAGCGCGCGCCAACCTGACCGTGGGAGCGTTTGCGGCCATGGTCTATGCCACGCCGCTGCTGGGCGGGTGGATCGGCGACCGCGTGCTGGGCGCGCGGCGCACGACGTTGCTCGGGGCGATCGGACTGAGCGCGGGCTATGCGCTGCTGTCGGTGCCGTGGAGCCGCGTCGTCCCGGGCGCCTGGGCTTCCCCGCTGCTGTTCTTCTCGCTGGGTGTGATCGCCGTCGGCGCGGGGCTGTTCAAGCCCAATCCGCAGTTTCTGGTGTCGCGCCTGTACGAGGGGGACCGCGCGCGGCTCGACGGCGCCTTCACTCTCTACTACATGTCCGTCAACATCGGGGCGTTCATTTCCCAGTCCCTGACACCGTGGATTCGTGTCCATTATGGGTGGCACTGGGCATTCTTCGCCTGCGCGCTCGGGCTGTTGCTCGGTATCCTGCAGTTCACGCTGCAGCGGCGGCTGGTGCGACACCTGGGCTCGGAGCCCGATTTTCGGGCGCTGCATTTCGGGCGGCTCGCGGGCGTGATCGGCGGTGCGTTCGTGCTGGCCGTGCTGGCGGCGGTCATCATCCAGAACGTCGGTATTGCGCGCGCGGTCGTGTGGGCATCGGGTGTGGCCACGCTGGTGCTGTTCGGCGTGCTGATCGGGCGCGCGGCGCGCGCCGAGCGCAGCGGGCTGATCGCCACGCTGCTGCTGACGGTACAGGCGATGCTGTTCTTCGTGTTCTATCAGCAGATGGCGACCTCGCTGACGCTGTTCGCACTGCACAACGTGCGGCTCGATTTCCTCGGCTATCACGTGCCGCCCGAGCAGTTCCAGGTGCTCAATCCCTTCTGGATCACGGTGGCTTCGCCGCTGCTCGCGGTGCTCTACGGCGCCCTCGGGCGCCGTGGCCGTGATCCATCGGTGGCCGGCAAGTTTGCCTGGGGCTTCGTGCTGCTCGCGCTCGGGTTCTTCGTGTTCGCGATCAGCGGGCGCTTCGCGAGCGACGGGCGCGTGTCGCCCTGGTGGATGGTGTGGGGCTATCTGCTGCAGTCGGTCGGGGAGCTGCTGATCTCGGCGCTGGGCGTGGCCATGGTCGCGCGCTATATCGCACCGGCACGCCGCGGCCTGATCATCGGCGCCTGGTTTCTCGCCAGCGGCATTGCGCAGTACATCGGCAGCTTCGTGGCCAACTATGCCAGTGTGCCGGTCGGTGTGACGAGTCCGTATGCGACGCTGCCCTTGTACGCACGGCTTTTCACGGTACTTGGCTGGGTGGCGGTGGCCGGCGTCGTCGTGGCGCTGCTGATGCTGCCGCTGCTGCGGCGACTCGACGCGACCCATGGCGGCGGTGCAGGCGGCGGCGCTGGTGAAGGCACAGGTGGCGGTGCAGGCGGCGGCGGGCCGCAGGGCGCCGTGGCAGGGCAGCCGGGCTCTGCCTAGAGGGCACCATGGCTCTGAAACGTCCGCGGTGGGGCGAAGGTACGCTGGTCACGCTCGAGCACGTCTCGCGCGCGCTGCGCGACAACCCGCTCGGCGACCCGTACGTGCGCCGGCTCGCCGTATGGTTGCCGGCGCAGTATGACCGCGCGGCGAGCCACGGCCGCGGGCGGCGCCTGCCGGTGCTCGTGGACATGGTCGGCTTCACCGGCTCGGGACTCTCGCACGTCGCCTGGAAGAGCTTCAGCGAGAACGTGCCCGAGCGCGCCGCGCGGCTGGTGCATGCCGGGCGCATGGCGCCCTCGATCATCGTGTTCCCCGACTGCTTTACGGCACTGGGCGGCAATCAGTACGTGAATTCCTCCGCCATCGGTCGTTACGCCGACTATCTGGTCGAGGAGATCGTGCCGTTCGTCGACCGCGAGTTCCGCACGCTCGCGAGTCGCGAGCACCGCGGATGCTTCGGCAAATCCTCGGGCGGCTACGGCGCGATCATCCACGCGATGCGCTACCCGCGGACCTGGGGAGCCATCGCCGATCATTCGGGCGACTCCTACTTCGAGTTCGTGTACCTGTGCGACTGGCCCAACACCCTCGATGAGCTCGCCAAGCACCGCCCGCGCCGTTTCCGCCCGGGCCGCTACGATGTCATGCGCATGCAGCGCGGCGCGGACCGCGGCCTGGACGATGGACGCGTGCGCCGCTTCCTGCGCTCGGTGTGGGACAAGCCCAAGCTGTCCTCCGCCGAAGTACACGCCATCATGAACCTGTGCATGGCGGCCACCTACGATCCGGATCCGCGCGCTCCCAACGGTTTCCGGCTGCCGGTGAACCTGGAGACCGGCGAGCTGCTGCCCGAGCGCTGGCAGGCCTGGCAGCGGCACGACCCGGTGCGCCTGGTCGATGCGCACCGCCGGCAGCTGCGCTCGCTGCGCGGCGTGTATATCGACTGCGGCTCGCGTGACCAGTACCACATCCAGTATGGCTCGCGCCTGCTCTCCAAACGCCTGCGAGCCGCGGGCATCGCGCACACCTACCAGGAATTCGATGACGATCACTCCGACATCGATTACCGGATGGACGTGTCGCTGCCGTTCCTGTCGCGCGCACTGCGCTGACGCGCTCCCTGCGGATGCCCGCACCGGACCGGCACGCGCACTGACCGCCCATGCCCTCGGACGCCGACTTCATGCGCTGCGCCCTCGAGCAGGCGGCTGCCGCCGAAGCCCACGGCGAGGTGCCGGTGGGCGCGGTGCTGGTGCTGGACGATGCGATCATCGCCCGCGGGCATAACCGTCCGATCGCCGCCTGCGATCCGACCGCGCACGCCGAGATCGAGGCGCTGCGCGCGGGTGGCCGGCGTCTCGGCAGCTACCGCCTCAACGACACCACGCTGTACGTGACGCTCGAGCCGTGCATGATGTGCGCGACCGCGCTGCTGCTCGCGCGCGTGCGGCGCGTGGTGTTCGGGGCCTTCGACCCGCAGGCGGGTGCGGCCGGCAGCCGCACCGACGTGTTCCGCTCATACGCCATCAATCACCGCGTGGATGTGTTCGGTGGCGTGCTGGCGGCGGACTGCGAAGCGCTGCTGCGCGGATTTTTCGAGCGGCGCCGCGCGGGCGTGCCCGACTCGTAACCCCGGGCGCGGCTGGCGGCGTGGCGCGCGACTCGTTCGCGAGGCCGCGCCGCGCGCAGCCTCAGTCGTAGCGCGAGCCGGGAGCGGCCAGCGCCGCGCGCACCTCGCGCTGCGAAGTGCGCATCGAAAGCTGCGTCGTATCGAACCATTCGAGCACCGAGAGGTACTGGCGCACCTGCTCGACGAAGCCCGCCGGCTCCCAGCCGCGCGCATAGCCGCGGCGCGCGTGCTGGTACCACTGCTGCTGGCCAAGCAGCGGCAGCTGCTCGCGCACGTCCTGCCACGAGTCAGGGTTCTTGCCGAGTTTCTGCGTGAGCACCCGCGCGTCCTCCAGGTGCCCATAACCGACGTTGTAGGCGGCCAGCGCGAGCCAGGTATGATCCGGCTCGGGGACGTGGCTGGGAATCGTGCGGATGACTTCGGCGAGGTAGCGCGCGCCGCCGAGAATGTTTTGCCACTGGTTGGTGCGGTCACGGACACCGACGCGAGTGGCGGCATCGCTGGTGAGCATCATGATGCCTTCGGCGCCGTCGTCGGATACCGCCTGCATCTGCCACTTGGATTCCTGATAGCCGACCGCCGCCAGCAGCCGCCAGTCCAGCCCGGTGGCGAGCGCGGCCCGCTGGAACAGGTCCTGCAGCTGCGGCAGGCGGCGGGTTATGTCCTGCTCGAAGCGATGCGCCTGCAGGTAGTCGAAGTCCGCCGACTCGGCCTGTGCGCTGTTCTGTATCTGTGCGAGCAGCCCACTGTCGCGTGCCTCGGCGATGAAGCGATCGGCCGCGGCGGCCAGATCCGCCCCGTCCGGGCGCACGATCCACTGCGCGGGACGCGTATCCGGCAGCTCGAAGTCCACGATGACGTCCGGATAGATGTGGCGCGCGAAGGCAAACTCATCGGCGTCGACCACGGCGTAATCGGCCTGACCGCGCTCGAGCAGCTCCAGGGGATCGGCCCCGCCGGCAGGCTGCTCGGTCCAGGTCAGCTGCGCGATGCCGGCGGCGCGCATGGCGCGCAGCTGCGCGGCCTGCGGACTGTCGGCGCGCACCACCACGCGCGCGCCGACCAGGCCGGTGATATTGCGCGCGTGCGGCCGGTCGTGTGCCTGCACCACCAGCTGGGAGATCGACCTGTAGGGGGCGGTCGCGATCCCGAATTCGCGCCAGTGCGCATCGGCGGTGAGCTGCGCGGCGGCCATGTCGGCGCGTCCTTCGGCAAGCGCGGCGCGCATCGCCGCGGCGTCGAGCACCGGATCGATCTGCAGCGATACGCCCAGCCCGTGTGCAAAGCCGCTCGCGAGACGGAACTCGAAGCCCTGCGCGCCGTGTGCGCCGAGATAGTAGCTGGTCGGGGCGTTGAGCGTGACGACGCGCAGGACGTGGCGTGCACGCACCTGAGCCAGCGCGCCCGGATGCGGCGCGGGCATGCAGCCGCCGAGCAGCAGCGCGGCCGAGACGGATGCGAGCAGCGCGCGTGCGGCGTACCGCTGCGGCGGTGGCCCCGCGTTCGTGAGCTTGGTCGGCAGCCTGATCATCGTGAGGTAGAATACCAGCGTTCCCGCGGAGAGGTACCGAAGCGGTCATAACGGCGCCGACTCGAAATCGGATGGTCGGGTAATACCGGCACGTGGGTTCGAATCCCACCCTCTCCGCCAATCAACATACACGATGCTTCGATAATTACACCGTCGTCGGTGTCCGCCGACAGCGAAGCGTCGTATCCGGCGACTGCCGCGTGCGTGCGGCGCGTGCCGCGCGCCGCCCCATGGCCCGCGGCGCGTAGTACGCGCATGCGATCGAATGGCACGCAGCAACGATCTGCGATCTAATGCGGCGGCATCAAAGGAGGAAGGCCGGTCGGTGGTGACGCAAAGCGGCGGCGCGCTGTTGGCGGAAGAGGGACTGCTCGAGCCCGGGCAGCTGCGGGCGTCCGAGGCGGCCGCCATCCACTCCCCGGCGCTGTTCGAAGCCACCGCCGATTGCATCGATCGGATCATCGGCGCGCCGCAACCGAGCGCCGTACTGGTCCAGGCGCTGACGCTGGTTGCCGACGCGCTGCGTATCGATCGCTGCGCCGTCGCCGAGGTCAGCGGTCCACGCCGCGACAGCGCCCAGGTGCGCTATCGCTGGGAGGCGCGTCCGGCCACGGCGCCTCACTGGCTGGAAGCCGCCGGCGAGACCGGTGAAGCGCTCGCGCTGACACACCGCTGGCCGCTGCTGCAGCGGGACGGAGCGCCGCTGCTGGCGACGCGGCGGGAGGCCCCTGAAGCGCTGCGTTCGCTGCTCGCAACGATCGGGGCGGCGGCGCTGTTCATGGTGCCGGTGCAGGTCGATGAGCGGCATTGGGCCGTGATCTTCGAGGACGGACGCGATGAGCACGGCTGGCATCCCGAGCGACGGCGGCTGCTGGTCCTGCTCGCGCGCGCGCTGGCCGCTGCGCTGACGCGCGAGCAGCTGCAGGAGCAGGTTCGCGAACGCGAGGCACTGCTGCAGGCAATCAACCGCTGCGCGGCAGAGCTGGTGAGTGCCGCCGACGTGCATCAGGCGATTGCGAGCTCGCTTGCGATCATCGCGAACACGCTGGCTGTCGACCGGGTGTCCGTGCGTGAACGCGTGCCTGAAGGCGCCGCGGACCAGCCCGTGCGGTGCCAGGTGCGCCATTCGTGGCGCGCGCCCGCGGCGCCGCCGTGCGACGGGCAGATCGCCCCGGCGCTCCCGGGTCAGCCCGGTGCGCAGCCGCAGGGTCCGTCCGTGGAGGAGGATGCGGACGTGCAGGCATGGATGGCTCCGCTCACGCGTGGCGCGGCGGTGCAGGCACGTCTATCGCAGGCGCAGGGTGGCGTGCGCAGCTGGCTGCAGGCCCTGCAGATGCGCGCCACGCTTGCGGTGCCCATGATGAGTGATGGGCATCCGTGCGGATACCTCCGCCTGGACTGCTGCAGCCGTGAGCGCAGCTTCCGTCCCGCGGAGCTCGACGCATTGAGCACTCTGTGCGAGCTGATCGGTGCCGCCAGCGCGCGCGAGCGTCACCTGCAGGCGATCGCTACGGCGGATACGCGCATTGCGCTGCTGGCGCGCGCCGATGCGCTCACGGGCCTTGCCAATCGCATCACCTTCAACGATCGGCTGCGCCAGGCGTTCGCAGCGGCGCAGCGCGGCGCGCACCCGTTCGCGGTGCTGTACCTGGACCTGGATCGCTTCAAGGAGATCAACGACACGCGCGGACATTCCACCGGCGATCGGCTGCTGCAGCAGGTCGGGCGGCGACTGCAGCGTGCGACCCGTGCGATCGACGTGGTGGCTCGCCTCGGCGGGGACGAGTTCGCGATCGTGCAGGCCGAGATCGTGGATAGTGCCTCGGCCGGAACGCTTGCCGACAAGGTGATCGAGGTGGTCTCGGCGCCGTACGAGGTGGACGGCGGCCAGCTGCACATCGGGGTGAGCATCGGCATCGCGCTGTACGCGTCGGACTCACTCAATCCCGATGCCCTGCTGGCGCAGGCCGATGAGGCGTTGTATCGCGCCAAGCGCGCCGGCCGGGGACGCTATCGCTTCCACTCCGATCAGATCGATCAGGAGACGCGCGTGCAGCTGGTGCTGGCCGACGGTCTGCGTGGGGCCCTGCAGCGCGGAGAACTGGAGACTCGTTACCAGCCGCAGGTGGAGCTGGCGACCGGCCGGATCGTGGGCATGGAAGCCCTGCTGCGCTGGAACCACCCGACCCGCGGCGTGTTGCTGCCGGAGGATTTCCTGCCGATCGCCGAGAAGTACGGTCTGATGCAGCAGCTCGGGCGCTGGGCGCTCGGCGAAGCGTGCCGGCAGATGTCGATATGGCGCCGGCAGGGACTGCCGGTGCCGGTGGTGGCGATCAACGTCGCCCTGGCGCAGATCCGCATGGGCCGCGAGTTCGTACGCGACGTGGTGGATAGCCTGTATCGCTGGGCGCTCAAGCCCTCGGACATCGAGCTGGATGTCACCGAGCTGGTGCTGGCGCGCGCCACGCTCGCGCAGAGCAGTGTGCTCGAGGAGCTGCGCCAGCTGGGGGTCGGTATCGCCATCGATGACTTCGGGGCGCGTTACTCGTCGCTGGATTATCTGCGCAGTTACCGCGTCAATCGTCTGAAGATCGCACGCGGCATGATCGCGACGGCCGACGTGGAAGCGGGCGGTGGTGCCATGGTTCGCGCGATCCTGAGCCTCGCCCGCGAGCTGGGCGTGGACGTGGTGGCCGAGGGCGTGGAGACCGAGGCGCAGTGCCGGCTGCTCATGGATGCAAGCGCGAACGCGCAGGGCCAGGGGTTTTACTACAGCCACGCGGTGTCCGCCGAGGACACGCTGCGCATGCTGCGCGCCGGCGTGGTAGTGCCCGGCGAGGCAGGTCAGGGTCGGGCGTGATCGCGCGGACTGCGCGTGAACTCGGCGGCGAAGGCGCGCGCCAGCGCCTCGAGGAACAGCTGCGGCAGCGCACCCGGCGAGCTCTCGGTGATGCTGCGAAAGCGCGCGGTCACTCCGGTTGAGCCGCTGTGCATGTCGGCATCGGACGCGGAGCCCTGATGCGCGAGCGAGCGCGGGTCCAGCCGCGCGATGAACTCGGCCAGTGCCGCGGGCAGCGCGCGCATCAGCGAGAGCTCAAAGGCGCGGCTGTCGGCTGCAAGGTCGCGCAGCCACTGTACGGCGTCGAGGTCGTGACGCTCGTGCCCGAGCAGCAGCCGCAGCATCAGATCCTCCACGGGCAGCCCCGTGAGGCCGATGTGCTGTGGATCCTCGCGGCCGCTCGACAGCCGTGCCTGATCGCGCAGCTCCCGCTGCGCGAGCGCCAGGCCCTTGAGGCCCGCCAGCGCCTCGCGCAGCAGCAGTCCGGCAAGATACAGCATGCGCGCCTGTCCCTCGGCGGGCAGGCGTCGTGCCTCGAGCCCGGCGCCGCGGCAGAAGGCTTCGAGCGCGGCGTGCTCGACCGCCACGGCGCCGAGGGCACGATGTCGTCCCGTGGGCTCGAGCGGCGCACCACGGGTCTCGCGGCGTAGCTTTGCGGCCGCGGCCGCCGCGGCGCTGGTGGCGGCAGAGGCCACCGCCGCGGGCCGCACGGTGCGCGCCCGGGCTGCCAGTGCTGCCTCTTCGGGGCTGATCGGCTGACCGAACGCGTCCACCGGGCCGAAGCGGCCGGTGCCGTTCTGCGCAGCGGCACCGGCGGAGACGAGCGCTGCCGCCGCCGAGCCACGGCCGGCGGAAGCACCGGCAGACAGGCCGGCAGGTGAGCCACTCGGAGGGCCGGCAGCCGGCCCCGCGGATGCAGCCGCGGACGTGCCCGCGGATACACCCGCGGATGTACCCGCGGATACACCCGCGGACGATCCGGGGCGCGCGGACAGGCCCGCCGCCGTCGGCTGCAGCAGCGCCTCCACGTCGAACTCCACCCCGATGTCGGGCTGCTGCCCCGCGCTGTGGGCATTGGCACCGATCGGAAAGATCGAGCTTGCCTCGGGGGCGTCGGGATTTTCCACATCGATGCTGACCGCGACCTCGTATTCGCCGAAGCGCAGGTAGTCGCCGTTGCGCAGCGGATAGATGCTGCGCGGGTTGATCGGTGTGCTCGCGCCGTTGACGTAGACGCCGTTGGTGCTGGTGTCGAGCAGGTAGTAGCTGCCGCCGCGGAACTGCACGCGTGCGTGGTGGGCGGACACATAGCAATGCTGGTCCGGCAGCACCCAGTCATTGTCGTGCGCGCGGCCGATGCTGCCGCCGCCGACGCCGAGCAAGATGCTGCCATTGCGGCCGAGGCTGCCGCGCTGCTCGCTGATGACGGTCAACTTCAGTGCCACGTCCGAAGTCCGGGAGTTGCGGCGAGCGCTGCGGGCGCGTGCCAGTTCAATGCCATATAATGGGGGTGCAACGTACCGAGCGCAGACTGCCTCGCCCGCACTGAAACGATGGCATCGAACCATATCTTCAAGATTATCTTCGTGAACCAGAGCAAGGTTTACGAGGTTTATGCACGCAAAGTCAGCCACGGTTCGCTGTTCGGCTTCGTGGAGATCGAAGAGCTGGTGTTCGGGGGGCGCTCCTCGGTGGTACTGGATCCGGCCGAGGAGCGCATCAAGACCGAGTTCGCGGGCGTGAAACGCACCTACCTGCCGCTGCAGGCCGTCATCCGCATCGACGAGGTACGAGCGCACGGGGTCAGCAAGATCACGGCGCTCGAGGGCACCAACGTGGCGCACTTCCCCGTACCGCTGCTGCCGCCTTCGGGCTCGGACCCGGGGTCGAAGAAATCCTGATGCTCTCATTGCCGGGCTCGCGGGCGCTGTCGGACTTCCGCCTCGCCCGCCTGCTCGCGCGGCTGCGGGCGATCGACCCCGCGGTCGTCGCCGTGCAGGCGCACTTCGAGTACTTCGTGGACTGCGCTCATGCGCTCGACGCACACGAGCACGCGCGGCTCGTCGCGCTGCTGGATGACGGGGGCGGCCGCCGCGCCGGCGCCGCGCCGGCCATGCCCGCCGCGCCGACCATGCCGGCCACGCCCGCCATGCCGGGCCTGGCCGACCCGGCAGATCCGGCGTCAGAGCTCGTGCTGCTGGTCGTGCCGCGACCCGGGACGATCTCCCCGTGGTCGAGCAAGGCGACCGATATCCTGCAGGTGTGCGGACTGTCCGCGGTGCGCCGCGTGGAGCGCGGCGTGCGCTACCTGCTCGGGCTGCGCGCCGAGCGGGCGCTGCCGGCGGCACGCTGGCGAGCGCTGGCCGCGGCGCTGCACGATCGCATGATCGAGGCGGTGCTCGAGCAGCCCGCCGATGCGGTGCGGCTGTTTGCCGTCCCGGCGCCCTCTGCCCTGCAGCGGATCGTGCTCGGACGCGGCCGCGAAGCGCTCGAGCAGGCCAACGCGCGGCTCGGCCTCGCGCTCGCGGCCGGGGAGATCGATTACCTGCTGGCGACCTTCCACGCGCTCGGCCGGGACCCGACCGACGTGGAGCTGATGATGTTCGCGCAGGCGAACTCCGAGCACTGCCGCCACAAGATCTTCAACGCGGAGTTCGTGATCGATGGGGTGGCGCAGCCGCGCTCGCTGTTTGCGATGATCCGCAATACGTCGAACAGGGCGCCGGCGGGCTTGCTGTCCGCCTATCGCGACAATGCGGCGGTCATCGAGGGCACGCCGGCGACGCGCTGGTTTCCGGATCCGGGCAGCGGGATCTACCGCGGTCGCGATGAGCTCGTGGACATTCTGATGAAGGTCGAGACGCACAACCACCCCACCGCGATCTCGCCGTTTCCGGGAGCGGCCACCGGCGCGGGCGGGGAGATTCGCGATGAAGGGGCGGTGGGCCGCGGTGCCAAGCCGAAGGCCGGCCTGGTCGGCTTTTCCGTCTCACACCTGCGCATTCCGGACTTCGAGCAACCGTGGGAGCGCAGCATCGGGGAGAGCCCGCGCCTCGCCTCGGCGCTGCAGATCATGCTCGAGGGGCCGATCGGTGCGGCGGCGTTCAACAACGAATTCGGGCGTCCGGGCGTATGCGGCTATTTCCGCACACTGGAAACGCAGCTGCCGGCAGATCCGCCCGAGCGCTGGCGAGGCTATCACAAGCCCATCATGCTGGCGGGCGGGGTCGGTAACGTACGGCGCGTCCATGTCCACAAGCGCGCCGCCGGCGCCGGGGCGCAGCTGGTGCTGCTCGGCGGACCAGCGATGCTGATCGGACTGGGCGGGGGAGCGGCTTCCTCGCTTGGCAGCGGCAGCTCGGAGGAGCAGCTCGACTTCGCCTCGGTACAGCGCGGCAACCCGGAGATGCAGCGGCGCGCGCAGGAGGTCATTGATCGCTGCTGGGCGCTGGGCGAGGACAATCCGATCGAGCTGATCCACGACGTCGGCGCCGGGGGGCTGTCGAACGCGGTGCCCGAGGCGGTGGCGCAGGGACAGAGCGGCGCGCAGGTGGAGCTGCGCGCGGTACCGAGCGCCGAGCCGGGCATGTCGCCTCTGGAGCTGTGGTGCAACGAGGCGCAGGAGCGCTACGTGCTGGTGGTGCGCGCCGCGGCGCTGCCGCGCCTCACGGCGATCGCCGCGCGCGAGCGCTGTCCGCTCGCGGTGATCGGCGAGCTGACCGGCGATGGGCAGCTGAAGGTACACGACCGGCGCTTCGATAACGACCCGGTGGACATGCCCATCGAAGCGCTGCTGGGCGCGCCCCCGCGCATGCGCCGCGTGGTCCACAGTCGCCCGCCGCCCGCGGCGCCAGCGCCCGGGTGGCTCGCGGCCGTCGACGTGCGCGAGGCTCTCTACCGGGTGCTGCGCCTGCCCGCGGTGGCGGACAAGGGTTTCCTGATCACGATCGGGGATCGCACGGTGGGAGGATTGGTCAGCCGCGACCAGCTCGTCGGGCCCTGGCAGGTGCCCGTGTCCGACGTGGCCGTGACGCTGGCGGACTATCATCACCACGCCGGCGAGGCGCTGGCGCTCGGTGAGCGCACTCCGGCGGCGCTGCTGGATGCGCCGGCCTCCGCGCGGCTGGCGGTGGCCGAGGCGCTCACCAACATCCTCGCCGCCGATGTCGGGCAGCTGTCGGACGTGCGGCTGTCGGCCAATTGGATGGCCGCCTGTGGCGAGGACGGGGAAGACGCGGCGCTGTACGCGGCGGTGCGCGCCATCGGCGAGGAGTTCTGCCCGGCGCTCGGCATCGCCATCCCGGTCGGCAAGGACTCGCTGTCGATGCGCACTTCGTGGAGCGCCGAGGGGCGCGAGCGCACGGTGCTCGCCCCCGTGTCGCTGATCGTGTCGGCATTTGCTCCGGTGCGCGATGTACGCCGCACGTTGACGCCGGTCCTGCAGCGCAGCGGCCCATCGAGCCTGCTGCTCGTCGATCTCTCGCGCGGTCGCCACCGTCTGGGCGGCAGCGCGCTCGCGCAGGTGTTCGGCGAGCGCGGTGGAGAGTGCGCGGACGCGGAGGCGCCGCCGCTGGCGGCCTTCGCGGCGGCGATCATCGAGCTGCGGGAGCGCGGCGCGCTGCTCGCCTACCACGATCGCTCCGACGGCGGCGTGTTCGTGACGCTCGTGGAGATGGCATTCGCCGGACACTGCGGGCTGGACGTACAGCTGCCGGCAGGTGACGGCGCGCCGCTGGCGGTGCTGTTTGCCGAGGAGCCGGGAGCGGTGCTGCAGGTCGCGGCCGCCGAGGAGTCGCTGGTGCTCGACTGCCTGACGCGCCATGGACTCGCGCAGTGCGTGCAGCGCATCGGCTCGCCGCAGGCCGCCATGCGCGTGCGAATCCGCGTCGGCGATACCGTGATCGACGAGGACTGGGTGGCGCTGCGCCGCGCCTGGTCGCAGACCTCGTATCACATGCGGCGGCTGCGCGATGATCCGCAGTGCGCCGAGGAAGAGCTCGCCGCGCAGCTGGACGTCGCCGATCCGGGCCTGAGCGTGCGATTGAGTTTCGATGCCGATGAGGACATCGCCGCGCCGTTCGTGACGCGCGGGACGCGGCCGCGCGTCGCGGTGCTGCGCGAGCAGGGCGTCAACAGCCAGGTGGAGATGGCCGCGGCGCTGGATCAGGCCGGCTTCGAGGCGCACGACGTGCACATGACCGACCTGCTCGGCGGGCAAAGCAGCCTCGCGCGGTTCGTCGGACTGGTGGCGTGTGGCGGCTTTTCCTATGGCGACGTGCTCGGGGCGGGCGGCGGCTGGGCGCGCTCCATTCTGTTCCACGAGCGCACGCGCGAGCAGATCGCCGCCTTCTTTGCGCGCCCCGATACCTTTGCGCTCGGCGTCTGTAACGGTTGCCAGATGCTCGCACTCATCAAGGAGCTGATCCCCGGGGCGCAGTCCTGGCCGCGATTTCTGCGTAATCGCAGCGAGCAGTTCGAGGCGCGCTTCGGCATGGTGCGTGTCGAGCGTTCACCCTCGGTGCTGCTGCGGGGCATGCACGACTCGCAGCTGCCGATCGCGATCTCGCACGGCGAGGGCCGGGCCGAGTTCGCGAGCGAGGCGGCGCTGCGAGAGTGCCTGCAGGGTGGACTGGTGGCACTGCGTTACCTGGACACGCGCGGAGAACCCGCCACGAGCTATCCGGCCAATCCAAACGGCGCGGTGCAGGCGATCGCGGCGCTCACCACGCCGGACGGACGCGTGACCGTGACCATGCCGCATCCCGAGCGCGTCTATCGAAATGCGCAGAACTCCTGGCACCCGCGCGGCGCGGGCGAGCACAGTGGGTGGATGCGCCTATTCCGTAATGCTCGCGCCTGGGTGGGCTGAAGAGCCGGCCACGTCTGCGCGTAGTGCCTCTCGCTCGGTGCCGGCGCGGTCGCCGCCGGTGCGTTCGCTGCTGCCGCCGCCGCCGCCGCGTTCGCTGCCGCCGCGATCGGCCTGCTCGGAGAAGAAGCGGCGCACGACCATCGCCTGCTGCAATCGTCCCTTGCGCACGTAGGCCTGGTAGAGCAGGTCCTTCATCACTTCCAGCAGCAGTCCCGCCTGATCGTCGTCCAGCAGCGGCAACCCGGGATCGGCGTCGCTGCCGAATATCACGCGCTTGAGTGACGAGAAGCTCTGCGTATCGATCTGCGCCATGTCACGCAGCTCGTTGAGCTGATCGAACAGCCGCAACTTGCCGCCTTCTCCGAGCATATCGAACACCGCCTGCATCGTGCGGCGACACAGGCTGCAGAATGCGTTGAAGGCGCCGTGCGAGTAGCACAGCAGCGCCTCGCGGAACAGCGTCTCCACCGTCTCGGGCAGATAGGTGAAGCTGAACTTCTCGCGCGGCCGCTCGATCTCGGTGAACTGCGCGGACAGTTCGACGCGCTGCGCGCCGTAGTCGCGCACCGTGAAGCGCAGGAAGATCGGTGAGTTGCAGGCATCGCAGCGATACACGAGGCCGATCTGCCGGGGCCGGTGTGTGCTGAGCTCCGCAAAGCGCGGTACCGCCAACGGAGTGATGTGCGCGAACACCAGGCAATGCGGGCACGTGAGCGCGAGGCTCTGTGCCTGATCGTGAACCAGGCGATCGCTGCTGTCGATGTAGACCGCCACCGGCAAATCCAACTGAATGATAGGAGACGAGTTTAGCCCAATGCGACGCGCTGCCGTATCGGCGCGCCGTCCCGGCGTATGGAACATAATGTGGCGCCGCGTGCCGTTGGCGCGGCGCCATTGCACATAACGCGAACCCCCAGCGGGCGCGGCCGTCGGCCGCAGGGGCCGGCGATCACCGGCCGGGGGGGCCATGCCTGCACGGCCGATCAGCGCCGTACGCGGCTCGTGCAGCGCTACGGGCGGCCGCAGGCTCAGCCGGTCAGCTTGCGGTACTTGATCCGGTGCGGCTGTGTGGCCTGTTCGCCACGCCGGCGCTGCAGGTCAGCCAGGTAGTCCTGAAAGTTGCCCTCGAACCAGATCACCTCGGAATCGCCTTCGAACGCGAGCACGTGCGTGGCGATGCGATCGAGGAACCAGCGGTCGTGCGAGATCACCACCGCGCAGCCGGGGAAGTTCAGCAGCGCTTCCTCCAGAGCCCGCAGGGTCTCGACGTCCAGATCGTTGGTCGGCTCGTCGAGCAGCAGCACGTTGGCACCGGAACGCAACACCTTGGCGAGATGCACGCGGTTGCGCTCACCGCCCGACAGCTCCCCGATGTGCTGCTGCTGCTGCGAGCCCTTGAAGTTGAAGCGGCCGACGTACCCGCGCGAGGGCGTCTCGTAGCCGTCCACGCGAATGACGTCCAGGCCGCCGGAGATCTCTTCCCAGACGGTCTTGGAATCATCGAGCGCGTGGCGCGACTGATCCACGTAGGCGAGCTTGACGCTCGGGCCGATGCGGATCTGCCCGGCGTCAGGATGCTCGGCGCCGGTCAGTATGCGGAACAGCGTCGTCTTGCCGGCGCCGTTCGGGCCGATGATGCCCACGATCGCGCCGCGCGGCACGCTGAAGCTCAGTCGATCGAACAGCAGCCGCTCCCCGAAGGCCTTGCGCAGGCCCTGGGCCTCGATGACCAGCTCGCCCAGCCGCGGCCCGGGCGGGATATAGATCTCGTTGGTCTCGTTGCGCTCCTGGAATTCGATCGAGGCAAGCTCCTCATAGCGCGCCAGGCGCGCCTTGCTCTTGGCCTGCCGTGCCTTGGGATTGGAGCGCACCCACTCGAGCTCGTGCGCGATGGACTTCTGGAGTGCCTCGCGCTCACGCTCCTCGAGCGCGAGCCGCTCTTCCTTCTGCTCGAGCCACGAGGAGTAGTTGCCCTGCCAGGGGATGCCGTGGCCGCGATCCAGTTCCAGAATCCAGCGGGCGACGTTGTCCAGAAAGTAACGGTCGTGCGTGACCGCCACCACGGTGCTCGGGTACTCCTCCAGATAGTGCTCCAGCCACGCCACCGACTCGGCGTCCAGATGATTGGTCGGTTCGTCCAGCAGCAGCATGTCCGGCTGCGACAACAACAGACGGCACAGCGCCACGCGCCGTTTCTCCCCACCCGAGAGCTGACCGATGCGCGTCTCCCAGGGCGGCAGGCGCAGCGCATCCGCCGCGATCTCGAGCTTGCGCTCGAGCTCCCAGCCGCCGGCCGCATCGATGGCATCCTGCAGGCGGCCCTGTTCCTCGAGCAGACGGTTCATCTGCGCATCGTCCATGGGCTCGGCGAACTGCTCGCTGATGCGGTTGAAGCGCTCGAGCAGCGCGAAGCTCTCGCCCAGGCCTTCGACGACAACGCCCCGCACGGTGCTGCCTTCATCGAGCTCCGGTTCCTGGGAAAGGTATCCAACCCTGATCCCCGGCTGCGGGCGAGCCTCCCCATCGATCTGCGTATCGATGCCGGCCATGATGCGCAGCAAAGTGGATTTGCCCGCGCCGTTGAGGCCGAGCACGCCGATCTTCGCGCCCGGAAAGAACGACAGGCTGATGTCGCGCAGGATGGTGCGCCTGGGCGGCACCAGCTTCGAGACCCGATTCATCGTGTAGATGTACTGCGCCATGGATGCGTGTGAGTTGCGTTGCGGATGATGGTTGCGGCGGCGGGCGCATTATGCCGTGCGCCCGCAGTGGCGGCGATGTGCTATCTTCGCGCGGCATGCCGGCACGGTCGCCGGCCGGGGCGGGGTGTGAACGCCAAGGGCGCGGCGGTCGCGGTGGTGCTCGGCGAGCAGCTGGCTCGCTATGGTTTTCCTTGCGGTCATCCCTTCGGAACCGATCGGCACGCCGCGTTCCAGCGTGAGTTCGAGCAACGCGGCCTGGCGCGCCAGGTGACGCTGCTCGAGCCGCGCATCGCCAGCGAGGCCGAGCTCGAGCTGTTCCACGCGCCCGAGCACGTGCGCTTCGTGCAGGAGCGCTCCCAGTGCGGTACCGGCAGCCTGGATGCGGGCGACACTCCGGCGTTCCGCGGCGTCTACGAGGCGGCCGCCTGCGTGGTCGGCTCCAGCCTGGCGGCGACGCGCTGGATCCTGGAGGCTCCACGACGCCGCGCGTTCGTTCCGATCGGCGGGCTGCATCACGCAAGGCGCGAGCAGGCCGCGGGGTTTTGCGTGTTCAACGACTGTGGTGTGGTCGTGGAATACCTGCGGCGCGAGCACGATCTGCGGCGCATCGCCTACGTGGATATCGACGCGCATCACGGTGACGGCGTCTTCTACGCCTTCGAGGACGATCCGGAGCTGATCTTCGCCGACGTGCACGAGAGCGGTCACTCGCTCTATCCCGGCACCGGTGCCGCGAGCGAGACCGGTCGCGGCGCGGCGACCGGGACCAAGCTCAACGTGCCGCTGCCCGCGGGCGCGGGTGACGAGCAGTTCGATGCCGTGTGGCCGGCCGTGCTGGCGCACGTGGAGCGCTACGCACCGGAGTTCTTCCTGCTGCAATGTGGGGCCGACAGCATGGCCGGCGATCCGATTACCCATCTGCAGTTCTCCGGCGCCTGTCATGCGCGCGCGGCGCGCGAGCTGTGCGCACTGGCCGACCGGCTCGGGCACGGGCGCGTGCTCGCCTGCGGCGGCGGCGGCTATGACCGCGGCAATCTGGCGCGCGCCTGGAGCGCGGTCGTCGAGTCGCTGCTGACGGCGTGAGCGCGGCGCGGCCCGCGCGGCCGGCAGAGGCGATCGGTTACAATGCAGCAGTTCCCTCTGTCTCGCCCTCACACAAGGCAGGTGCCATGTTTTCCAGCCGGATGCGCATCGCGGACGTCGACGTCGAACTGCAGCGGGCGCTCGACGGCGAACGCGAGCGCCAGGAGACCCACATCGAGCTGATCGCCTCGGAGAACTACGCCAGCCCGCGCGTGCTGCAGGCGCAGGGATCGGTGCTGACGAACAAATATGCGGAAGGCTACCCGGGCAAACGCTACTACGGGGGCTGCGAATTCGTCGATCGGGTCGAGGAGCTCGCCATCGAGCGCGCCAAACGGCTGTTCGGGGCCGACTACGCGAACGTGCAGCCGCACTCGGGCGCGCAGGCCAACGCCGCGGTGTACCTGGGGCTGCTGGCTCCGGGGGATACCATCCTCGGCATGAGCCTGGATCACGGCGGGCATCTCACGCACGGGGCCAAGGTCAACTTCTCCGGCAAGCTGTTTCATGCCGTGCAGTACGGCGTGCGGTCCGACACCGGTCTCATCGACTATGAGCAGATCGAGTCGCTGGCGCGCGAGCATCAGCCGAAGATGATCGTTGCGGGCTTCTCGGCCTATTCGCGCGTCATCGACTGGCAGCGGCTGCGGCGCGTGGCCGATGCGGTGGGCGCCTGGCTGTTCGTCGATATGGCGCACGTGGCCGGCCTGGTGGCCGTGGGACTGTACCCAAACCCCGTGCCGTATGCCGACGTGGTGACGACGACCACGCACAAGACACTGCGCGGCCCGCGCGGCGGACTGATTCTGGCGCGGGCCAACGATGCGGTGACCCGCAAGCTCAATTCCTCGGTGTTCCCGGGCACCCAGGGCGGGCCGCTGATGCACGTGATCGCCGCCAAGGCGGTCGCGCTGCAGGAGGCGCTGCAGCCGCAGTTCGCGGAATACCAGCGCCAGGTGCTCGCGAATGCGCGCGCCATGAGCGCGGCGCTCATGCAGCGCGGCTACGACGTGGTTTCGGGCGGCACCGACAATCATCTCTTTCTGCTGAGCCTCATCGGCCGCGAGATCACCGGCAAGGACGCCGACGCGGCGCTCGGCGCCGCGTACATCACCGTGAACAAGAATGCCGTACCGAACGATCCGCGGCCGCCGATGGTGGCGAGCGGCCTGCGTCTGGGGACGCCCGCATCCACGACGCGTGGCTTTCGCGAAACCGAGTTGCGCGAGGTCGCCGGCTGGATCGCGGATATCCTCGACTCCGGCGGAGCCGCCAGTGCCATCGAGCGGGTGCGCCCGCAGGTGATCGAGCTGTGCCGGCGTTTCCCGGTTTACGGGGAATGACGCCGCGGGATTGACAGGGAGCGGAGGCCGTGGATGCGTTGCCCCTTCTGCGGTCACGATGACACCAAGGTGACGGATTCGCGGCTCGCGGCCGAGGGCGGTCAGGTACGCCGGCGGCGCGAGTGTCTGAGCTGCGGAGAGCGTTTCACGACGTTCGAGACCGCGGAGCTGCTCATGCCGCGCGTCATCAAGGCCGACGGCAGCCGCGAACCCTTCGACGAGCACAAGCTCAAGGCCGGTATGATCAAGGCGCTCGAGAAGCGGCCGGTCGGATCCGATGCGATCGAGCAGGCGGTCGCACGCGTGTGCCACAACCTGCGCGTGCTCGGGGAGCGCGAGGTGCCGGCGCGCACCATTGGGGAGCTGGTGATGGAGGAACTGCGCCAGCTCGATGAGGTCGCATACGTGCGCTTTGCTTCCGTGTACCGCAGCTTCCAGGACGTGGAGGCGTTTCGCGAGGAGATCGAGCAGTTGCGCCATCACCGGCGGCGGCGCGAGGAGAAGGGCGCACAGGACCAGCTGCCATTGCTGCCCGGAGAGGCGCCACCCGCGGGCAAGGCCCCCGGCGCGCGCAAGCCCTCGCCGGCGGGCTCCAAATCATGAGCGAGCCGGACGCCGACGAAGTGCACATGCGCCGGGCACTGCAGCTCGCGGCTCGCGGCATGCGCAGCACCGACCCCAATCCGCGCGTAGGCTGCGTGATCGTGCAGCACCGGGGCGGCAGCGAGCAGATCGTCGGGGAGGGCTGGACGGCCCCCGTGGGCGGTCCGCACGCGGAGGTGCAGGCGCTGCGCGCCGCGGGGCAGGCAGCCGCGGGCGCGACGGTCTATGTGTCGCTCGAGCCCTGCTCGCACACCGGACGCACCCCACCATGCGCCCAGGCGTTGATCAGCGCCGGCGTGCAGCGGGTCGTCTATGCAGTCGCCGATCCCAATCCGCTGGTGAACGGCGCGGGCGCGGCGGCGTTGCGCGCGGCCGGCATCCAGGTGCGCGCAGAGCTGCTCGCCGCCGAGTCGCGCGCGCTCAACCCGGGGTTCTTCAAGCGCATGCAGAGCGGCCTGCCGTGGGTGCGGCTGAAGCTGGCCGCGAGCCTCGACGGTCGCACCGCGCTCGCCGATGGGCGCAGCCGCTGGATCACCGGCGAGGCGGCGCGCGCCGACGTACAGCAGTTTCGCGCGCGCAGCTCCGTGGTGCTCACCGGCAGTGGCACGGTGCTCGCCGACGATCCGGCGCTGAACGTGCGCCTGCCGGACACGACACGCCAGCCGCTGCGGGTGCTGCTCGACGGCGCGCTGCGCGTCTCACCGGACGCGCGCATCTTCGACCCTCCGCAGGAAGCGCTGGTTTTCACCGCCAGCGCCGACGCGGCGCGCCGCGCGGCGCTCGAGCGCCGTGGCGTGCGCGTGGAGACGGCGGCGACGGCGGCCGACGGGCACCTGGCCCTCGGTGCCATCCTGCGCCGCCTGGCGGAGCTGCAGGCCAATGAGATCTGGGTCGAAGCCGGTGCGCAGCTCGCGGGCGCCTGGCTGCGCGCACAGCTGATCGATGAGCTGGTCATCTACCTGGCTCCGCGGCTGCTCGGCCCCGCGGCCCGTCCGCTGCTGCAACTGCCGGATCCTGCGACGCTGGCGCACGCACTGCGTTTGCGCTTCACCGACTGCGCGCGCGTGGGCGAGGACCTGCGCCTGCTCGCGCAACCCCTGCCGCCCATGGCGGCGGCCTAGGCGCAGTCAGGCGATGTTCACCGGAATCGTGCAGGATGTGGGGCGTGTGCAGCGGCTCGAGCCGCGCGGCGAGGATCTGCGCCTGACGATCGGCAGCGAGCGGCTGGACCCGACCGGATGGAACGTGGGTGACAGTGTGGCCGTGGCGGGCGTGTGCCTGACCGCGGTCGGGCTGCAGGAGCGCAGCTTCAGCGCGGATGTGTCACGCGAGACGCTCGCTCACACCACCATCGGCCAGTGGCGCGCGGGTACGCGTGTCAATCTCGAGCCGGCGCTGCGCGCCGGGGATGCGCTCGGAGGACATTTGATGGTCGGCCACGTCGACGGCATCGGCCAGGTGCTCGCCCGTGTGGCCGACGCGCGCTCGCGTCGACTGCGTGTGCGCGTGCCCGGCCCGCTGGCGCGCTATCTCGCGCGCAAGGGTTCGGTGGCGCTCGACGGGGTGAGTCTGACCGTCAATCTGGTCGAGACCGAGCAGTTCGAGGTGAATCTGGTGCCGCATACGCTGGCCGTGACCACTCTCGGAGAGCTCGAGGTGGGAGATCACGTGAATCTCGAGGTCGACCTGATCGCGCGATATGTGGAGCGGCTGCTCGATCCATCGTCCGGCGCGTCGGGGCCCGGCGCGTCGGGACCTGGCGCTTCGGGACCCGGTGCTTCGGGATCGGCTGCATGACTGCGCCTGCCTCCCCGGGCGTCTGCCGCGTGCGCAGCGCGCGCCCCGAGGATGCCGCGCAGATCGCGCGCCTCGCCGGGACGCTGGGCTACCCGAACGACGCCGAGGCGATGCGGGCGCGGTTGATGGATCTGACCGCAAGATCGGGGCACTGGGTGGCGGTGGCCTGTGCCGCGGACACCGGGGCCGCGCTCGGGTGGGTGCACGTTGCCCGCTGTGTCACCCTGGAGACGGGCGAGTTCGCGGAGATTCTGGGGTTGGTCGTCGATGCGGGGGCGCGCCGCGGGGGCGTCGGGCGAGCGCTGGTGGCGGCGGCGGAGCGTTGGGCGGGCGAGCAACGCCTGCCACGCATCACGGTGCGCTCCAACGCCGCGCGTGTCGAGTCGCATCCGTTCTACGCGGCCCTCGGCTATCAGCGGCCCAAGACGCAGCACGTCTATAGCAAGGCGCTCGCCGACACGAGGCTCACCGACACGAGGCCCGCCGACATGAGGAGCCAGTGAGCCATGCCGCGCCGACACTACGAGCGCCATCACTACGAGCGCCACCACCTGGATCGCGCCGGCTGGCTGCGCGCCGCCGTTCTGGGAGCCGACGACGGCATCGTGTCGGTCGGCAGTCTGCTGGTGGGTGTGGCGGCGAGTCAGCTGTCGCGCGAACGTATCCTCATCGTGGGTGTGGCGGGGTTGATCGCGGGGGCGATGTCGATGGCGGCCGGGGAATTTGTCTCCGTGAGCTCGCAGGTCGAGGCCGAGCGCTCCGAGCTCGAGCGCGAGCGCCGTGAGCTGGAGGCGGACGTGGCTCACGAGCGCGCGGAGCTTGCGAGCATCTACGTGCAACGCGGTCTGACGCCCGCGCTCGCGGAGCAGGTGGCCGTGCAGCTGATGGCGCACGATGCGCTGGGCGCGCACGCCCGCGACGAGCTCGGACTGTCACCGACGCGCCGCCCGCGGCCGCTGCAGGCGGCGCTCGCCTCCGGCGGCAGCTTTACGGTCGGCGCACTGCTGTCGATCGTGCTGGTGCTGCTGGCGCCGGCGGGTGTGGGGCTGCTGGCCGTGATCGCCGGCGGCTCACTGGCCGCCCTGGCGCTGCTCGGTGCACTGGCGGCGCGTATCGGCGGAGCGCCGATCGCGCCCGCCGCGCTGCGCGTGACATTCTGGGGCGCGCTTTCGATGGCGCTCACGGCCGCGGCCGGCACGGCGTTCAGCGCGTTCGGCTGATCCCTCCGGGGCGCCGATTCCCAGGGCCGTCGCCGTGCGCGCGGGGGGTAGTGTCTCAAACTGTGACACTACCGCGCGGGGCCCGTCCTCGCCGCCTGGCGCCGCCGCATGCTATGGTGTGCCGCATGGCCAAGCTGCGCGCCGTGCCGGACGCCGCTACCCGGCAGGCCCCTGCCGGCAGGGACGGCGGACTCAACTCCATCGACGAGATCCTCGCGGACCTGCGGGGCGGACGCATGGTCGTGATCATGGACGATGAGGATCGCGAGAACGAAGGCGACCTGCTGATCGCGGCCGAATGCGTGCAGCCGCAGGACATCAACTTCATGGCCCGCTACGGCCGCGGCCTGATCTGCCTGACGTTGACGCACGATCGCTGCGAGCAGCTGCGGCTGCCGCTGATGGTGAGCGACACGTCGCGCACCCAGCGCACCAATTTCACCGTGTCGATCGAGGCGGCCCAGGGGGTCACGACCGGCATCTCCGCGCACGATCGTGCACACACCGTGCGCACGGCCGTGCGGCGCGACGCACAGCCGCAGGACCTGCGCCAGCCGGGCCACGTGTTCCCCATCATGGCGCAGCCGGGCGGGGTGCTCACGCGCGCCGGGCACACCGAGGCGGGTTGTGATCTGGCACGCCTGGCGGGATTCGAGCCGGCGGCGGTCATCGTGGAGATCATGAACGATGACGGCACGATGGCCCGCCGCCCACAGCTCGAGGAGTTCGCGCAGCTGCATCGGCTCAAGATCGGCACGATCGCCGAGCTGATCCGCCACCGGCTGCGCACCGAGCGCTCGGTCGAGCGCATCAGCGAGCAGCAGGTGCAGACCGAGCTCGGCGAGTTCCGCCTCTACTGCTACGAAGATCACGTGCACAGCGACGTGCACCTCGCGCTGGTGCACGGTGATCTCACGGCCGGTGAGCCGCCGATCGTGCGCGTACACGTCACGGACACGCTGCGTGACCTGCTCGGCGTGCAGGATGGCACGCACGGCTGGACGCTGCGCGCGGCCCTGCAGCGCATTGCACAGTCCGCGAGCGGGGTGCTGGTGATCCTGCGCCAGCGCGAGGCGCCGCGCGAGCTGGCCGACGCGATCGGCTCGCTGCCGCGCCGCGCGGAGCGCGAGCCGCAGGCGGCCTCCAGCCGCGTGCTGCGTACCTACGGTATCGGTGCGCAGATCCTGCAGGATCTCGGCGTGCACCGCATGCGTGTGCTGTCGGCACCCCGGCAGCTGCACGGTATCTCGGCGTTCGGGCTGCAGATCGTCGAGTACCTCAGTCGCAGCGACTGACGAGCGGGGAGGGGCGCCGCGCGAGCGCTGCCCGGCCGCCGGCCCGCCGCCCGGCCGACTTTCGCTTAGATATACTTCCTGCCCCCATGGGTAACGCAGCCACGACTTCGCAGCAGCTGCCCGCCGGCGATTTTCGGCTCGCGGTGGTGCTGTCGCGCTATAACGAGGACATCGTCGACTCGCTGCTGGACGGTACGCGCAGGGCGTGGCGTGCCCACGGCGGTCAGGAGGTGGCGCTGCGCATCGAGCGCGTTCCCGGCGCATTCGAGCTGCCGCTCGCGGCGCGCGCCCTGGCGCTTTCCGGCACGGTCGATGCGATCGCCGCGCTCGGCTGCGTGATTCGCGGCGACACGGCGCATTTCGAGTACGTTGCCGGAGAGTGCGCCAGCGGCCTGCAGCGCGTGATGCTCGACACCGGTGTGCCGATCGCCTTCGGGGTGCTGACCGTCGACAGCCGCGCCCAGGCGCTCGAGCGCGCCGGCCCCGGGCCGCAGAACAAGGGCTGCGAGGCGCTCGAGACCGCACTGACGATGGCGCACCTGCTGCGGCGTCTGAGGTAGGCCGTGCGTGGGGCCATGCGCAGTGAAGGACGTTCCGTGGCGCACGCGCGCAGCGCGGCACGCAAGCTCGCACTGCAGGCGCTGTATCGCTGGCAGCTCAACCGCTGTGTCTGGCAGGAGCTGGTGCAGGAGTTCGACGCCGAGGCGCAGGCCGGCCGCGCCGACCGGGATTACTTCCAGATGCTGATCCGCGGAGTGTGCGCCGGGCACGAGCAGCTCGACGCGGCGCTGGCGCCGTTGCTGAACCGCCGGCCCGCGGAGCTCGACCCGATCGAGCACGCGGCGCTGCTGATCGGCAGCTACGAGCTGCGCGAGCGCCCGGACGTTCCCTTCCGGGTCGTGGTCGACGAAGCGGTTGGACTCGCGCGCCGCTTCGGCGCGACCGACGGGCACAAGTTCGTCAATGCGGTGCTCGATCGCGCCGCACGGCTGTGGCGTCCCGCGGAAGCGGCGCGCGCGAACGCGCCGCCGCCCCACGATGCGGCATGAGCCGCGCTGCGCATTCGCCATGGCTGCCTCCGAATCCGAGCTCATCGAGCGCTACTTTCGGCCCTTGAGCGCTGCGCGCGCGGATGTCGCGCTTGGCATCGGCGATGACGCCGCACTGCTCACGGTACCCTCGGGCGCTGAGCTGGTACTGACCACCGATGCGCTGGTCGAAGGTGTGCACTTTCTGCCCGGCGCCGCCGCCCGTGGGCTCGGTCACCGCGCGCTGGCCGTCAATCTCAGCGACATCGCCGCCATGGGGGCGGTACCGGCCTGGATGCTGCTGTCGCTGATCCTGCCCGCGGCGGATGAGGGCTGGCTCGGCGAGTTCGTCGCCGGACTGGCGCCACTCGCCCGTGGCTATGACGTCGCCCTGGTCGGCGGTAACCTCTCCCGCGGACCGCTGTCGATCACGATCACGCTGGCCGGTCACGTTCCGCCCGGAGCGGCCCTCAGGCGCGACGGTGCTCGAGCCGGCGACGCGCTGTACGTCAGCGGTACGATCGGCGACGCCGCGGCCGGTCGCGAGCTCGTGCAGGGACTGCAACCGGCACACGGGCAGCCGCCGCAGGGGCAGCCATCGCAGGGGCAGCCGTCGCAGGGGCAGGCGGTGCGCGCGCTGGATGCGCAGCTGCGCGAGCGCTTCGAGCGCCCGCAGCCGCGCGTGGCACTCGGGCAGGCGCTGCGCGGACTGGCCAGCGCCTGCATCGATCTGTCGGATGGGCTGTATGCGGATGCCGCGCGGCTGCTGCACAGCTCGGGCTGCCGCGGACAGATCGACGCCGCGCAGCTGCCGCTCTCGGATGCGCTGCGAGCCTATGGCGGGGCGCGCGCCGTGGATCTGGCGCTCGGTGGGGGAGAGGACTACGAGCTGCTGTTCAGTGCCGCACCGGCCCACCGCGCGGCGGTCGAGGAGGCTGCTGCCCGCGTGGGCGAGCGCATCAGCTGCGTCGGTACCGTCAGCGAGGGCGCGGGGTTGTTCGTGAATTGGTCAAATGGCACGGCCATGACGGCGTCCGCGCCGGCCGGTTTCGATCACTTCGGCCGCTAGACCGCGCCGCACGCCCGCGGGCCGCAGCCGGCGCACGCCGGTCGCGGCTGCGCGGTCACCGGCTCCGCGCCGGGCAACCTGCTTTCCGCGATCGGCGTCACGGTTCGTCCCGACCACGCCCGCTTATGCTGGCCGGGCACTCACTGCCCTTGCGTCCGATGGCAGCCCCTGCACATAAGACCACACACACGCTAAAGACGCCCGAGCGCATCGGCAAGTACCTCATCATCAATGAGGTCGGCCGCGGCAGCACCGGCACGGTCTACCTGTCTCACGATCCGTACTACGGGCGCGACGTCGCGATCAAGGTCTACACCATCGACGCCGGCGGTGACAATGAGCGTGCCCGCATCGCGCGCAAGATGTTCCTCTCGGAAGCGCACATGGTGGGCATGCTGCAGCATCCGAACATCCTGCCCATCTACGACGCCGGGGAAGAAAACGGCCACTGCTACGTGGTCACCGAGCACGTCCACGGGGCGCGCACCCTGGCGACCTACTGTCGCCCCGACAATCTGCTGCAGCTCGACGACGTCGTCGAGCTGATGTTCAAGTGCGCCAAGGCGCTGCACTACGCGCATTCGCGCGGCGTGATCCACCGCGACATCAAGCCGTCGAACATCATGCTGACGACCGACAGCGACGTGCGCATCATCGATTTCGGGATCGCGCTCGTGGCCGGCTCAGAGATCTCGCGCATCGAGGGCATCGCCGGCTCGCCCAGCTACATGTCCCCCGAGCAGGTGCAGAGTCTGGAGCTCACGCACCAGTCGGACCTCTATTCGCTCGGCGCGGTCATGTACGAGCTGCTCACGGGCGTGCGGCCGTTCCGCGCGGGCAATCTCGCCAAGCTGCTGCACCAGATCGTGTATGCGACGCCCGCGCCGATCCACACGCTGCGCCAGGACGTTCCCGAGGAGATCGAGAACGTGGTGGGCGTGGCGATGCAGAAGGAGCCGGCGCGCCGCTACCGCTCGGGGCTGGACCTCGCGGCCGAGCTGACGCGCGTGCATCAGAAGCTGCGCCAGGCGTACTCGCGCATGGATCAGCAGGAGCAGTTCGGGCTGCTGCGGCGGCTGAAGTTCTTCCATGACTTCTCGCACGCCGAGATCCACGAGGTCATGCGCGCCAGTCACTGGCAGGACTACAGCAGCGGGGAAGAGATCGTCAAGGAAGGCGAGATGGACGATCGCTTCTACATCATCGTGTCGGGCCACTGCGCCGTCGAGCGGCACGGACAGGCCACCGGGATGCTTTCTGCCGGGGAGTGCTTCGGGGAGACGAGCTACGTGCCGGGAGCGAAGCGCACCGCCACCATCCGCGCAGTCGATGCGGTGACGGCGCTGAAGGTCAGCGCAACCCTGCTCGAGCAGGTCTCGGCCTCCTGTCAGCTGCGCTTCAACCAGGTATTCCTGCGCGCGCTGATCAGCCGCCTGCAGAGCTCCGAGCGCCACCCGCGGCGCGACTGATCACTGCGGCGGTTTGCGCTCCTCGCGATGCGCGGCGGGCTCGCCGCGCTGCTCGCGAGCGGCAGGGTGCTCCCGCGAAGCCTGCGGCTGCGCATGCGGCGCGGCATGCTCGTTCGGCCGTGGGGCCTCTGCCGCGCGTGGGGCCTCTGCCGCGCGCCCTGCGCCGTTCTCGTGTGCACCGGCCGCATGGTTGCGCACGACCGCACCCGGGCCCGCCCCGTGGTGCGCGATGTTGGCGTGCGTCGGCGCGCCACGGGCGGCGATCACCCCCGCGCCCGAGAAGCGTCCGGCTCGCGCCGTCGCGGCGATGCCCGGGTGCCCGTGATTGTTGGACTCGCGCAGCGCGGGGTTACGGCCCGCGAGCTGCTCCTGCCGGCGCTGGGCGGCAACGGGCTGGAAATGCGGCCCGCGCGCCACGGCCAGCTGTGCGGCCGTCGCGTGTACCTGCAGGCCGCCGACACCGCCGTTGAAGCTCACGCGCGTGGTGATGGCGGGCACCGGCCGCCGGAAGACGGCGGTGATGTGCAGGCCCGCCGGAATTCGATTGACCGCCGTGTTGTAGAAGAACACGCCGTGCGCCCAGTGGCCGCCCACATAGCCGTTGCCGTCGTAACCGAAGCCGTAATGCACGCCGCCGTAGAAGCCGATGTGTGCGCCCCAGTACCCCTCGTGCCAGACGTACACGCCGTCTCCCCAGCCCCAGTAGCCCGGCGTCCACAGCAACCCCGGCTGCGGCGGCTCGACCCAGGTGCCCGGCACCCAGTAATAACCGCCATCATCGCTCCAGGCCCAGTAACCCGGCGCCCACAGGTAGCCGGCCGCCGGCATGGCCGGCTGTACGTACACCGGCAGCACCGGTGGGGCGATGTTGATGGAGACGCTGACCTGGGCACGGGAGGCGAGCGGCACCCATGCCAGTGCGAGGGCGAGCGTCGAACCGATCAAGAGACCACGCAGATGACTGTGGCGCATTGGGGCCCCCGGCTGCGGTACGCAGCGCCGATGAAACCTGCCGTCACGCTACGTCGGGCAGGCTGAACGGCTGCTGACTTGCTCGCCTGGCGGCGCCCCGGCCCCCTGTCAGCGCTGCCTCGCGTTCCCCAGGAAGCGCAGGATCTCCAGATACAGCCATACCAGCGTGACCAGCAGGCCGAACGCGCAGTACCACTCCATGTAGCGCGGTGCCCCCTGGGAAACGCCCATATCAACCAGATCGAAGTCCAGCGCCAGATTCAGCGCCGCGATCCCGATGATCACCAGCGAGAGACCCAGGCTGAGCGGGCTCGAGCCGTACAGGAAGGGCGTGGCAACGTGGAACAGGTGCAGCACCATCGAGACGAGGTAGACCAGGAAAATCGCGCCGGTCGCGCCGACCACGATTGCGCGGAAGCGCTGCGTCACGCGGATCAGCCCGGTCTTGTAGGCGATCAGCATCGCCGCCAGTACGCCGAACGTCAGGCCGACTGCCTGGATTGCGATGCCCGGATAACGCCGCTCGAGCTCCGCCGAGATGCCGCCGAGGACCAGGCCTTCGCAGGCCGCGTACGGCAGCGCCAGATACGGCGCGGTCGTCATGCGAAAACTGATGATCAGCGCCAGCACCAGGCCGGCGATCAGGCCCACGATCATGGGCAGCCCGACCGTCGCCGGGTTGTTGGTCGTCAGATACTGCGACCAGGTCCAGAAGGCTGTCGCCAGCAGCACGACCAGCATCAGGAAGGACTTGTTGACCGTGCCCTGCAGCGTCATGCGCTCATCGGCGAGCGCCGTGCGCGGCAGCGAGGCGAAGGTGTTGGCGTTCAGTCCGGGGTTACCCGTGCGCACCATGCGCGGCAGTCCGGTACGGTTATCCAGTGGCATCGCGGCTCCTACGAATCACTCGAGGTGTGTACTCTAATACATTAAATATAAAGCACTAATTTTCAATGCCTGGGGCGCTTGGGCCGGCTCAGACCACCTCGCCGGGCAGCCTGCCCGCATCATCACCCGGCCGGGCCAGACCTGCGGTCGTGGAGTGAGGCTCGTCGATGTCCGGGCACGCGCCGAGCTCCTTGTCGCACTCGATCAGGGCATAGGCCGAGTGGTTGTGGATCGACTCGAAGTTCTCACTTTCGACCACGTAGGCGGCGATGCGTTCCTCGGCGTTGAGACGCACGGCGACGTCGCGCACCATGTCTTCGACGAACTTCGGGTTGTCATAAGCGCGCTCGGTGACGTACTTCTCGTCGGGACGCTTGAGGATGCCGTAGAGCTCGCAGGACGCCTCGCTCTCGGCGAGGTCGATCAGCTCCTCGATCCACATGTGCTCGCGCAGACGCGCCTTGATGGTCAGGTGCGAGCGCTGGTTGTGGGCGCCGCGCTCAGAGATCTTCTTCGAGCAGGGGCACAGGCTGGTCACGGGCACGACCACCTTCAGCCACATGCTCGGGACGCCTGCGCGGATCTCGCCGATCAGCCAGGCCTGATAGTCCATCAGGCTCTCCACGCCCGAGACCGGCGCGCGCTTGGTCACGAAGTACGGAAAGCTCATCTCGATGTGGCCCGCGTCGGCTTCCAGCCGCGTGGCCATCTCCGAGAGCATCGCGCGGAACGAATCGACCGAGATCTCGCGCTCGTGATGCAGGATCTCCACGAAGCGCGACATGTGCGTGCCCTTGAAGTTGTGCGGCAGGTTCACATACATGTTGAAGCTGGCCACCGTGTGCTGCTCGCCGCGCGAGCGATCCTTGACGCGCACCGGATGGCGGATGTCCTTGATGCCGACGCGGTTGATGGGTATGCGGCGCGTGTCGGCGCGCGACTGCACGTCCTCCACGGGAATGACCTGCGCAGTGCGTGTGGCCTCGGCGCCGGCACCCGCATCGGCGCGGGCAGGCATGGCGGGGCGCGCGGCCGGGGCGGAATTGGCCGGGCGTGTCCGTGCGGCAGTGCTCATCGGTTCACCTATCGTTCGCCGAGCCTTGCGACGGGTTCGGCAGTGGCCAGTCTGGGGGCGGCGCGGCCGTCGTTCAAGCCGAGACCGGCATACCAGCGCTCCACCGCCGCACTGATGCCCGGCAGGTCCAGCCCGGCCGCGGTGAGGCAATCCTCCCGGCTGCCATGCTCGATGAAATGATCGGGAATGCCGATATGCAGTCGCGGGGTCGTCAGTCCCAGGGCGTCGAGCAGCTCCGAGCAGGCACTGCCGGCCCCGCCGGCCACCGCGTTCTCCTCGAGGGTCACGATGGCGGCGTGATGCTGGGCGATCTCCCGCAGCATGTCGGCATCCAGCGGCTTCACGAAGCGCATGTTGACTACCGTGGCATCGAGCCGCTCGGCGAGCTGCAGCGCCGGCGCGACCATGCTGCCGAAGGCGAGCAACGCCAGGCCGGCACGGCGCTCGCCGTGGGCAGGACCGTGCCCGTTGCCATGGCCGTTGGCGCCGCTCACCGCGTGAGCGCCGTTGGCCGCATGAGCGGCGGTGAAGCCGCTGGCGCGACGGCGGATCTCGGCGCGCCCGATGGGCAGCGCCGTGAATTCCTTTGCTGGAGGGACGCCGGGGCCGCGGCCGCGCGGAAAGCGCACGGCGGCCGGACCGTCCAGCGTGGTCGCGGTGTAGAGCATCTGCCGGCATTCGTTCTCGTCGGCCGGCGCCATGATGATCATGTTCGGCACACAGCGCAGGAACGACAGATCGTAGCTGCCATGGTGTGTGGCGCCATCGCTGCCGACCAGACCGGCGCGATCCAGCGCGAACAGCACCGGCAGCTTCTGCAGCGCGACGTCATGGATGGTTTGATCGTAGCCGCGCTGCAGGAAGGTCGAATAGATCGCCACGACCGGGCGCAGGCCTTCGCAGGCGAGCCCGGCCGCGAAGGTCACGGCGTGCTGCTCTGCGATCGCCACGTCGAAGTAGCGCTCGGGGAAGCGGCGCGAATACTCCACCAGACCCGACCCCTCGCGCATGGCGGGCGTGATGCCGATGATGCGTGGGTCGCGCTCGGCCATATCGCATAGCCATTGGCCGAAGATCTGCGAGTAGGTCGGCGTGCCGGGCTTCTCCTTCTGCAACGTGCCCGTGGCAGGATCGAACGGTCCTGGCCCATGCCACGTGATCGGATCGGCCTCGGCGGGGGCGTAGCCCTTGCCCTTGCGCGTGACCACGTGCAGCAGTCGCGGGCCGGCCAGGCCGTGCGCGGTCCGCAGCGCCCGCAGCAGCGCCTTCAGATCGTGCCCATCGACGGGTCCCAGGTAATTGAATCCCATCTCCTCGAACAGCGTGCCTGGCAGCACCATGCCCTTGACGTGCTCCTCGGAGCGGCGCGCCAGCTCGCGCAGCACAGGCAGTTGCTGCAGGGCCCGCTTGCCGCCGGCGCGCAGCTGCGCATAGAGCGGGCCGGAGATGACGCGTGCGAAGTAATTGGACAGCGCCCCGACGTTCTCGGAGATCGACATGTCGTTGTCGTTCAGCACCACCAGCAGGTCGACGGAGAGGCTCCCCGCGTGGTTGAGCGCCTCGAAGGCCATGCCGGCACTCATCGCGCCATCGCCGATCACCGCGACGGCGCGTCGCTGCTCACCCTTGCGGGCCGCGGCGATCGCCATGCCCAGTGCGGCGCTGACCGAGGTACTCGAGTGGCCGACGCCGAACGTGTCGTAGGGACTCTCCGCGCGGCTCGGGAAGGGCGCGAGGCCGTGCAGCTGCTTGATGGTACCGAGGCGGTCGCGCCGGCCGGTCAGCACCTTGTGGGGATAGGCCTGGTGGCCGACATCCCAGACCAGTCGGTCCTCGGGGGTATTGAAAACATAATGCAACGCAATCGTCAGCTCCACGGTGCCGAGGCCGGCGGCAAAATGGCCGCCCCGCGTCGCCACGGTGTGGATGAGGTAATCGCGCAGCTCCGCGGCGAGTGTCAGCAGGTCCTGCTCGGACAATGCTCGAAGATCGGCGGGGGATTCGATGGCACCCAGCAACGGGTGCGACGGCATCATTGTGGACATTGTGGCGCGAAGTTTACACGGTCCGGGCATTGCTCGCGGCGCTGCACTTGTGCGACGCAGCGCAGAAGGCGGCGCAGAAGGCGGCGCAGAAGACAGCGCAGCAGACAGCGCCGAGCATAGCCAACGGACCGCCGGCGGTGCTCAGGGCTCGCCGTGCTCAGAAATCGGACTCGACACCGCCGGAGAGCTCGGGCGCAGCCACCGTGCCCGCGTCCGCGGCGCCGATCGAGACGCGCTCGATGCTTGCGGTATCGAATTCCTCGAGCACCACCGCTTCGCCCCGCTGCAGCAGCAGCTGCACCTTCTGCTGTGCGGCGCCAAGCGCCGCCTGGCACTCACGCGTCAGGCGAACGCCCAGCTCGAAGGTCCGTAGCGCCTCATCGAGCGGCAGGTCGCCCGACTCCAGCCGCGTGACCAGCGTTTCCAGCCTGGCGAGCGTCTCTTCGAAGCCGCTGCCAGGGCCGGCGTCGGGAGCGGCGCCGGAACCGCCGCCGGGAGCGGCGCCGGGAGCGGATGAGGCTGCTGTGGGCATGCGTCCACCCTAGCAGGGCGCGCGCTCGTTGACGAGGGCGACGCGCGCTCGTTGACGAGGGCGATGGTGGGCCTTACATTGCGATTAGAATCAGTCTAATTTCTATCAGGCCAATTTTCCCGGGCCGCTCGACCCGGCTCGATCGTCATCGCGGAGGTATGGGATGAAACTCACGGGAACCAAGACCGAAAAGAACTTGAAGGACGCATTTGCCGGGGAATCGCAGGCGAATCGTCGCTACCTGTATTTTGCAGCCAAGGCCGATGTCGAGGGCTACAACGACGTCTCGACGGTGTTTCGCTCCACGGCCGAGGGCGAGACCGGTCACGCTCATGGGCACCTCGAGTACCTCGAGCAGGTGGGCGATCCGGCCACGGGCCTGCCGATCGGAGAGACCCGGCTGAACCTCAAGTCCGCCATCGCCGGCGAGACGCACGAGTACTCGGACATGTACCCGGGCATGGCGAAGGTGGCGCGCGAAGAAGGCTTCGGGGAGATCGCCGACTGGTTCGAGACGCTGGCCAAGGCCGAGCGCTCGCACGCCAACCGCTTCCAGAAGGCGCTGGACACACTGTAAGCGACGCCGGCTCGCTGCATCTTGAGCGACACTCCGGCGAACGGGAGCCGTGAAGGGAGCCTCTCGGCTCCCGTTCGCCATCCGCTGCAATGGCGGGAGACGGGCTTCTACGATGAGGCCGCGCTCCAGCAGGAGCTGTCGCGCGTCTTCGAGATCTGTCACGGCTGCCGCCGCTGCTTCAACCTCTGCCAGTCGTTCCCGACGCTGTTCGATGCCATCGACGCCACCGAGTCGATGGAGTTATCCGGGGTCGACAGGCGTGTCTACTGGAAGGTCGTCGACAACTGCTACCTGTGCGACATCTGCTTCAGCACCAAGTGTCCTTATGTTCCCCCGCACCCGTGGAACGTGGATTTCCCGCACCTGATGCTGCGCGCGAAGGCGGTGCGGACGCACGGCCGCAAGCCCACGCTGCGTGATCGGGTGCTGACCTCGACCGATGTGGTGGGACGTCTCGCCGGCATTCCGGTCGTCAGCGAGATCGTCAATGCCGCCAACCGCAGCCGCGCCGGCCGCAGGTTGCTGGAGCGCGCTCTCGGCGTGGATCCGCGCGCGCCGCTGCCCGCCTACCACGCGGTGAGCGCGCGGCGGCGAGTGCGCGCATGGCTGTCGCGCGCTCACCAGGGGCAGCCGGCACCGGGCCAGAGGCCGGCAGTGCAGGGCGCGGCAGTGCAGAGCGCGGTAGCGCAGGACCCGGCAACGCAGGACCCGGCAACGCAGGCGGCGGCGCCCGCGGGGAGCGCCGAGACGCGCGGGCGCGTGGCACTGTTCTGCAGCTGCTACGCCAACCGCAACGAGCCGGATCTCGCCCTGGATTTGGCTGCGGTGTTCGATCACAACGGCATCGCCGTGACGCTGCCGGCGCGTGAGCGCTGCTGCGGCATGCCCAAGCTCGAGATCGGCGATCTGGCCGCGATCGACCGACTCAAGCGCACCAACGTTCCGGAGCTCGATCGCCTCGTCGGTGCCGGCTACGACATCGTGGCGCCGGTGCCTTCCTGCGTGCTGATGTTCAAGCAGGAGCTGCCGCTGATGTATCCGGAGGACGCGCAGGTGCGGCGCGTCGCCGAACATACCTTCGATCCGTTCGAGTACCTGATGCTGCGACAC
>JASHSK010000133.1 GCA_030038755.1 Gammaproteobacteria bacterium
AACCCCCGGGCGGCGCGTCCTCGCAGAACGCGCCGGCGGCGGGCGCTGCGCAGCTGGCCGAGATCGCGACCTGGTTTACGCACAATGCGCTGGTGCACTATCTGGCGCCGCGCGGGCTGGAACAGTACTCGGGCGGAGGCTGGGGCACGCGCGACGTGTGTCAGGGCCCGGTGGAGCTGCTGCTTGCGCTCGGTCGCACGGCGGCGCTGCGCGACGTGCTCTGCCGCGTGATGGCGGCGCAGAACCCGGATGGGGACTGGCCGCAGTGGTTCATGTTCTATCAGCGTGAGCGCTCCATCCGCGCCGGTGACTCGCATGGGGATATCGTGCTGTGGCCGCTCGTCGTGCTCGCGCAGTACCTCGAAGTCTCCGGCGACGCCGCGCTGCTCGAGGAGCGCGTGCCGTTCTTCGATGCTCGCGGACCGGATGCCGGTGAGCGTGCGCCGGTCTGGGAGCACGCCCGGCGCGCGCTGGCGGTCGTCGAGCGGCGCCTCATTCCCGGCACTGCGCTGGCGGCCTATGGGCACGGTGATTGGAACGATTCGCTGCAGCCGGTTGACCCGCGCCTGCGCGAGCACCTGTGCAGCGCCTGGACCGTGACGCTGCACGCGCAGGCGCTCACGCAGCTGTCACAGGCACTGCGCGGCGTCGGGCGCGACGCCGACGCCGCGCCGCTGGAAAAGCGCGCGCGCGAGGTGCGCGCCGATTTTCAGCGCTGGCTCATCGCCGATGGCGTGCTCGCCGGCTATGCGCTGTTCGAAGCGGCGGGGGTCGAGCCGCGCCTGCTGCTGCACCCGCGCGATGAGGAGAGCGGCGTGCGGTACAGCTCCCTGGCGATGGTGCATGCCATTCTCGAGGACCTGTTCACCCCGGAGCAGGCGCGCGAGCACCTGCGGCTCATCGAGACGTATTTACTGGGACCCGACGGGCTGCGGCTGTTCGATCGGCCGCTGCCGTACCACGGCGGCCCGCAGCGGCTGTTCCAGCGTGCCGAGAGCGCGACCTTCTTCGGCCGGGAGATCGGACTCATGTACACCCATGAGCACCTGCGCTATGCGCAGGCGCTGGCGCACATCGGGGAGGCCGGGCGCTTCTTTGATGCGCTGTGCCGGGCGAATCCCATCGGCATCCGCGCGATCGTGCCGGCCGCGACGCTGCGCCAGGCGAATTGCTACTTCTCCAGCTCGGACGCCGCCTTCGAGGATCGCTACCAGGCCAGCGCGCAGTACCAGCGTATCGCGGATGGCACGGTGGCGCTGGACGGTGGCTGGCGCGTCTATTCCAGCGGCGCGGGGATCGCGCTGGGGCTGATCGTGCGCACTTTCCTGGGCGTGCAGGCACTGTCGGGCGCGGTGCGCGTCGATCCGGTGATGCCCGCGGCGCTCGACGGCCTGCGCGTGCAGCTGATGCTCGAGGGGCAGGCGGTCGAGGCGCACTATCGCGTCGGGCCGGCCGGTTGCGGCGTGCGCGCGGTGCGGCTCGATGGCGCGGATCTGTCCTTCACGCGCGAAGCCAATGCTCACCGCACCGGCGCGGCGCTGGTCGCACGCGCGGCCCTGCAGGCGCAGCTCGCCTCGCGCAGCAGCTCGCGGGGGCACGAGCTGCAGATCGAGCTCGGCTGAGGGGTCAGGCGGACAGACGAATGTGTGCCTGGATGGTCGTGCGGTTCAGCACCTCGCGGTAGGCATCGATCATCCCCTCGAGCGGCACGACCGTCGTGGCCAGAGACTTCGCGTCGAACTGGCCGCTGTCGAGCAGCGCGACGAAGCGCGGAATATCGCGCATCGGATTCATCCCCCCGGCCTGGCCGGCGTGCTGCGAGCGACCGCCGAGCGAGAACGTGCCCGAGGGCAGCGAGATATTGCCGACCGGCAGACTGGTGGTGACGAGGTGGCCGCCCGGGGCGCACATGAGGTAGGCCTGCTGCATCGGCAGCAGCCCGGTCGGATCGGGGCCGTCCTCGAGCATGGGCTTGGCGCGGTTGGCACCGGCGGCCTCCACGACGAAGTCCGGCCCACTGCCGGAGGCGTTCCAGTTCCTGCCGCCACCCCACAGATAATCGGTCTTGCCCCTGGTGATCTCGCGCACCGTGTCGAGCAGGTGATCGCCTTCGGCGTTGGGGTCGAGCACGTGCGTCGCGCCGACCTTTTGGGCGACCTCGCGGCGCACGCGGATCGGGTCGATGCCGATGATGATCGAGGCGCCCGCAATGCGCGCACCCTGGACCGCGGTCAGGCCCAACGGTCCACAGCCGACCACCGCCACCGAGGCGCTCGGGCCGATCGTGGCCAGCGTCTGCGAGACCGTGCAGCCCAATCCCGCAACGCTCGTGCAGCTGCACACCATGCTCAGCAGATGCGAGGGTGCTTCTGATTGGATCGGCACGACCCACTCCTCGAACGACACCATCATCTCCGCGAGGCCGCCGATGTGCGAGTTGACATACACCGGTGTGCCATCGTCGCGCGTCGCCAGTGCCACCAGATCCTTCGGCCCCTGGTGGCCGAGGAACTGGCACATGTCGGCGCGTCCGCGCAGGCACTGATAGCAGGAGCCACATTGCGGAGTCCCGGAGACACACACGCGATCCCCGACGCGCACGCGCCGCACGTCCGGACCCACGGCCTCGACGATGCCCACTCCGCCGTGGCCCTGGATCAGGGCCATCCTGCGGAATTCCTCGTACTGCGGCGAAGGCGGGGGCACATGCAGCTGGTGTGCAAGATCCGGGGCGCCGAACGCACCGCGTGGCAGCCCGAGCACATCGCTGCTCACGGTGTAGCACAGGCTTGCGGCCTGCGTGCGGACGGCGACCTGCCGCCCCGTGATCGGCAGCATGGTGAGAGTCTCGAGTTTGGTGCGGTCGAGCCCCTCGCCCTGCGACACCCAGGCGCGGAACCTGCGACCGGCGATATTGGGTTGAGAGGAGACAATCGCCGGTGCGGGTACTGCGCTCGCCGTGGTGGCGGCCAGCACGCTACCCGTGGCGGCAAGCCCGGCAGTCAGCACCTCTCGACGGGAAATCTTCTGATCGGTCGTCATGACACCCCCCTTATCGTCGGCGGGGCCGACCGCCCTGGCTGGTGCGCCCTGGCTGGCGATCGTCCTGGCTGGTGCGCCCTGACTGGTGCACCCTGGCTGGTGCGATCGATGCGGCCGCCGATGCCCGACCCTAGCAGAAACGCCGCGCGGCGGCAAAACTGGAGGCATTTATGGAACAGAAGGGAGTGGCAGTGGTTGCGGGCGTAGGTCCCGGCAATGGCGCGGCGCTGGCACGGCGCTTCGCGGGCGGCGGGTATACCGTGGCGCTGCTGTCACGCAGCGCGCAAACACGCGGCTCACTGGAGCAGGAGCTGCGGGGCGCGCGTGGCTACGACTGCGATGTGGGCTCGCCGGAATCGGTCGCGCGCACCTTCGCGGCGATTCGATCGCAGCTCGGGCCGATCGAGGTGCTGCTCTACAACGCCGGCTCCGGTGTCTTCGGCGATGTCGAGAGCATTACGCCCGAGCAGTTCGAGAGCTCCTGGCGCGTGAATACCTATGGGGCGCTGCTGTGCAGCCAGCAGGTGATCGGTCCGATGAAGGCCGCAGGCGCGGGCTCCATCGTGTTCATCGGCGCCACGGCTTCGCGGCGCGGGGGGCCGCGGTCCGCCGCCTTTGCACCGGCGAAGGCCGCGCAACGCAGTCTCGCCGAGTCGATGGCGCGCTCGCTGTGGCGAGCCGGCATCCATGTGTGCCTGATCGTCGTGGACGGCGTCGTGGATCTCGAGCGCACCCGGGCGGCGATGCGCGACAAGCCCGATAGTTTCTTCATCAAACCCGCGGCGGTGGCCGATACGGCCTGGATGCTGTGTCGACAGGACGCGAGTGCCTGGAGCTTCGAGGTGGAAGCCCGGCCCTTCGGCGAGACGTGGTGAGCGGGCGGGGCGCGGGCGGCGCGGGGCCAAGCGCAGCGCGCGGGTAACCCGCGGGCGGGGCGCGGGCGGCGCGCAGCGGTACGATAGAATCCCCGCAGCGCCGCCCCGTCTGCGGCGGGGCTTCTGGAGCCAGCCGTGCATGTGACACGCTACAGGGATGCGAAGACCTACGAGGCGCCCGGACACCACGATGTCATCGGGCTGCGTCTGCAGGGGCACGAGGTGTCGCCCAGCCGCTGCTGCTGGGTAGGACTGTCGCACTACCTGCCGCACGGTGG
>JASHSK010000017.1 GCA_030038755.1 Gammaproteobacteria bacterium
GCCAGCCTCAAGCGCTCGCAGGGGGACGCCTGGGAGGAGCATACGCAGACGGATCTCGCGGCCATGTCCGCGGCGCGCCAATCGCTGCTGCTGGTGGAGCAGCAGCGTCGCGCTCAGACGGATGGATTCGCGGCCCAGGGTACGCTGCTGCTCGATCAGATCGTGGCGGCCAAGCTGGCAGCCCCGCCCGTGGCGTCCGCCTTCCTGACGAACGCCGCGCCGGCGATCGCGGCCAGGCCCGCGGCGCGCCCGGCAGACTCAGGCGCTTCAACCGCCATCCGTCTGCACGCCCGCAGCCCGGCTGTGCGATCGGTCGGGGCAGTGGCCTCGACCGCCGCAGGGGCTGCCACCGCGCCAGCAGCACCGGCCGTGATAGCGACGCCGGCCGCGGCGGCGACCGGCGGCGCCTCCGTGTCCAAATCGCACCTGCGGGTCCTGCTGGCCTGGATCAGCGCGCTGGCGCTCGCACCGCTGGCGCTCATCTGCGTGTTCACCATGCGCAGCATCGTGCTGCCGATCCGCCGCATGCTGCAGGCTACGACACGGCTCGCGGCCGGCGAGTCAGGCGCACGCCTGCCGCGGGGCGGCATCAGGGAGCTCGATAAGCTCAGCATCGCCTTCAACCAGATGGCCGAGCAACTGGCGAGCGCCCAGCAGCTGGCGCTGTCCTACCAGCAGCAGCTCGAGGCCAAGGTCGAAGCCAAGGTCGAGGAGCGCACGCGAGCGCTGCAGGAACTGGCGGCGCACGACCCGCTGACGCGCCTGCCCAACCGCCGCCAGCTGTTCGCGCTGCTGGACGCCGCCATCGAGCAGGCGCGCCAGACCCAACGCTACGTCGGGGTGTTCTTTCTCGACATCGACAATTTCAAGAACATCAACGACAGCCTCGGGCACGCCTTCGGCGACGCGGTACTGATGTCCATCTCGCAGCGGCTGGCGGAAGCCGCCGGGCCCTTCGGTTTCGCCGCGCGCCTCGGCGGTGACGAATTCACGGTGATCTTCCCCAGCGCCGCCAGCGTGGACGATATCCGCGCTGCCGGCGAGGCGCTGGTCGCGGCCTTCCAGGTGCCGCTGCTGGTGCACCAGCGCGATCTGATCGTCAGCGTGAGCGTGGGCGCGAGCATCTACCCGGATCACGAGCGCGACGGCGAGGCACTGCTGCGTGCGGCGGATGCGGCGCTGTTTCATGCGAAGGCGCTCGGTCGCAGCCAGCTGGCACTGTTCACGCCGGACCTGCTGCAGCTGGCGTCGGCGAAATTTCGGACTGAGCAGGGGCTGCGCCGCGCGATCGAGCGCGGCGAGTTCGAGCTGCTGTTTCAGCCGGAGGTGAGTCTGGAGCGGCTCGACACGGCGCTCGTCGAGGCGCTGATCCGCTGGCGCCTGCCGGATGGGCGCTACGCATTGCCCGGAGAGTTCTTGTCGGTCGCGGAGGAGTCCGGGCTCATCCTCGAGGTGACCGACTGGGTGCTGCGCTCGGCGATCGAGACCGCGGCGCGCTGGCACTACGGTGCCTGGCCCGAGGCACGCGTGGCGGTCAACGTCTCACCGCGGTTGCTGCTCGACGATCGCTTCGTGGATCTGGTGATGCGGCTGCTGCAGGAATTCCGGCTGCCGGCACGCTGCGTGGAGATCGAGCTGACCGAGACGGTGCTGCAGACCGGCCCGGCCACGATTGAGACGCTGCGCTGTCTGCGCTCCCACGGTGTCGCCATTGCGCTGGACGACTTCGGCACCGGCTACTCCTCGCTGGCCTCGCTCGAAAAGCTGCCGTTGACGCGCATCAAGCTCGACCAGAGCCTGATCGCGAGCATCGACACCAGCGCCCGCTCAGCGGCGATCGCACGGGCGATCATCGGGCTATGCCATGGATTGGGACTGGAGATGACCGCCGAGGGCATCGAGCGCCCGGAGCAGCTGCCGCTGCTCGCGGGCCAGCGCTCGATGTACATGCAGGGCTTCCTGTTCTCCCCACCGATCTCACGCGATGAGCTGCTGCCGGTGATGAAGGCCCTGCCGCAGCGGCTGCGCGCCATGGCGCTCGGCGTCGATGCGAGCCGCAAGGGCACGGTCATGGCGCTGCCGAACGCCGGCGTGCGCGCCTCGGCGGGCTAGTCTTAGGTCCTGCGGCCCGGGCCGGCCCGGCGCTGGCCGCCCCCTGCCATCGTGGCTCCTGCCGTTGTGCTCCTGCCGTTGTGGCCCCCGCCATCGTGGCCCCTGCCATCGTGGCGCTATCATGGAGACGCCCGGCACGGATCTAACGGACTCCCACGCCATGTCGAACGATGCACTGCCACCGCCTGCACCTTCTTCCCCGCCGCGCTGGGAGCGCTGGCAGCGCGAGATCGTGGTTGCAACCTTCCTGGGCTGGATGCTCGACGCCTTCGACTACTTTCTCGTGGTGTATGTGCTGCGGCGGCTGGCGAGCGACTTCGCCACCGACGTCGGGAGCGTCGCCTGGGCCATCACGCTGACTCTGATGATGCGGCCTCTCGGCGCTTTCCTCTTCGGCCGCGTGGCCGACCGCTACGGCCGCAGGCCGGCGCTGATGGCCAGCGTGCTGCTGTATTCGCTCATGGAGTGCGCTTCCGCGTTCGCGCCCTCGCTGCTCATCTTCATAGCGCTGCGCGCGCTGTATGGCATCGCCATGGGCGGGGAGTGGGGCGTGGGCGCCTCGCTCGCGTTCGAGAGCATCCCGGTGCGCTCACGCGGGCTGGTGTCCGGTGTGCTGCAGGCCGGATACCCGACCGGCTACCTGGTGGCGGGCGTTGTCTACGGGGTGGCATTCGACCACATCGGCTGGCGCGGCATGTTCCTGGTGGGCGCGCTGCCGGCTCTGCTGCTCGTCTTCTACATCCGTGCGCGTATCCCCGAATCGGCGGCATGGCGCACCGGCAGCGCGCCTGGCGCGACCGCGGCGAACGCGCGCACACAGCGCGCGGCTCGCACGACGTGGTCGGAACTTGCCGCACACTGGCCGCTGGCGCTGTACGGCGTCGCGCTGATGACCGCGTTCAACTTCTTCAGCCACGGATCGCAGGACCTGTACCCAACCTTTCTGGGCGCGCAGCGCGGCTTCTCCACGCACACCATCTCGATCGTGACGATCGTCTACAACGTGGGTGCGATCGTCGGCGGGCTGTGTTTCGGGCGGCTGTCGAGTGCGATCGGCCGCCGCTACGCAATCGCGCTGGCCGCTGCACTCGCATTGCCGGTATTGCCGTTCTGGGCGCACGCGCATGCGCCGGCCGCGGTGGCAGCGGCGGCGTTCGCGATGCAGTTCATGGTGCAGGGAGCCTGGGGGGTGGTGCCGGTGCACCTCAACGAGCTCTCGCCGGGCAGCATGCGCGGCACCTTTCCGGGCGTCGTGTACCAGCTCGGTAATCTGCTGGCATCCGCCAACGCCAACCTGCAGGCGACGGTTGCGGCGCACGTGGGCAGCAGCGCTCACCCCGATTATGCTTTTGCGCTCGAGCTCGTGTGCGGGGTGACGGCCGTGGCGCTGCTCGCGCTGGCCCTCGCCGGGCCCGAACGGCGCGACGCCCGCCTGGATGTCGATCAACCGCTGCAGGGCCAGCCGGTCGCGAGCGAGCCGGCCTGAGCCCGCCCGGGTCCGGGCGGGCGCACGGCCCCCGCGGCAGGGTCAGTCGACGCTGTAGCCGCGCCCCATGAGGCAGGCCGTCAGAGCGCGACGGTAGTCGATGGAATCGCCCTGTGAGCCATCGGTAGCGCTCGCCGCGTTGCCGTCGGCCGAGCCGGTCTGCGACGCCGCCCACTGCTCACAAGCGAGCTTGTCCTGAGCCTGCTGCCGGTCGCTCTGCCCGTTCCTCGGATAGGCGTAGAGATTGTTGCTGCTCGGCGGCGCAGCGGCCGGCTGTGACGCGCTCGGGTCATCCGGTGGCGGTGCGCTCTGCTCGTCCGGCGGCGGTGCCGCCTGGTCATCGGGCGGTGGCGCGCCCTGCTCGTCCGGCGGCGGTGCACCCTGATCATCCGGCGGTGGCGCGCCCTGGCTGTCGTCCGGAGTGGCCGGCGGCGGTGCCGTGGCTACGTAGCCGCTGTCCGACGGGTCCCAGGTGTAGTACGCGTCGTCGTAGTAGTAATAGGGCACTCCACTCCACCAATACACGGGGCAGTATGCCGGGATGACGGGCAGGAACCAGGCGAAGTCAGCGCCGAAGTAAACCCCCGGCCAGTAGACACCTCCCCAGTACCCGCCGCCCCAGCGGTAGCCGCGTGCGGCGAATCCGATCGGGCGCCCGCCCGCAAAGCGCCCGTAGCCGATGGCGGCACGTGCGCCTCCGGCAAAGCCGCCCCTGTAGGCGGGTGCTGCGAAATGCACGCCACCGCCGTAGGCGCGACCGACGAACGCATGGCCGCTGAATCCTCCACCGCCAAAGCGTGCGCCGCCGCCGAAGTGCGCGCCGCCACCAAAATGGCCGCCGGCGGCGACATGGCCGCCACCACCGGCGTGTCCGTCACCGTTCGCCAGGGCCAGGCCCGGCTGCGCGGCCACGACCAATAGTCCCAGCAGCGCAAGCGCCGCTGTCAGTGCTGATCTAGCGCCAGGAGTTTGCATAATCCCTTCCTCCTGAAAGGCCTTGCTCGTCGGGCGAGCATGGTCCATCCGAACCTTCGACTGCGCAGCAACTCAGCGGTTCAGTAATCGCTCGGCTGCACACTCATCGCAATGTGTAATAACGCCGCACCCGCGGGGGCGTTGACCTTCGGTGGGCCCCCGCCCGGGGCTCCGAACGCATCCAGCGCCCAACCCTATCTAAAACCACCCTATCTAAAACTACGCGCCTGCCTTCGTCTACCCGCGCCGGGCCGTCTTCGCGCGAGCCGGCATTATTTTTATTTCAGATAGCGCTTGACGATGTGGGCGAGGTCCTTGAGGTCCTGCGCGCGCTGTTGCGCCGAGCCACTCTGGTTGCTCAGATGCTCCTGCAGGTGTTCCTCCAGCACGTCGGCCATGAGGCTCGTGGCAGCGCCGCGCACCGCGGCGATCTGCTGCAGCACGTCATTGCATTCGCGCTGGTCGCGCAGCAGCCGTTCGAGCGCCTCGACCTGGCCCTGCATGCGCCGCACGCGCGCCAGCAGCCGGGCGTTGTCCCGTCGTGCATGTGCCATGCTTCGTCAGCCTCCCGGCAGGCGGCGCCGTGCGCGCCACCCGCGCAATCTACCCGCTTCCGGCCCGCGCACCTATACTGGGGTATAGTATAGCTCGCGGCATGAACGGGAGTGGCCCCGGGCCGGGGGCGCAGGCCGCCGGGAAGTGGTGCAGTAGAGTGAGGCAGCGGACGCCGCGTCAGCGCGAGGCCGCGTAGGCATCCATCATCAGACCGGTGCCGCCGCCGGAGACGTGCGCCACGATCGCCGTACGTCGGTGCAGCTTGGTCACCGAGCCGAGATCGATGGCGAAGGCAAGGCTGACCTGTTGTCCCTTGCGCAGGCCGAGGCCTGCGGTGCGCAGGAAAACACCCGTCGCGCTCAGGTTGACGGCTTTGCACAGGCGGCGCTTACCACCCGGCAGCAGCAAGTACACGGCAGTGCGTGCCCGATGTCGCGTGTGCAGCCGTCGTTCCATGCCCTACCCCCGGCCTTCTCGCCGATGCATGCGATACCGCGGCCCGAGATGGGCCGTCGGTGACCATTATGCCAAGGCAGCGGCGCTTACCACACGCTACTCGACATTAATCGGCGTCGGCAGGCCGCGGATTCGCAAATGGCGGTCGGCGCCGGGGCCGTAGGCCCAGTCCGACGCTGCAGGGCCCTCGCAGGCCCCGTCGGTCTTCCGGGCTGCGCCGCCGCGCGGTTGCGCGCGCTCGCGCGGCCGGTCCGGGGGCGCCACCGGCGGTCATGGCAGCCCTCAGTAGACGCGGAAGGGGCGGAAACCGCCGTCGTTGATGTGCAGGGCGCGAGCGCTGCCGAAGCGGCGCCGGGGACGCTGCTCGGTGCGCCGCGGCACGTTCAGCGCCGGCACCGCCGGCACCGCCAGCGGCCTGTCGACCACGGGAGTCGCGACCGCGCCCGGGTTCAGTGTGAGTGCGTTCATGGTATCAGCTCCTGAAATACCTGCTACAAACCATAAGCATGACAAATCGTTCGTAATACGTACGATATAGTAGTGCTAACGATATGTAATTCAAGTGACGGAGCCGTTAAAACGACATGGCGGGGCGATGACCGCTGCGCGGGCTGTGACGTGCATCACGGCCGCGGCGGCGGCGGCCCGCGCCACCGCGGACGAGGTGCGCGTCAGCGCAGGAACGCGCGGATTTCCGCGTCGAAGTGCGGAATATCGACCAGGAAGGCGTCGTGGCCCTCGAGCGAGGGCAGGGGAGCGAAGCGCACGCTGGTGCCGTTGGCGCGGAACGCCTCGGCGATCGCGGCCTGCTCGTCGATGGGAAACAGGAAATCGCTCTGCACGCCGATGACGAGCACCTCGGCGCTCACGCCGCGCAGCGCCGCCGCGGCGCTGCCGCCGTGCGCGGCGAGGTCGAAGCGATCCATGGCGCTCGAGAGGTACAGATAGCAGTTGGGATCGAACAGGCGGATGAAGCGCTCGGCCTGCGATTCGAGATACCCCTCGACGGCGAAACGCGGCGCGAACGGGCTCATGCTCAGCGCGTTGCCGGTCAGCGGTTCGCGGCCGAAGCGCACGCGCCATTCGGCGGCCGAACGGTAGGTGATCGTTCCGAGCTTGCGCGCGATGCGCATGCCCGCGCGGGGCGGATGCTCGGGCGGATAGTGACCGCCCTGCCAATCCGGATCGCGCATGATGGCCTCGCGCTGCACGGAACGCAGCGCAATCGAGAACGGTGAGGCGGCCGGGCTGGCGGAGATGCTGATGAGGCGGCGCGCAGCGAGCGGGAACTGCGTCGCGAAGGCGATCACCGACATGCCGCCGAGCGAGGCGCCCACGACCGCCGCGAGCCGCTCGATGCCCAGTGCGCGCACCGCGGCCATGCCCGCCGCCGCGATGTCCTCGACGGCCACTTCCGGGAAGCTCAGGCGATATCGTTCGCCGGTTGCCGGGTCGACGGAAGCCGGGCCCGTGGAACCGAAGCAGCTGCCGAGCGAATTGATGCACACCACGAAGTAGCGGCGGGTATCGATCGCGAGCCCCGGCCCGACCATGCGCTGCCACCACCCCGCGGAGGGGTCGCGCTCGCTCGAGGCCGCGTGCGCGGAGGGCGACAGTCCGGTGAACAGCAGCAGGGCGTTGTCGCGCGCCGGGTTCAGCTCGCCCCAGCTCTCGTAAGCGATGCGCGCCTGGTGCAGCGAGCCGCCGCGAAACAGCCGGAACGGGTCGGGCAGGGCGACCGTGCAGGGCTCGGGCGCGGGGGAATGCGACTCGGTCATGGCTGGTGACGGCGCGCTCAGCGACGCCGGCGCGGACAGCGGCGCGACCCCGGCACGACCGGTGCGGCGCGCCGCTCTGACCGCACCACCATGCTCAGGTTTGCTCATCCGAGCCATCGGAAATTCCCTCGAACAGGGCGGTGGACAGATAGCGCTCGCCGGTGTCCGGCAGCATGGCGAGAATCACCGTCTCGCCGCCCGTGGCATCGCGCGCCACCTGCAGCGCCGCGGCGAACGTCGCCCCGGAGGAGATGCCGCAGAAAATGCCCTCGCGCGCGGCGAGCGCGCGCGCCGCGGCGATCGCCTCGCCATCGCCGACCGTGACGATACGGTCCGCGATGCTGCGATTGAGCACCGCCGGGATGAAATCCGGTGTCCATCCCTGAATCTTGTGGGGAGCAAAGGGGCGACCGGACAGCAGCGCCGCTGCTTCGGGCTCGGCCGCCACGATGCGCACCTCCGGCCGCGCGCGTTTGATGATTTCCCCGGCTCCTGTCAGGGTGCCACCCGTCCCCCAGCCGGTGACGAAGTAATCCAGCCGCCGCGTCGCGAAATCCGACAGGATCTCGGGCCCCGTGGTGCTGCGGTGAAAGGCCGGGTTGGCCTCGTTTTCGAACTGCCGGGCGAGGAACCAGCCATGCTCGCGCGCCAGCTGCTCGGCGCGGCGCACCATGCCGGTGCCGCGCTCCGCCGCGGGCGTGAGGATCACGCGGGCGTCGAACAGACGCATGATGCGGCGGCGCTCGATGGAGAAGCTCTCGGCCATGACGGCGACGAACGGGTGTCCCTTGGCCGCGCACACCATCGCCAGGGCGATGCCGGTGTTGCCGGAGGTCGCTTCCACGACGGTCTGACCGGGCGCGAGCAGCCCGCGTCGCTCGGCATCGTCGATGATGGCCAGCGCCAGTCGATCCTTCACCGAGGAGGCGGGATTGAAGAATTCGCATTTGACGTAGAGCTGCACCCCGGGCGGCGCGAGGTGCTGGATACGCACGACCGGCGTGCGGCCGATCGTGTCGAGGATGCTCTCGTAAATCATGGCTCGCCGGCCGTGGCACTCAGGGCGGTGCGGCACTTTAAGCTTGCCGGTACGAGACGGTCGATAAATGACAGGCCATTTTTTAATAACTCTTTGTTATAATTCAAACGACCTATCCTTGCGACTCTCAGTCTCGGTGTCGACGGCCTGAGGGTCGAGTCTGTGCGGAGGGTCGAGACTGTGACTCCAGGCTGTCGCGTGGTCGACGCATGAACTTTCACCAACTGCAGTACGCCGTCGCGATCGCGAGACACGGACTATCCGTGACGCAGGCCGCCTCGGCGCTCGGCACCTCGCAGCCGGCGATCAGCCGCGCTCTCAAGGCGCTCGAGCGCGAGCTGGGCTTCGACCTGTTCGTGCGCGAGGGCCGCGCGTTCTCGCGCGTGACCCCGCAGGGAGCGAAGGTTCTGGAGTACGCCAATCGCGCGCTCGCGGAGATCGACAGCCTGAAAGCGGTCGCGGCCGATCTCAATCAGGACAATCGTGGCACGCTGGCCATCGCCACCACGCACACGCAGGCGCGCTACGTGCTGCCGCCGGTGGTGCACGCGTTTCGCGAGCGCTACCCGGAGGTCGAGCTGCACCTGCATCAGGGCACCTCCGAGCAGATCAGCGAGATGGTCGCCACCGACCGCGTGCAGCTGGCGATCGCCACGGGTTCCGAGGGGCTGTTCGCGGGGCTGGTGCTGCTGCCGGTCTACCGCTGGTACCGCCAGATCATCGTGCTCAAGCACCACCCGCTCGCCAAGCTCGAGCGCGTGACCATCAAGGACCTGGCGCAGTATCCGCTGATCACCTACGTGTTCAGCTTCACCGGTGCCTCCTCGCTGCATACGGTGTTCGCGCGCGAGGGACTGACTCCGCGCGTGGCCTTGACCGCGCGCGACTCGGACGTGATCAAGACCTACGTGCGGCTCGGCCTCGGTGTCGGCATCGTCGCCAGCGTCGCCATCGATCCGCAGCAGGATGGGGACTTCGCGGTGCTCGATGCGTCGCACATGTTTCCCATCCACACCACCTGGATCGGTTTCCGTCGCGGCACGCTGCTGCGCAACTTCGCCTACGACTTCATCCAGCTGTTCGGCCCGCATCTCACGCGCCGCCTCGTCGATCGTGCCATCGATGCGCGCGATGCCGACGGGCAAAGCGAATTGTTCCGCAAGATATCGCTGCCCATGCGTTGAGAAAGCAGGCGGCATCGCAGCACCGCGCGCAGGCGCGCAGCGCCGGGGGCAACGCGTCCCGCGGGGTGCCGCCTCGACGCGACGGCGAGCGCGGCGGGGGCGAGCGCCTGCAGAAACTGCTGGCGGCCGCCGGGCTCGGGTCGCGTCGTGGCATCGAGCAGTGGATCCGCGAGGGGCGTCTGCAGGTCGATGGGCAGGTCGCGACGCTCGGCATGCGCGCCGCACCCGGTGCAGACGTCCGCCTGGATGGCCGGCGGCTGCGCCTGGCCGCGATGGGCGGTGAAGTACTGGTCTATCACAAGCCGACCGGAGAGGTGACGACGCGTTCGGACCCACAGGGGCGCCGCACGGTCTTCGAGCGGCTGCCCTCCCCGCGCCATGGCGGGCGCTGGGTGGTGGTTGGGCGGCTGGATCTCAATACCAGCGGTCTGCTGCTGTTCACGACTGACGGCGCGCTGGCGCATCGGCTGATGCACCCGTCGAGCCAGGTCGAGCGCGAGTACCTGGTGCGTGTGCGCGGGCAGCCCCGGCCGCAGGACCTGGAGCGGCTGCGCAGCGGCGTGCTGCTCGCCGATGGACGCGCCAGCTTCGAGCGCCTCGAGCCCCTCGGGTCCGGGGCCGCCGGCGCTGCCTCCGGCGAGCGTTCGGATCGCTCGCATGGCTGGTATCGCGTCACGCTGCGCGAGGGCCGCAATCGCGAGGTACGGCGTCTGTGGGAGGCGGTGGGGTTCGAAGTGAGCCGGCTCAGCCGGGTACGCCACGGGCCGATCGGGCTGCCGCGGCAGCTGCCCGCGGGGCACTACCGATGGCTCGAGGCGGCCGAGGTGGCGCGGCTCGTGGCCGCCGCCTGCGGCGCCTCTGCCGTTTCCGTGGCCTCGCGAGGATCAGAGGGGGATTCGCGAGGACCCGAGGGGGCTTCGCAAGGACCCGAGGGGGATTCGTGAGGACGCAAAGGGGGATCCAGGGAGGCTGCTGCTTCGCAAACGCCGGCGATGGCACCGGACATGCATTGACACCCCCGGGCCGCGAAATCAGAATACGCGGCTCCTTTTCGCGGAGGGGTACCCAAGCGGCCAACGGGAGCAGACTGTAAATCTGCCGGCTTACGCCTTCGTAGGTTCGAATCCTACCCCCTCCACCGTGGGGCTGGGAATCGAAGGGCCAGGTCCTCGCGGGCCGGTCCGGGAGCCGTCGGACCGGGAGGAGGAGTCGAGTGTCAGCGTCATCAGGCGGGTGTAGTTCAATGGTAGAACCTCAGCCTTCCAAGCTGATGACGTGGGTTCGATTCCCATCACCCGCTCCACGCGCAGGTTTGGGACCCCGCGCGGGTTTGGTGGGATCCGGGGCCGTC
>JASHSK010000134.1 GCA_030038755.1 Gammaproteobacteria bacterium
ACACTGCTCGAGCAACGCGCCGCGCGGGTCGCCGCCTTCGGCGTCTACACCGAGAATCCCGCGTGAAGCGACCGGCGCCCGCGCGCCGGCCCGGCTCGTCCCCGAGCGTGCAGCGAGCCCCGGCGGCGCTCAGTGCCGCGTGGCTGGGCGCGCGGCTCGAGCAGCTGATCGGCCCGCTGCACGGCGTACGGCTGTGCGTCGCGTGCTCGGGAGGCCTGGATTCGAGCGTGTTGCTGCATGCGCTTGCGTCCCTGCGGCGCACGCGGCGGCTGCAGCTGCGCGCGTTGCATGTCAATCACCGGCTGCAGCCACAGTCGGATACCTGGGCGGAGCAGACCGGCCGTTACGCGCGACGGCTGCGCGTGCCTTTCGAGCGGCTCGACACGCGTGTGGTGCGCAAGGGCGGCGAGTCGCTGGAAGCGGCCGCGCGCACGGCGCGCTACACGGCACTGGCCGGCGGCCTGCTGCCGGAGGAGCTGCTCGTGACCGCGCATCACCAGGAGGATCAGCTCGAGACGGTGCTGCTGGCGCTGCTTCGTGGCAGCGGGGTGCGCGGGCTCGCGGCCATGAGCGCGGTCAGCCCCTGGCGGGGCAGGCGGCTGCTGCGGCCGCTGCTGAACGTCAGCCGCGCGCAGCTCGAGGCCTATGCGCGCGAGCATGCCCTGCAGTGGAGCGAGGATCCGAGCAATCAGGACGAGCGCTTCGATCGCAACTATCTGCGCCAGATCGTGCTGCCGTTGATCCGCGCACGCTGGCCGGCCGCGGCCGCGACTGTCAGCCGCAGTGCCGCGCATCTGGCCGAAGCGCGCGCGCTGCTCGAGCAGCTTGCCGGACGGCAGCTCAGCGATGCGCGCGACGGGGCGCTGCTGCACGTGAGCGCGCTGCGGCGCCTGCCCGAGCCGCAGCGGCGCAACGCCCTGCGCCACTGGATCGGCGAGCGCGGCCTGCTCGCGCCCGATCATCGTCGTCTGCGCGAGATCGCCGGCCCGATGCTGCAGTCGCGCGCCGATGCGCGCACCGCGGTGCACTGGCGCGGCGGGGAGCTGCGGCGCAACGGGGATCGCCTGTATGCGTTGCGCGCGGCGCCCGTGCCGGGCCACGCGCGCAGCTGGAACTGGCGCCGGCGCGCGTGGCTGCCGCTCGCGCACGGCGGGGCACTCGGGCTGGTACGTGACCCGCATGGGGACGTCAGTCTCGCCGCCCTCCCGGCCGAGCTGCAGGTCAGCTTCCGGCGCGGCGGGGAGCGGCTGCGCAAGAGCGCCGGCCGCGCGCCGCTCAAGGAGCTGCTGCGCGCCGAGGGCCTCGCCCCCTGGGAGCGCCCCGGGGTGCCTCTGATCGGTGATGGCGAGCGCATCATCGCGGTCGCGGACCTGTGGCTGGATCCGGACTATCGCGTCTCCGGAGGCGCTGCCGGAGGCGATTCCGGCGAGCACCCCGCGAGCGCCCACGGCGCCACGCGCGGCCGCTTCCGCTGGCGACGCCCGGGGGACTGAGGTGCCCCGGGTGATCGGCCGACGGTCAATTTGTGGCGGGCAGACCGATCTGATAGCCTGACCATCCGTCGTCCATGGCGCGATCTCAAGCAGGCGGCGGTAACCCTCGATGACTCGCTTCGTCTTCGTTACTGGCGGCGTCGTTTCTTCGTTGGGGAAGGGCATCGCTGCCGCCTCGCTGGGTGCGATGCTCGAGGCGCGCGGACTGCGCATCGCCATGGTCAAGCTCGACCCGTACATCAACGTGGATCCGGGCACCATGAGCCCGTTCCAGCACGGGGAAGTATTCGTCACGGCCGACGGCACCGAGACCGACCTGGATCTCGGGCACTACGAGCGCTTCGTGCGCACCACCACCGGTCGCAACAGCAATTTCACCACCGGGCGCATCTACGAGCGCGTGATCGCCAAGGAGCGGCGCGGCGATTATCTGGGCGCCACCGTGCAGGTCATCCCGCACATCACCGACGAGATCAAGCGCAGCATCATGCTCGGCGCGGACGAGGCGGACGTGTGCATGGTCGAGATCGGCGGCACCGTGGGCGACATCGAATCGCTGCCGTTCCTGGAAGCCATCCGCCAGCTCGGCGTCGAGCTCGGTCGCAGCCACACGCTGTACATGCACCTGACGCTCGTGCCGATCGTGGGCGGCTCGGGGGAGATCAAGACCAAGCCCACGCAGCATTCGGTCAAGGAGCTGCGCGGCATCGGTATCCAGCCCGACGTGCTGCTGTGCCGCTGCCGCGAAATGCTGCCCGATGAGCAGCGGCGCAAGATCGCCCTGTTCACCAACGTCGAGGAGCGCGCGGTCATCTCGGCGCTGGACGCCGACGACATTTACCGGATCCCTCTGCTGCTGCACGAGCAGCGGCTCGACGAGATCGTGATCGACAAGCTGCGCATCGAGGCCCCGCCCGCGGACCTGTCCGCCTGGCGCCAGGTCGTCAACGCCAAGATGAATCCGGACGGCCAGGTCGATATCGCCATGGTCGGCAAGTACGTGCAGATCCGTGACTCGTACATCTCGCTCAACGAGGCGCTGATGCACGGGGGCCTGAAGACGCGCACGCGCATCAAGGTGCACTACATCGAGTCTACCGACATCGAGAAGGAGGGCACCGATTGCCTGGCCGGCATGGACGCGATCCTGGTGCCGGGCGGTTTCGGCGAGCGCGGCATCGAGGGCAAGATTCAGGCGGTGCGCTACGCGCGCGAGCACGGCGTGCCCTATCTCGGCATCTGCCTGGGGATGCAGATCGCCATCATCGAGTTCGGTCGCAACGTGCTGCATCTGGCCGGCGCACACAGCACCGAGTTCAACCGCGCCACCGCCCACCCGGTCATCGCGCTGATCACCGAGTGGCAGGACCGCTCGCTCGGCACCCAGATGCGCGACGAACGCTCGCACCTCGGCGGCACCATGCGACTCGGGGCGCAGGAGGTGCGGCTGCGGGCCGGCGGGCGCGCACGCGAGCTCTATGGGCGCGACCACATCCTCGAGCGCCACCGGCACCGCTACGAGTTCAACAACAATTACATGTCCGCCTACGAGGGGGCGGGGGTGATGTTCTCGGGGCTGTCGAGCGATGGGCTGGTGGAGATCGTCGAAATGCCGTCGCACCCGTGGTTCGTGGCGACGCAATTTCACCCCGAGTTCACCTCCACGCCGCGCGACGGTCATCCGCTGTTCACCGGCTTCGTGCGCGCCGCGCGCAGTTACCGCGCGCTGCAGCTGCCGGCGGCGGCGGGTGCCTGATGCGCGTGGGCGGCGGGCTGCCGCTCGCGCTCGCACGCACCGGCAGGAGGAGTCGATGAAGCTGGCCGGCTTCGAGGTGGGTCTGGATCGGCCGCTGTTCCTGATCGCCGGTCCCTGCGTGATCGAGTCCGAGGCACTGCTGCAGGAGGTGGCCGGCCAGCTCGCGGAGATGACGCGCGCGCTGCGCGTGCCCCTGGTCTTCAAGGCCTCGTTCGACAAGGCGAATCGATCTTCGGGAGCGAGCTTTCGCGGCCCGGGCCTCGAGGCCGGTCTGAAGGCGCTGCAGTCCGTGCAGCGGCACTTTCAGCTTCCGGTGCTCACCGACGTGCACGAGGACACGCCCGTGGCCGAGGTGGCCGCGGTCGTCGACGTGCTGCAGACCCCCGCGTTCCTGTGCCGGCAGACCAATTTCATCCTGCGCGTCGCGGCCGCCGGCCGGCCGGTCAACATCAAGAAGGGGCAGTTCCTGTCTCCCTGGGAGATGCAGAACGTGGTGGACAAGGCGCGCTCCACCGGAAACTCGCAGATCCTGGTGTGCGAGCGCGGCGCGAGCTTCGGCTACAACAACCTGGTCGCCGACATGCGCTCGCTCGCGGTAATGCGCGGCACGGGCTGCCCCGTCGTCTTCGACGCCACACACTCGGTGCAGCTGCCGGGCGGGCAGGGCACCGCTTCGGGCGGACAGCGCGAGTTCATCCCGGTGCTGGCGCGTGCCGCCGTGGCCGCCGGGGTCGCGGGACTCTTCATGGAGACCCATCCGCGTCCCGAAGCGGCGCTCTCGGATGGCCCGAACGCCTGGCCGCTCGCACGCATGCGGCCGCTGCTCGAGACACTCGTGCAGCTCGATGCCGTCAGCAAGGCGCGGGCGTTCGAGGAGGCGGCCCTGCCGGCGAGCGCACCGTGACGCGCAGCGTGACGCGCGCCGTGACGCGCAGCGCGACGCGCAGCGTGACACGCAGCGTGACACGCAGCGTGAAGTGCGCCGTGAGAGATGACGCGCACAATGGTAGGCTACGCGCGCGATGAAATGGCTCGCCGCCGCGCTGCTGACCGCACTACTGCTGCTGCAATATCGGCTGTGGTTCTCCAACGACGGCGTGCGCGACGTGCTGCGCATGAGGGCCGAGGTGACCGCGCAGCAGCAGCAGAAT
>JASHSK010000135.1 GCA_030038755.1 Gammaproteobacteria bacterium
TAGCTGCGTCGCAACGTCCACGACCTTCTCCCCGTCGACACGTACGGCGCCCTCGGCGATCTTGCGGCGCGCCTCCGCGCCGCTGGCAGCCAGCCCGACGGCCGTACAGGCACCCGGCAGCGTCACGAAGCCGCCGGGAGCCGCGAGCGTCGTCAGCGGCAGGTCGGCCGGTACCGTGCGCGCCGAAAAGCGCGCCAGGAAGGCCGTCTGGGCGGCCTCAGCAGCCGCGGCATCGTGGAAGCGGGTCACGATCTCGTGCGCCAGCGAGAGCTTCACGTCGCGCGGATTGCGGCCCTCGCCGACCGCGCCTCGCAGCGCCTCGATCTCGCGTGTACCCCGGAAACTGAGCAGCTCGAAGTAGCGCCACATCAGATCGTCCGAGATCGACATCAGCTTGCCGAACATCTCCCCCGGTGCATCGTTGATCGCCACGTAGTTGCCCAGCGACTTGGACATCTTCTCGACGCCGTTCAGACCCTCGAGCAGCGGCATCGTCAGCACTACCTGCGGCTCCTGGCCGTAGTGCTCCTGCAGGGCGCGTCCCACGAGCAGATTGAACTTCTGATCCGTACCGCCGAGCTCCACGTCCGCCCGCAGCGCTACCGAGTCGTAGCCCTGCACCAGTGGATAGAGAAACTCGTGCAGCAAGATGGGCTGGCCGCCCTTGAACCGCTTGCTGAAATCATCGCGCTCGAGCATGCGCGCGACCGTGTGTTGCGCGGCGATGCCGATAAGTCCGGCGGCCGACATCGGCCCGAACCAGCGGGAATTGAAGTCGACGCGCGTGCGCTCGGGATCCAGGATCTTGAACACCTGCCGCTCGTAGGTGCGCGCATTCGCCTGCACTTCCTCGCTCGTCAGGGCCGGCCGCGTCGCGTTGCGGCCGCTTGGATCGCCGATCAGCCCGGTGAAGTCGCCGATGAGGAAGATGACCTCGTGGCCGAACTGCTGAAACTGGCGCATCTTGTTCAGCAGCACCGTGTGACCGAGGTGCAGATCGGGTGCCGTGGGATCGAAACCCGCCTTGACCTTCAGCGGTCGGCCGCGCGCCAGCTTGCGCTCGAGCTCGGCGGGCAGCAGCAGGTCCTGCGCGCCGCGCGAGAGCTCGAGCATCTGCTCGGCAACCGTTGCCCCGCCCGTTGTCCCGTCGCCGCGTCCCGCGGCGCTGCTCCCGGGACCGGCCTCGGCGCCGGCGCCCACTTTATCTGCGTTCTGCGTACCACTCATGGATCGTGTCGCTGCTGCGTTCATCGCGACCGGCACGTGCCGGCGGTCCGTCACTGTAGCAGACCACGCGGGGGCCTCCTGCGGATCCGGCCGCAGCACCCTGAGGCGGCAGACCATGCGTCGAGGGCCACTGTCACGGCTGCGTCATCGCAACACCATAATCTGCAGAGCGTGGAGCGTGCCGTTGACCCGGGAAGCGCGGGTCAGTAGTGTCGAGGCGGAATGAGTCTATACCTTGGTCTGATCTCCGGGCCCTGCCCCGCCGGTGTCAACGCAGTGCGGCTGCCGATCGGGCCGGCACCGTCCGGCATGCAGGCGCGTGTGGCGGTGTATCGCGGCCGGGTGTCCTGAGCATGGCGGCACCGGCGTCGGGCGCACCGGCTGCACGCACATCGGGCGCGCGCGCGCCGGCGTCACGTACTCGAGCAGCCGCCGCGGCGACACCGGCCGAGGACGCATCAGCCTCCGCCGCACGAGCCCCGCCGGCGCAACCACCGCCCGCACAAGCACCACCGCCCGAGCAACCATCGCCCGCGCAGACACCGCTCGCGCAAACATCGCTCGCGCAGGCGGCCGTGCCAGCACCGACCGCGGCGGCCGCGGCGGGTGTCGCGTCAATCTCCACCGCCCCTATCGCTCCGACTGGCCCGGCCGCCAGGGAGCAGGTGCCGCTGCGCGCCCCGCAGAACTTCATCAACCCGGAGCTCTCGGCCCTCGAGTTCAACCAACGTGTGCTCGCACAGGCGCTCGATGCGCGCGTACCGCTGCTCGAGCGTCTGCGCTTCCTGTGCATCTGTTCCAGCAACCTGGACGAGTTCTTCGAAATTCGCGTGGCGGGCCTGAAGCAGCTGCTGGAGCTTGGCAGCACGCAGGTCGGTGCCGATGGGCTGTCGATCGCCGATCAGCTGGCCGCCATCCACGAGCAGACGACGCGCCTGATGCACGACCAGTACGCCTGCCTGAACGAGGTGCTGCTGCCGGGCCTCGCCGCGGCGGGCATAGAAGTACTGGGCGCCGAGGGTTGGGACGAGCCCACGCGCGCCTGGGTCGAGCATCACTTCGAGGCCGAGGTCGAGCCGGTGCTCAGCCCGCTGGGTCTGGATCCGGCGCGGCCGTTCCCCCGCATCCAGAACAAGAGCCTGAATTTCATCGTGCGCCTCTCCGGCAAGGACGCCTACGGTCGCGACAGCGATTTCGCGATCGTGCAGGCGCCGCGCTCGCTGCCGCGCATCGTCGCGCTGCCGCAGGACGGCGGCAGCCGCACGCGCTTCGTGGCGCTCTACACCATCGTCGAGGCATTCGTCGAAAAACTGTTCAGCGGCGTGCAGGTACTGGGCATCTACCAGTTCCGCGTCACGCGCAACAGCGACCTGTTCGTAGACGACGAGGAGGTCGACGACCTGCGCCGCGCGCTCGAAGGCGAGCTCGCACAGCGCCGCTACGGGGCGGCGGTACGGCTCGAGACGGCAGCCAACTGTCCGCCCGAGGTGGTCGAGTTCCTGTTGCACCAGTTCGCGCTGACCGCGCTGGACAGCTATCGGGTGCCGGGGCCCGTCAATCTCAACCGCTTCTCGGCGGTTTACGATCTGGCGCAGCGACCCGACCTGAAATATCCGCCGTTCACCCCGGGGCTTCCCTCGCGACTGGTGGGCGCCACGGATCTGTTCGCCGTCATCCGCCAGCGCGACCTGCTGCTGCATCATCCCTATCGCAGCTTTGCCCCGGTGATGGATCTGCTGCGCCAGGCCGCGAGCGATCCGAGCGTGCTGGCCATCAAGCAGACGCTGTACCGCACGGGCGATCACTCCCCGATCGTCGACGCGCTGATCGCCGCCGCGCTCGCCGGCAAGGACGTGACCGTCATCATCGAGCTACGCGCGCGCTTCGACGAAGAGGCCAACATCGAGCTGTCCAACTCGCTGCAGGAAGCCGGCGCGCACGTCATGTACGGCGTGGTGGGCTACAAGACGCACGCCAAGATGACGCTGATCGTGCGCCGCGAGGCCGACGGCATCCGCCGCTACTGCCACCTGGGCACCGGCAACTATCATCTGCGCACCGCGCGCGCGTACACGGACTACGGATTGTTCACCTGCGACGAGGATATCGGCAGCGACCTGCACGAGATCTTCCTGCAGCTCACGAGCCTCACGCGCACCACCAAGCTGCAGCGGCTGCTGCAGTCGCCGTTCCATCTGCACGACGCCGTGCAGCGGCTGATCGAGCGCGAGGCGGCGCACGCGCGTGCCGGGCGCCCCGCGCGCATCGTCGTCAAGATCAATGCGCTGGTGGACCCGCAGACGATCGAGAGTCTGTATCGCGCCTCCCAGGCAGGCGTGCGCATCGAACTGATCGTGCGCGGCGTGTGCGCACTGCGCCCCGGCATCCCCGGCGTCTCCGAGAACATCACGGTACGCTCCATCGTAGGACGCTTCCTGGAGCACTCGCGTGTCTACTGGTTCGAGAACGCCGGCGAGCGCGAGCTGTATCTGGCCAGCGCCGACTGGATGGAACGCAACTTCTTCCGCCGCGTCGAGATCGCCTTCCCGGTGCTCAAGGCGCAGTCACGCGCGCGCATCCTCAAGGATGTGGAAACCTATCTCGCCGACAACGTCAACACCTGGGAGCTGCAGCGCGATGGCTCCTACCGCCGCCTGCAGCCCGTCGATGAGGCACACGCCTGCGACGCGCAGCAAATGCTGCTGGAGCGCTACGCCGGAGTGCCGGCGCCGTAGCGGCTGAAGCGCGCCGGACACGTCGAAATCTCGGTGTTCGGCACAAACGCGCCGCTGCAAATGTCCGCTTTCAGGACGGAGGATCTCGCGGCATTGCGAGATGCTCGCTCGGGTCCGATCTCTACCTCCGGGAGTGCCAGGCCGACAATAGCGCCTTCTCGCGGGCCAGATACACGGGCCAAGTCACGGTAACGGGCCCAAATCCATGTGGCCCCAGCTGAAGTGTCAAGACGTCTCGCTGCGGGGGTTGTTGCGAGAGCCAGCGCAACCCATCAGCGAGCGTCATGCCCAAAGGTCGTGTCGTCAGACCCTGCGCCAGCGCCCGAGCGTTACTGATCCCGGTGAGATAGCCCTTGTTGAGCTCCCAAAAAAGCAATCCACCAAAGAGGTTGCTGTCTTTCTGTATCAAAAGCCAGGGCCTCGTCACCCAAGTCACCCTTGGCGGGACCGAGGCTGTAGCCCCGGCAGCGCTGATTAATTCAGCGAGATCCGTCGGCGGTACCGGACCCGCGGCGTTGTAAACGCCAGTCCCGCGCTTCTCGATCATACGAATGTTCCATTCGGCAAGGTCCCGCACGTCGGTGAACTGAACGGGTGTGGAGGGATCTCCCGCAGCCAATATCTCCCCGCCGCGCTGCAGGCGTAGCGGCCAATAGAATAGATACGGCTGAGGCACGCTCGGCCCTGCGATTGCGGCGGGACGTATGACGAGTGTGCGACCGGGAAACTGCTTCTCCGCTTCTCGTTCGCACAAGACCTTCAATGCGCCGTAATCGGGGCCCAGGGTCGTCACCGAATAGGGATCTACCGTCCCGTGATAGGCGAGCACCGGGCTTGTCTCGGTGGTGATCTCATTCGCCGCAGGGTCCTTATACACCGATATCGTCGAAATGAACGTGTAGTGACCAACATGGTCCCGCAGCGCCTCGCCAAGGCTCCGCACCCAGCCTGGGCCATAAGTGGCGATGTCCAGTACGGCATCCCAGTCACGCTGTTCGATGGAACCCAGGGCGCCGTTGCGATCCCCCAGCAGATTTTCCACTCCGGCCGGAAGGCCGGCACGACCGAGTCCCCGGCTAAAGACCGCAACGTGGTGACCACGTTCCACCGCAGCACGGACGAAATAGGGACCGATGTGTCCCGTTCCACCGAGGATGAGAAGGCGCAGGGGCCTGGAACCCGCAGCAGGCCCCCCTGCCTTGGAGCGCGCAACCGGAAGCGCCAGCGCGCCGCCCGCAGTGACCATTTGTGCCAGAAACTGTCGACGGCCAGTGCCAGGCATCGTCGAGTCCCCCCGCGCTACTCCTGACTTGCATCGCCCCGACCGAGAGCGCCGCGGTCCGAGCCGGGTTCCATCCGCCGGCTAGATTACTCCAGGGCAGTGAATGGCTGCCTATCGCCGGGACCAGGGACAACTCCCGTGGCTATTTTTTTTTGGAGGAGCGAACCCCGACACGAAGCGGAGGTGCCGAGCGTCTGGCTTCGGGCGTCGGCATGAGTTGCACGGCGAGGCAGGATCAGCCTCGACCGGGAGGACGGAAACCGTCCTCCCCGCCCGCCGATGATGACCTGAACCCTGGGTGTTGAGGCTGGGCCAGGGCCTTCCTGAGCCTTCCGGCTCTAGAACATCGCCAGCGGTTCGCTTTGCAGCACCAGCTTGTCATGCACGATCGTGCAAACCTCGCGGGCAAGCGTCCGGTCGCTGTGAGCATCGCGCGCGGTCAGCTCGAACTCGGGAGTGCTGCTCAGTCCGGTCACCGGAACGGTGCTGTCGACTTCGCGCTCCTCGAGCACCTTCATCGGCTTCGTCGCGCCGGCCGTCAGCTGACTAATGAAGGCCCGCACACAGCTCTGCATCATGCTGGGCGGGGCCGCCGAGCCGATCACCGGCAGCGCGCACAGCGCCGTGCTCATCACCATCGTCCTCACAACATCTGATCTCATTGCCATCGCTCCTCAACCGAGTGGGGGTATCTCGGCTTCGGTCACGATAGGGACAACACGCCCGCAGAACAAACGATCGATTTTCACTCAAGCCCAAAATGGGCTCATCAGTGTCCGGGGGCGGCGCGCGCCGATGGCTCCCTCGCCGACGGCGCGGCCGCAACGTCACCGAATTGCCGAGCCATCCAAGCAACCAGCGAGCGCACGGCCGCACGCGCCCCATCCTCGGGACGCGTCAGCACGTAGTAGCTCTCACCAACGTCCAGCTCCCCGTCGAACAAGCGCACCAGAGCGCCCGCGGCGAAGCGCGCGGCCGCCAGCGGCGCGGACACCAGCGCGATGCCCACGCCCCGCTCGGCCGCGTGTACTACGGCCGACATCGTGTCGAAGCGGATCAGCTGCTTGGGACGCAGCGGCTCGAGGCTCTGCAGCGCAGCCCAGCGATCCCACAGATCGGGGCGGTGATCGTGGGCGATCAGCGGCTGATCGGAAAGCTCACGCGCGCTCGCGATCGGCGCCTGTTTGAGACGCTGTGGTGAACACGCCACCGCATAGGTCTGAGCAAACAACCGCGTGGCCTGCAGCCCCGGCCACGGCCCCGTCCCCACCACAACCGACACGTCGGCCTCCGGCGAATGCACGTCGTGCGGTGTGATGTCGGTCGCAATTCGCAGATCCACATCACTGTGCAGCGTGCTGAAACGCGCCAGCTGCGCCACGAGTAGCTCGCTGGCGAAGAACGACGGCACCTGTAGCCTCACGATGGTGCGACTGAAGCGCCCACGCAGCTGTTCTGTCACCGTTTCGAGGCGCGAAAACAGTGCATCGATGTCGTGCAGGTAGTGCGTTCCGGCCTCGGTGAGCGTCAGTGAGCGCGGGCCACGCTCGAACAGGCTCAGTCCGAGCTGCTCTTCGAGCACCTTGATCTGATGGCTGACGGCCGACGCCGTGAGGCACAGTTCGTCGGCGGTTGCCTTGAAGCTGCCGCGGCGCGCTGCGATATGAAACGTCCGCAGAAAGCGCAAAGAAGGGAGGGACCCTCGCATGCCAATAGGCAAGCAACGGCCATGCCATCCGCGGTTGATGCACAGGTTGGCAGTCCCCCTGCAATTGGCAGCGCCGCAAGGCCCACCAAGGTCGAGGCGTTGGACGACGTCTACCGGCTCACCGCCAACGAACTGCCCACTGAGCTCACATTGATTCGCTCATATCGAGCCCGTAGCGCAAATTGCCGAACTTGGACGGCCGGCCCGCTGCGCTCGAGACCCTGCCGTGCGCTGCGATGCGCTCGATCCGCCCACCTGCTGTTACGGCTGGCTGTTTTCCTGGCCGTTCAGCAGTCGCTCATTCAGCAGTGCGTTGGACGCATCCACGTTATCCTTCACCGAGAAGGCAATGATCCGCCCGTCCGAGAGCTTTATCGCATGCATCAGACCGGCTTTCGACCCGTCGAGGGCGGGGGAGTAGACAAGCGAATAGGTGCTGCCGATCGGCAAGTCCTTGCGAGCCGATAAACCGGCCCGACGCAGCGCCAATATCGCTTCGGTCTCAAAGGTCCAGTTCTCCTGCTGACCGTTGACCATGCGGATGAAGTATAGGTAGCCATGCGGGTTACCCAGATACACCCTGTTCAGCACGCCCGTGAATACGATATTTCTGTTCCCATCGAACTGCGAGTTAGCCGCATGATGGGCCACGGCGAGACCCACAGTACCCAGCGTCAGCACCATCGCCATGGTCGCCTGCTTCAGCGAATTCATGAATCTACCCTCCTACGGGTTGAGCGACGGTTCCCCCCGAAACGCCCGCATATTAGTCACGCTTTGATTTGCAAGACAACTAAGCCGCTGCGGCCTGTCGATAAACTACAGCGCGCTGCCTGACCCCGGATCGGATCCTGACGACAGCCATCATGGTACGTACCACCCGGTCTCGAGGAGGCATGCGCACCGCAGGACAGAACTTGGCGGAGCAGGGACTGACCTCGCAAATTCGACACTTCCGACCCTGAGCTGTCTGTCGCGGACGTCCGGTTGAGGGGAGCCCGATCAGGAACCGCAGTGCTTAACGACCAGGCGATACCCGATGTCCAACGTGTCCGAAGTGCGCAGATGGCCGTAGCGCTGCTCCCAGATTCCCGATTCGAGGTCGCGTCGTAGGTGCTCCAGGCCTTCTTTTAGCCGGTGGATCTTCGCAAACGTCGACATACCAGCACGCACTTGTGCGTCCAGGTACGCCCATGGCCGGCGCCAATAGGCGCCCAGGAAACCGTCAATGCAATCTGCCGGAATTGCTATCGCTTCCGTACTGATCGGACCTAGCCAACCTTGCAGTTGCTCGAGCGGTGGAAACTGTCTGTTGTCCCACTCTTGGATCTCCGGAAAGTAATCCCGCGTCAGCCAAAAACCTTTGCCGGCGGCAGGATCGAAGGTCAGCAGCAAGACACGCCGTCGAGCGACGCGGAGGCATTCGCGAAGTCCGCGCCCCTGATCCTGCCAGTGATGTAGCGTGAGCACTGCCAGTGCCGCATCGACGGATCTGTCGCGCAGAGGCAAGCTCTCCGCTCGTCCCTGTACCACCGGTGCACTATCGTGGGCGCGTTGGCTGAGCATAGACCAGGACGGCTCGATCGCGATCACGTCCACATCGCTCGGCTCGTACGATCCGGCGCCGGCACCGATGTTGGCGACAGACCGACAGCCGGTGAGGGCGGAACGGATGCAGGCAGCGATGCGCGGATCTGGTCTGCGAGCATTCGCATAAGCAGCGCTATGCGATCTGTAAGGATCGGTGCCCATTTGGGTGCTTCAGTCTTTGAACGTCGCGTTACGGATTCTAAGCCAGACGCTTGGGGGCTCAAGCCGCCGGTGGAGGTTGGCCTTCGACGTGTGGCAGCCGTGGGTCGATGTAGGCCCAGGAGGGCGCTTGGGAGACCCAGATGGTCGAGGATGGTTTAGCGATCCCGGGGTCGTCCAGGCTTCCAGCGCGGACAAAAGTGAGATGCGGTCTCGCCTCGGCCTCGCTAAACAGGTGAACCCCGCATTGCGGACAGAAGCGCCGGTGCATGACGTTTCCACTGGCGGCGATGCTGACATAGTCGCGCAGCTGCCCTCGGACCCGAATCGCATTGCTCGAAAAGCAAACGTTCACGGTGCCGCCGCCGGCGCCAAACGCCTGGCACGTCCGGCACCAACAAATGCGGCACGTAATAGGCGATGCATTGATTTCGTAACGCACGGCGCCGCACAGACACCCGCCTTTTACAGCCATGACGCATCTTCCCCTTGTGGAAGTTCGATCTTCGGACAGCCCGGATATTAAACGGACCTGCTCTACCCAACCGGGCGGGACGGTTTTCCGTCGACAAGGTTCTGACCGCTTAGGACAGTAGACAATCCGCATAGATGCAGTCGTGCGCAGATGGCTATCCCGATACCCGTAGTCCCCTCAGACCACGGGCAGCTTATCCCGCTCTAACGATCGGACGCTCCCGACATTTCTTTTTCCGCTCGTGACAGCCGGCTTCACGGCGGTCAAAATTGCAGCTGGACGAGTGCTCGCCCTGGATAGCAGGAGGCGTGACATGGATCTTTGGCACCAGTGGATAGGTATCCTCCAGCACGCCCTGACGTTCGGCGCTGTCGATTTGCACTTGGGGATGGGGCTGGCGGTTATTTTGATGACGCTGCTTGTGCGGTTGGCTCTTCTACCGCTGACTTGGACGATTGCGCGCCGAGCTGAGGATCGCCATGCGACTCTTCAGCGTCTCAAGCCGGCACTCGAACAGCTCAAGAAGCGGTTCGGAGAGGATCAGCGGCGCTACGCCCAGGAAATGGCGAAGCTCTATAAGCATGAGGGGCTGAGGCTTATGGACGGGACGAGTTTCTTCGGGGCACTGGTTCAACTGCCGGTATTCCTTGGAATCTACCAGGCTCTGCGTGCCATTAAGGATGCTGGTCGTTTCCTCTGGGTCAACGATCTCGCCCGTCCGGACCTGTGGCTCGCAGTGGCCGCAGGCGCAGCGACAATGGCACTGATGGCGATGAATGCCGACCTCCCCGAACACATGCGCTTAATGCTGGTCGTGGTTCCCGCGATATTCACAATCATCGCCGCTCTCAAAGTCTCTGCGGCGCTGTCTCTCTACTGGGCAACGACGAATGCGTTTTCAGGCGCTCAGGCCATCGTGCTGCGGTCGGTCCTGGGCCGACGCTCGCACGCCGCAGCGCGCAAGGTGTAGACGTTCGCGAGGGCGAATTCGTCCCGACCCATCTGGGATTCGCGACTGTCGGCTTTCGGGGAGCCAAATTTAGCCAGGACATCCCCCATTTTGTTTTGAACAGCGTAAGTGTGCAGTAGATCGGTAAGGCGCGGGCCGACCCGCTCCGGACCGTCAGGGATGACCGCTGTTGGCATGTGCTTGTATGCTCTCCAACGTGAGCTCAACCCTACGGATCGGACTCATTTCCGACACTCATGGCCTTCTCAGGCCAGAAGCGCGAGCCTTCCTCGAAGGCTGTAGCCATATCCTCCACGCCGGCGACATCGGCGGAGAAAATATTCTGCAAGAGCTGACGGAAATAGCGCCGGTCACGGCAGTTCGAGGCAACAACGATAAGGGCGCTTGGGCGGCGGCACTACCGCAAACTAATCTGGTCCGATTCGGCGAAGTCTTCGTATATCTAATACATGATATCGTCCAGCTGGATATCGAACCTGAAAGCGCGGGTATTGGAGTCGTTGTGTCTGGTCACTCACATCAGCCGCTCATTCGGTCTATCGAGAGCGTCTTATACGTCAATCCGGGCAGTGCAGGCCCCCGTCGGTTCAAGCTGCCGATTGCCGTGGGTGAGCTGAGCATTGCCGGAAGCACGGTTATGCCGCGCATCTCGGAGCTAAACCCTTGGTTCGGCGGCTCCAGCCGAAGCCGGACCTGCCCTCCGTGACGGTCCCGTTCCGGGGAGCGAGAATCATGCCCAAGAACTGCTTACCGCGGGCCTGCCGCTGGCATTTCATGGATCAGCAGATTTTTCCGCCAATCGCTGCGCATCTCGGTGGGTGGGAGACCGCTCATGTAGAGCTCGCGATCTATGGGACGGATGAGGCGCATCACATCGCTCGGAACGATTGAACCGAAGCCGATAATGCGCCCCCGGGAGTCGATCGCAACCACTATCCATAGGCAGCGGCAGTCCCCCGGACCGCTGAGCGATGGACTTCCAGAACGGCTAATGCATCCTCCGATCGCCTACGTCGAAGTGAGCAAGGTGGCTACGGAGCGGCTGGCGCGTTCAATCGGCCAAACCCATGACGAAAGCTAAGGGGATATTTAGGCGCGCGATGTCCCCGTCGTTCAGGTGTCCGATGCGCCGACCGACTCTCTCTCTCCGAATAGTCACTGGCTTATCTGCCATTACCTGAAATCGGACGCGCAAACCGTTTTGCTCGTTCGGATCGATCGTCACCCTGAAATCAGGTGCCTCGCTGAACTCCGAAGTCATTTGGCACACGACGACTGAGGAATGCTCAGCAGGCAGCGCATCCGTCTGGACGACGACGGCGGGCCTTGGCTTGCCGAAATCGCCGGTTACGGCAACTGTCACCACATCGCCGCGTCTCATTGGGCGTCGAATTCTGAGACCGCCTCAATCCACCTAAGTGCTTCGGACTCGCGGGCTCGATCTAGACCGGCAACCTCTTTCGCGACGCGTCGCCGGACGAGCTTTGAGCGTGCATCGGGTACCACCAAGCGCAACTCTCGCAGACCCCGCGCGCGCCGCCGCTCGCGCATGGCCTTCATCCGTTCTGCTGCTTCCACCATGACCGGTACCTCACTGTAACGCGTGACAGTGTAACGCGTTACGGATGCACCGCTCAAGAAGTGCTCACAAACACGGTTTCTACAAGGGAACGGGTGACTCCGTAGAAGGCATTTCTTGATCGACCAGACCACGATTAAGTTCTCGATGCCCTGAGGGCCGGGGCCGGGTGCCGCCGACCCCTTGTGGACATGATCAACGTCCGCTAACCGGCAGGCCGTTCATGGCGGAAGCCGCCCGCGGACCCGCTGCGGACACCTCCGGGTAGGCTCGTCACAGACGCGCCGCGTGCACGGCGATCATATCGCCTGCAACGCGACGGCTACGGGTACACGTGCGGCTCTCAGAGCCGGCAGGAACCCGCTGAGTACTCCGATACTGAGCGCCCAGCCGACGCCCAAGTAAGCAAGAGAGGCCGTCACTGCGAGGTGAATCGTTGCTCCAAAGGGGCTGGCTTGCAGCCCGTTGAAGAACGCCCACGCAAGGAGCGCACCGATCACGGCACCGGGCAGCGCGAGTAGGATCGACTCCGACAGAACGGATGCAATGATCGATGCACCGCCGAAGCCCATCGCACGCAGTGTGGCTAACTCGAAACGGCGGCTATCGATGATGGCATACAAGGAGTTGGCCGCCCCTATGGTTGCAGCCACCGCCATGATGCCACCGACGAAGTAGCTGATAAAGTTCAGGATACCATTGACTTGCTGCGTTTCCTCATCGACCACCTGTGCTTCATACTCGGCGCGGACACCAAGCGTCGGGTTTGCATTCAGCGCGTTGGTTAACCCCCTAAAGGACGCCGGGGACTGCAGCATCACGTTCACTTCGTTGTAAGTCGTGCGGCCGACGCTGGAAAGAATCGTGTCCGCATCGGCGTAGACTGTACATACGCCCGCTAATCGTCCGATATCGAAGTTGCCGACCACACGCCATTCGCCGCCGCGCAGGCGCCGCTTATCGCCAACGGCGAAATCCGCGAACTGCCGCACGCAGGTGTTGCTCGCGATCAGCTCCCGCACCCCAGGCCTGAACATACGCCCAGAGGTCAGGTGCAACTCAGGCGCATAATCAGTCAGACCGGGACTCACTCCCAAAATCTGAAGAGTTACTTGCTGCCGATCGGTCTTGCTGATGGCTGCGATGGGAACCTGCGATTCAGCTACGGCGATCGGTTCACCTTTGGCGTTGCGTCGTATGCCGGGAAGCGACCGAATCAGCGCAGCCGTGTCCTTCGTAATGCTACTCAGAATGGGCTGCGGAGCATCGAGGCTCATCAGAATGGCGCGATCCGGACGCACGTTGCGCATTGCCTCCCGCCGGGCGCCTGCTCCCATTGCGAGCATCGATACCAGCACGCCCACGGCGCAAGTCACTCCGACCACGATGGTGCATACGAGTCCGAGGCGTTCCGGGATGCCCGCCAGATTCATGAGCAGGAGGGCACCAAACTGCTTGGCAACGCTCATAGGTCGCTCTCACCGACGAGCAAGCGCCACGACCACTTGAAGCCTGGCGGCCCTCGAAGCCGGCAGGGAAACGCTGATCAACGAGATCAGCACCGCTCCGATCAGCCCGAACACGAGGACAACCCCCGGCATGGAAAGACCCGGCAAGAGCCTTGCAGCAATCGGGAAGACTCCCGTCGCGAGCCCCAGCCCTATGAGCGCACCGGCTAGGCATACGATCAGCGCCTCAACCACGACCAGCTGGAACACAGCAAAATCACTAAAGCCCAAAGTCTTCAGCACCGCCAACTCCGGCGTGCGCTCGCGCACCGTCTGCATCATCAGGGTTGCGATCGAGAACATAAGCGCCACGAGCACGGCGCTGACAACCGAGCGGATCACGAAGTTCAGGTTGCCGATTTGCCGTACCGCTTGTTCTACAAGCACGCTGATCGGCTGCGTTCTAGTCGCGCTGGGCGAATTGGCAAACGTTCGGTCGATCCTCGCGCTCACTGCGGTCGCCTGCCTCGGATCGGCGACAACGACGAAGAACTGTACCACCGTTCCCTTGTTCACGGGTCGCACCGCATCGAGGTAGTCGTAGTTGGCAAAGATGTTAGTAGAGATCTTCACGCGCGGCCTGGCGATGCCGACGATGTCGAGCACCCAAGCTGCAGACCCGCCATTCTGCAATGCGGTCGACGTGATGGGCACGCGATCGCCGACACGCCAACCGTATTTCTTGGCAGCGTAGGGGGTGATGAGCGCGCCGGTCCGGGTATGCTGAAGGGTTTGAAAGTCTTTCGGCAGAATAGTCACAAAGTCCGGGAAAAACAGCGTTTGCCACATGGTGTTTTTTTCGAGTCCGATCACTAATACCTGCTGACTCGGTCTCTGATAGATGCCGTTTAGGGCGTTGACGAATGTTACGGCCTTTACTCCAGGGATTGATCTGAGGCGCTCAGCGTAGGCAACCGGTAGTGGCGATGCGCTGTCCAAGGATGGAACGACGTAGAGTAAGTCTGCGGGAAGATTAGCCACGACCTGATCAACGCCGGTCTTCATGCCTTGCAGAACTCCGAACAGCGCGAACGCCACGGCGACCTGCAAAAGGATGAGCGCGGTGCGCACCGGCTTGCGCCACATACCGAGCCAGATGAGAGGAATGTATTTCACTCGACAGCGGCTCGCTGCTCAGAACCTGCCCTGGTCATGAGAGCCCCGTTTGCCGAAGCGGCCGAACTTGCTTGAGCTCGCACATTTCCGGGCATGGGGGACCGGTTAAAAGGCCCTGGCTTCACCGAAAAAATCGGGCGACGGCAAGCCGCTTAGCTTCCTCAGCTGCTGCTCCCGGTCACCATATACCTGCATCACACACAACCTATTTCTCCCGCACCGATTGCGCGCAATCATAAAGTCCCGCTGTCCTGCGACGAGCGCATCCAAGGCCGCTCTATCGCCATTGATGGCAGCCGTTGCAAGGTTGTCCGCATAGTAGATAGCAAAGCTTGCATCGACTTTCGCCAGGTCTGGATCCCCACAGATTGTCTTTTCGGTGGCTATGGTGGCTTTGGCACAATCGAAGCTGGGTGATACGTGAACAGCCTTGGGCCAACGCCAAATGACAAGACTCACAGTGATAACAAAGGCAACTCGAATAGCAATGTCAAGACGCCTTGAAGGATACTTCTCCATAACAAGCTCCCGTGTGCGTCGGATGTTCCGAGTCTGATCAAAGAAGTCGGTTGATGGCTTTCACCGATGGCTTCAGTACGCCACTTTAGGAACTCGCTCGCGCACTGTTTGTAACACCTCGGAAGGGCCGATTTGACCCGGCAGCTGCCGGCCCGCGATGGCCGCATAATATTGACCGGATCGCTTAATACCGCTATTATAGAATATATGCGCAGGCCACGCGAATACCTCGGACAGCTTGAGCTGATGGTTTTACTTGCAGTAGTGCGTCCAGGCGGAGAAGCCTACGGTGTACAGATATCCAAATGTATTGAAGAGGCCAGCGGCAGAGAGGTCTCGCTCGCCAGCGTCTATGCCGCGTTGGAGCGGCTGGAGCGCAAGGGTCTGATTAAATCCTCTCTGGGGGAGCCCACTCCAGAACGTGGAGGGCGGGCGCGTACGTACTTTAAACCGACTCCCTCAGGCCTACAGGAAGCTCGCGCCGCCTTTAGGACCCTGAATCGACTTTCCGGCGGGCTGTCCCCTTTGAAGGGCACTTACGCGTGAGTAGTCGCGCGCCAAGATTGGCGACTTGGATATTGAAGCACTGCATATCCGAATACCGGTGCGAGTCCCTCATAGGCGACCTGATAGAACAGTACCCAGAGCGTGGTCTCTGGTGGTACTGGCGGCAGGCAGTGGATTCGATTCGTGCACGAGCTATCAGGACACTGGTGACTGCCACCGAGACCGAGGTGTCAGCGGCACAATTCGCTGAAGACCTGATCTCGTGGATCGTGCTTGCCATGTGCGGATGCGTTCCGTTGTTGTTCTGCGCATATCTTTTGTTTAGCTGGACCCCTCTTGCCAAATCTAACTTGGCTCTAGTCATTGGAGCTGCCCTGACCGGTGGTGCCTTGATTGGTACCGTAGCCGCGGCCCGTGTAATCCGAATGAGGACACCTCGCCAACCCTGCGTGCCCCACGGCCTCGCGTGGTAGGGTAATACGGCAGCCGCTTCGGCGACTCGTCCACCAAGAGTCCGTTGCAGCGGTCTAGGAATGATGGCGTACGGAAAGTGAAATCGGCGGTGTCGACTTCCGCTCTTGGCCGAACGCCGGTGTCGACCCCTTGCTGACGGTCATGAACGGCCGCAATCGGGCAACCTATTTACGGTCTCCATTTCCCAGACGAGTCAGGGGTACGTAGCTAAGCAGCATGGCTGCAGGCATAAGGACGCCCAAGACACTCCCGACGGGATCGAGTCGGAAGGGCTCGAAGAAGCACTGCACTGGATAGATACAGACCTGCACGTCGGCGATGACCGATGCGCAGCATTCATAGGCAAGCCACGCGCCGGCCGCAGCCAGCACCAACTTCGTTGAGGCTCGTCGCCGCCAAGCCATCGGAAACATCGCTCCGAATAGAACGGCCACCAGCACCGACGGCAGCAGGGCCGCCGCTACCCACCAAAGCTGTGACGCCAAATGTCTGTGAACCTGCGCCCAGGGAATATACCAGTGCGGATACGGTCGCGCGGCCAGCATGCCAAGAAGGCGTATGCGAACGAAGGAGCCGGTGACACCGATCCCGGCCGCCGTCACGTATAGCAGTGATTTGCGAGCCTCCATAATAGCGAATCTATATCCGAGCTCGCTCATAGGATGTGCAGTCTGTCACGTTCGCGCCGTACAAGGAGAGACCTCCCTTGAAGGCCGCGCCGTCGCCGCCGACCCAAACCTGCCGGCCGTCACCGACTGCTTCCCGGCAGCGCGCCTACAATGACCAGGACGGCCGCGTCGCTGATCAAACCTTCTTAATCAGACGAGTGATTCCGACGAGAATCACTGCCCCAACAAAGGCGACAATGATGGAACCGATCAAACCGCCTCCCGGCCAAATTCCGAGTTTCTCGAAAAGCCAGCCCCCGAACACGCCTCCCAAGATCCCGAGAATGATATCCATCAGGACGCCATAGCCGCCGCCCTTCATTACTTTCCCGGCTGCCCAGCCCGCGATCAAACCGACGATCAACAAAGCGAGAATACCCATGGTGACCTCCTTCTTCAGCGAATCGGAGTGTAGCCGCTACGCGTTGCGGCGCCAGTCCTAGCCGGTCCTTACCGCGCCCCGCGGCCGAGTTGCGCGTGCTTCCCCGCCTGGGCGGCTCGATTTGGCACAGGTTAGTCTAGAAATTTCCAGGTATTGGCGCCGTCCAGTCTCCGAATCCGTGTTGACGCAATTACCGACGGATCAAAGTTGCGGAAGTTGACACCCATCCTGCTGGTCGCGCGACCGATGGGTTTCCAGTGCGTCACGCAACCGCACGTAGCGCATCTACAGAGCGCAAGGCACTTATCGCCCCAAACGTAATTGTTCAGAGCGCCCCTGCGGGCAACGATTTTTACTTTGCTCTTATCGTAGTAGCCCCAGAGGCCAGCGTGGCGGCGACAAATTGAGCAGTTACACCTGGTAAGACTTCGCGGCTTGTTTGCGACTTGGATCTTCACTTCCCCGCAGTGGCACGAACCTGTGAGCATACTGCCTTCTTTGTGCAGCCCGACTACCTAATATACCGACGCCGGGTTAGAGGAGCGCTACTCGGACGGCCCTTACCAGGCCGCGGGCGGTTGACTTCATGGCTCTCGCCAGGCCCTTCCACGGGACGATGATAATAGCAACGTGCCAGGAAGTAGCCCAATCGCGGGTCGCGACCCTGACCGGACAACAGCGAATGACTGCTACCGGGCGACCGGGTTAAAGTTAAAGAATGCTATTGGATCAAATCGGGGCAATAGCGCGCACCCTTGACCCACGGTGGCGACGGCGAGTACATCTACGAGCTGCTTGGGGCCAACCCGGCGGACAGGCGCAGGGCTGGCTCGCGGGCCGTTTCTTCGAGCTGACCCGCGATCAGTCCAAGGAGCGTTGGCTTGATGACAAGTCTTGGGATGACATGGAGTTTCCCAGACTGTTCTCACTCATAAACACCACAGTGAGTCCCATAGGAGGCCAGTGTCTCTACAAGCAGATGCGCAAGTACGTCGCGGACGGCGAGGAGCTGCGTCAACGCTACGAGACTTGTCAGGTACTACGAATTGATGCCGATTTGCGCGAAAGGCTGCAGTTGATCTTGTCGCGTTTGGAGGCGGATTCCACCGCCCACATGACGGAGATTCTGCACGGCCCACCACCCGTTAAGGCACCACATCATCGGTTCATCGCAGCCTGGGCGGGAATCTCCGCAGGCGCCTTGATTGCCTCGTTCGCCTTGTCATGGTCGTTCTCGATTCCGATCGCCATTCTGCTCATCAATGCCGTGATTTTATTTCGGACCTCTTCCAAACTGGGCCGGGAGATCGAGGACCTTCTGGCATGTACGCGGATGCTGGGGGTGGCAGATCGGCTGGCTGGCGTGCGGGCCGTTTCCCGTATTCCGCAGCTTTCGGCCCTTGCCGCTCAAGGTCCCGCCCGCCGTGCCCTGCGAGGTCAGTTCAGGTGGCTCGTGGTACTGGAACGGCTGGGCCGATCACCAGATCCGATTAGCTTTGGCGTGAGCCTAGCTGCGAATCTGTGCTGCCTGGCGAAACTCGTTGCCTATGGTCAGAGTGTCGAGCGGTTTGTGCGCTCTCGCCGCCATTGGGCGTCGACCTACGAGCTAATCGGCGCGGTGGATGCGACCATCGCCGTGGCGAATTTCATGCAACGTCATCCGGCGCATTGCCGTCCAATAGTTGCCGATGAAGCCAGGATCGAGATCACCGACGGGTATCACCCCCTATTGAAACACCCGGTGCCCATCAGCATCACTCTCGATCAGCGTTCGGCGGTGATCTGCGGCTCGAACATGGCAGGGAAGACGGCCTTCGTCAAAATGGTTGGTATAAACCTAACGCTCGGCCAAACGCTCGGCCTCTGCCTCGCCTCGAAGGCAACGATCCCGTGTGGCCCCGTAATGGCATCAATCAAGGGCGAGCAGTCGGTAGAGTCTGGCAAGAGCCGGTACTTTGCCGAGATCGACGCGATTCTCGGTTTCATTGAAAGCGGGTCGCAAGGTGAATGCCGAATATTCATCATTGATGAGCTGTTCAGCGGCACCAATACCATCGAGCGCATCGCTGCGGCGAAGGCCGTACTGGACGCCTTGAGCATCAGCGCACAGGTGCTGGTCACTACGCATGATGTCGAACTGCAACACCTTCTGAGCGATCGATTCGAGCGATATCACTTTCGGGAGGATCCCTCGGTAAAGGGTTTTTTCGACTATCGGCTGCGACCTGGAGCGAGCCGCGAGAGAAATGCCATACGCTTACTGGAAAGGATGGGATTTCCACCGGCAATTATTCAGGAGGCCCTGGTAATGGCGGAAAAGCAGGCGGCCGGCCCCCAGATACCCCGTAGTCATTAGGGCGCAAGAGCTCGCCAAAGCTTACTGTCGACCCTTTGCGGTCGTTGACCGAGGTCTTCTCTAGAGAGCCGGTTGCTCTTTGAGGAAAAGAGCCAACGCCGCGTAGTCGATCACCGCCTGATGGTGGCGCAGGACATCCTGCCCGATGACGGCGCGGATGGGATCAACCCCCCTCATCACCAGCCTCTGGTTGGTGCTGGTCATATCAAGCGCGAATATGCCATCGGTCCGGACTGACAGCCCTTCGAGAGTCAACCGGGCAGCGCCGAGCGTGTAAACGTTGCCCCCATGCCCGGGCTGCCCGGTGTCGCTCACCGCAATGCCTTCGGATCGACAATAGCTCAGTTCAACGAAGGTCTTGCCTGCCCCGGTGTCGAGCACGATGTCGATTGGCCGGCCATCAAGGTGCCCGGTCAGCAGCAGGTGTTCAACACCGGTCCGGGACATCATGAAGCGGCGGAACCCATGACGAGAGAGCAATCCCGCGATCGCCGATGTGTGATCCACATTAGGCATGTCGATTCCGTTCATGCAGGTTTCAGGCCGCGCCCGACTTGAGCCGCGCCACTTCGCTCAGATCAATCCGCTTCCTGGCCTGCCACAGGTCATAGCCATGCTGCATGGCCAGCCAGCTCTCGGCCGAGCGTCCCAGGCACTTGG
>JASHSK010000136.1 GCA_030038755.1 Gammaproteobacteria bacterium
ACCAGGCGCCCGCCCGCCCGCCGGGCCGGCCGCACCCCTGCCGCGCGGGGCCGCGCCTCGAGCGCGAGCCGCACCCCCAGCGCGCTCTATCCCTCGATACGGCCTTATCAGCAGGGCTACCTGCGTGTCTCGGCGCTGCACGAGATCCACTATGAGCAGAGCGGCAACCCGCACGGTAAGCCCGCAGTGTTTCTGCACGGCGGGCCGGGCGGCGGGACCGACGCCGGCATGCGCCGCTTCTTCGACCCGAAGCGCTACCGCATCGTGCTGTTCGATCAGCGTGGCTGTGGCGCAAGCCGCCCGCAGGCGGAGCTGCGTGAGAACACCACCTGGGACCTCGTTGCCGACATCGAGGCGCTGCGTGCGCACCTGGGCATCGAGCGCTGGCTGGTGTTCGGCGGCTCGTGGGGCTCCACGCTGGCGCTCGCCTATGCCGAACGCCATCCCGAACGTGTCAGCGAACTGGTCCTGCGGGGCATCTTTCTGCTACGGCGCTCGGAGCTGGAGTGGTTTTATCAGAGCCCGCACGGCGCCGCCTCCCTGTTTCCGGATTTATGGGGAAAATATCTGGACCCCATCCCCCTCTCCGAGCGCGACGATCTGCTGCGCGCCTACTATCGGCGCCTGACCTCCGAGGACCCGCAGGTGCGTGCCACCGCCGCACGCGCCTGGTCGATCTGGGAGGCCGCCACGAGCTTCCTGCACACCAACGCCGCCTACCTGGCGAAGTTCGATGACCCGGGGTACGCCAGCGCCTTCGCGCGCATCGAGGCGCACTACTTCGTCAATGGCGGGTTCTTCCATCCCGACGATCAGCTGCTGCGCGATGTGGGCCGCATCCGTGACATTCCGGGCGTCATCGTGCAGGGGCGCTATGACATCGTCTGCCCGGCGCGCAGCGCCTGGGACCTGCACCAGGCCTGGCCCGAGGCGCAGCTGCAGATCGTCCCCGACGCCGGCCATTCCGCCTTCGAGCCTGGCATCGCGCGTGAGCTGGTCGCCGCCACCGACCGGTTCGCGCGCCGGGCGTAGCGCCCGCTTCGCGCACACTGACATCGCGTCAGCGCCATCGGGGGAGTGACTTCGCGAGATTGACTTCCGGGCAGTAACTTCCGGGCGGTGATTTCGGGGGCGGTGACTTCGGGGAGGGGCTTACCATGGCACTGATCGTGCTCGTTTCCATTCTGGCGGTCCTGCAGTTTTTCTTCTTTGCTACCCAGGTGGCCGGGGCCCGCACCCGCTATGGCGTGGCCGCCCCGGCGGTGAGCGGCAACGAGATGTTCGAGCGCTACTTTCGCGTACAGATGAACACGCTCGAGCTGCTGGCAATGCTGCTGCCCGCGCTGTGGCTCGCATCGCTGTACGTGGCGCCGCTCTGGCCCTTCATCCTCGGCCTCATCTACCTTCTCGGCCGCTTCCTCTACTGGCGAAGCTACATCGCCTCCCCGGGCAAGCGCGGCGCTGGCTTCGGTCTGAGCATGCTGCCGATTCTCATCCTGCTGGTGATCGGACTGGTCGGGTGTATTCTGCAGCTGGCCCACGGCCGATCGCCGTTCGGTCATGGTTAGCGTACGAGATGGGTCGCTTACGGAGGACGAATGCTCGATTATGTAATGATTCGCAGGTGCATCCTGGCGATGGCGTGTGCGGCCGCCGTTCAGGCTGGAGCGGTGTCCGCCGCGCAGGCGGCAGATTCCGGGGCGGGAGCACCCACGGCCACGCCGCCGCGCGCCGCGAGTCCGGCGCCACCGGCGGCCGGAGCGGTCGCGCCCTCGGCCGCCGAACTGCATGCCCTCGGAGTGCTGCTGAGTCGGCAGCTCGGTAGCTTCGAGCTCTCGGACTCCGAATTCCGCTCCGTGGCCCAGGGCTTCGCCGATGGCTTTCACCATCCCGGCGCCGTCGATCAGGCACGGGCGTACGTGCCGCAGCTGCAGGGCCTCGAGCAGGCGCGCGCGGTGATCGCCGAGCAGCGCGAAGAGCGGGCCGGCGAGCGCTACCTCACCAGGGCCGCAGCGCTGCCGCACGCGCAAAAGACGGCCAGCGGCATGATCTACCTGCCGATGGCCGAGGGGACCGGTGCCACCCCCAAAATGGGCGATCAGGTGACGGTGCAGTACACCGGCAAGCTGACCGATGGCAGCGTCTTCGACAGCTCCTCGCAGCACGGCGGCTCGGCCACCTTCACCCTCGGGCGCGTCATCCCGTGCTGGAACGAGGGGCTGCAGCACATGAAGGTGGGCGGCAAGGCCCGCCTGGTGTGTCCCGCGGCGCTCGCCTACAGCTCGCACGGTGCTGGCGGCGTGATTCCGCCGGGGGCGACGCTGGACTTCGAGGTGCAGCTGATGGCAGTGCACGCGGGCTCCCCACCAGGGGCCGTGCCGCGGCTACCGGGTGGGGCATCCCCAGGCCTGCCCAGGCCCGCAGCGCCTCACTGATCGGCTTACTGACCGCCGGGGCGGGCGGCGCCCCGGCGCCGTCAGTCGCAGGCCCGCAGCCGGCCGGTGAGCGCCGCCCCGGCGTCGATGATGCCGTGCCTCAGCAGCCAGTCGTGAGCCGCCGCCGCGTCCTGCGCAAACCACGCCGCCGCGGCTCCCAGCCGGAAGCTGTAGCCCCAAGCGTCCATGTCGGCGAAGATCCGTGACCGGCCCGAGCGCGGCAGCGAGTCGGCCAGCAGCACCTGCAGGTAGCACACCGCCTCTTCCTCCGCATCATCGCCGCCGGCGTCGCGATCCAGCCGCAGCCGTCGCTGCGCGCTCATGCAGACGTAGTGCGCCGCCTCGTGCAATACCGAGTGCAGCGGAGTGTCCGCGCGTGCAAACAGCGTCGAGTGCCGCAGGCCGGCCTCGCTCTCGCCCCAGTAGGAGCCGGGAATTTCGGCACCCGCGGCCACCCACTGCAGCCGCAGGCCGTAGCCGGCCAGCAGTTCCTCCAGGGCGCGCCGATCCATTGCGGCCAGCTGCATCGTGCTGCCTCCTGCTGCAGGTGCTACCGGCATTTGCGGCGCATGGGCGGCGACGCGGACCGTGCGTTACGGCGAGGCCTGCGTGCGTGCCGGAGGCACGTCCGCGGTGCGCGGCTGCGCACGGATCAGCCTCCGCAGGACCATGTCGGCCAGATCACGGCCCATCGCCGCCGTGAGGATCTGCTGCTCGCGCTGCTTGGCCAGCTGCGCGCTCTCGGCATAGCTGTAATCGCGCAACCGCATGATCTGCTGCGCGGCAATCAGCTGACGGCCGCCGGCCGCGTCCACCGAAAAGCGGACCGAGTAGGTGAGCTCGTATTCGGTCGGCACGTTGAGCGTCGAGACCGCCAGGATGACGTTGGTGGTGGTATCGTCGAGCACGTGGATGACGGCGGCCGAAGGATCCTTGACGTTGTCGGTCAGGTGCACGCCGGCGCTCAGCAGCGCCCGGCGCAGACCAAAATAGAAATCCGATTGGCTGTCGATCGTGTCGATGCGCACCACCTTGAGCGCCGCAGGCAGCTGGTAGCGCCCTTCCAGATGAAAGCCGCAGCCGCCGAGTATGGCCAACGGCGCGGCCAACAGCGCGGCGGCAACCACGGCAGCGCCCCTGTTCATACGACCAGATTGACCAGCTTGTCGGGTACGTGGATGGCCTTGCGCACGACTTTATCGCCGACGAAGCGCTGCACCGTGGGATCGGCGAGCGCCGCCTCGAGCGCGAGCTGTCGCTCCGCGCCGGCCGGCAGGCGTACGCGCCCGCGCAGTTTGCCATTGACCTGCACGATCAGCTCCACGATCGATTGCGCCAGCGCGACCGGGTCGGGCTCGGGCCAGCGCTCGTCGATGATCGCCGTCGAATGCCCGAGTCCTTCCCACAGCGCATGGCAGATGTGCGGTACCACCGGCGAGAGCGAGAGCACTGCGATCTCGAGCGCCTCGTGGCGCACGGCGCGCGCCGCCTCGCCCTCCTCGGCAAAGTGGCGTACGGCCTTGAGCAGCTCCATGACGGCCGAGACGGCCGTGTTGAAGGCGCGCCGATGGCCGATGTCCGTCGTGACCTTGGCGAGCGTCTGGTGCGCCACGCGTCGCAGCTCGCGGCCGGCCGGGCTGAGCGCCGCGTCCCGCAGAGGCGGGACGGGGCCCTGACTCGCGTGCTCCTGCACCGTGGTCCACAGGCGATGCAGGAAACGGTAGCTGCCGTTCACGCCCTCGTCCGACCATTCCAGCGATTGCTCGGGCGGCGCCGCATTCATCACGAACAGCCGCGCGGTGTCGGCACCGTACTGCTCGACCAGCGCCTGCGGATCCACGCCGTTGTTCTTGGACTTGGACATGGTGTGCAGACCCTGGTACTCCACGGGCTGTCCATCGATCAGCGATACGCCCCCGCTGCGCGCGTGGTCTTCGTCGTACGTCGGCTCCACGTCGGCAGGGTTGACGTATTCGCGCCGGCCGTCCGGCAGTCGGCGGCAATAGATGTGGTTCAGCACCATACCCTGGGTGAACAGGTTCGCGAACGGCTCGGACAGGCGCACCAATCCCAGATCGCGCATCGCACGCGTCCAGAAACGCGAGTACAGCAGATGCAGGATCGCGTGCTCGATGCCGCCGATGTACTGATCGACGGGCAGCCAGTAGTCCACGCGCTCATCCAGCGCAGCCCGCGGCTGATCCACGCTGGCGTAGCGCAGGAAGTACCACGACGAGTCCACGAATGTATCCATCGTGTCGGTCTCGCGGCGGGCCGCCCCGCCGCACACCGGACAGCGGCACTGGACGAACTCCGCGCTGCGCGACAGCGGGTTGCCGCTGCCGTCGGGCACCAGGTTCTCCGGCAACACCACGGGCAGCTGCTCGTCAGGCACCGGCACTTCCCCGCAGCGCTCGCAGTGGATCAGCGGAATCGGACAGCCCCAGTACCGCTGGCGCGAGATACCCCAATCGCGCAGCCGCCACTGCACGCGCCGGCTGCCGCGTCCCTCGCGCTCGAGTGCCGCGGCGATCGCCGCGGTGGCCGCCTGCGAGCTCAGCCCCGAGAAAACACCGGAGTCGACGAGCACGCCGGGCTCGGCGTACGCAGCCTGCCACTCTTCTCCGACGCGCTCGTATGCGCCGTGGGCCGAGGTCACGACGGTGCGCACCGGCAGACCTGCCCGACGCGCGAATTCGAAATCACGCTCGTCGTGCGCCGGCACGCCCATGACCGCGCCCTCGCCGTAAGCCATCAGCACGTAGTTGGCCACCCAGATGGGAATTGCCTGGCCCGTGAACGGATGACGCAGATGCAGCCCCGTATCCATGCCGCGCTTCTCGGCGGTCGCGATGTCCGCTTCCATCGTGCTGCCGCGCCGGCACTCATCGATGAAGGCGGCCAGAGGCGCGTTACGTGTCGCCGCCGCCAGTGCCAGCGGATGCTCGGCCGCCAGCGCGACGAACGTGACCCCGAAAAGCGTATCGGCGCGCGTCGTGAAGACCTTCACCCCCGCCGCCTGTGCGGCGGCGGCGGCCGGTGCGGCGGCGCCACCGGCGCCCGCCAGGCCGGCGCCCGCCAGTTGGTCCAGCAGCGCGCGCGTGTCCTCGGCGTAGTCGAAAGTCAGCTCCACGCCGTCGCTGCGTCCAATCCAGTTCGCCTGCATCGTGCGCACGCGCTCCGGCCAGCCGGTCAGCTCCGCGAGCGCCGCGAGCAGCTCCTCGGCATAGGCCGTGATGCGCAGGTAGTACATCGGCACATCGCGCTTCTCCACCAGTGCGCCGGTACGCCAGCCGCGACCCTCGATGACCTGCTCGTTGGCGAGCACCGTCTGATCGACCGGATCCCAATTCACCACCCCGGTCTTCTTGTAGGCCAGGCCGCGCTCGCGCATGCGCAGGAACAGCCACTGGTTCCAGCGGTAGTAGGACGGATCGCAGGTGGCGAGCTCCCGCGACCAGTCGATCGCGAAGCCCAGGGAGCGCAGCTGGTTGCGCATGTACGGAATGTTGTCGCGCGTCCAGGCCGCCGGGGGGACTCCGTTGGCGATCGCGGCATTCTCGGCCGGCAGTCCGAACGCGTCCCAGCCCATCGGCTGCAGCACGTTATAGCCTCGCATGCGCATGTAGCGCGCGAGCACGTCGCCGATCGTGTAGTTGCGCACGTGCCCCATGTGCAGCCGGCCCGAGGGGTACGGGAACATGGACAGGCAGTAATACTTGGGCACGCCGGTGCGCTCGCGTGCAACGAAGCTGCCGTGCCGTTGCCAATGCTCCTGGGCCGCCCGCTCCACGGCGGCCGGGTCATATCTTTCCTGCATCCGCGAAAGGATACACGAGCGGCCCGCTCCCCTGCCCGGCTCCGCAAGCGAAGCCGCGGCAGCAGGCCGCAGGCGTCACGTCACTGCCGCATCACGTCACTGCCGCGTCACGTCACTGCAGCGAGATGGTGAAGATCAGCTGCTGCGGCATGCCGTTGACCTCGCGCTGGACCAGCAGCGTCCAGTCCTGATGGCTGGCGCGGATGGCGCGCTGAAAATCGGCGATATCGCTGATGGGCAGGCGGTTGATACTCAGGATGACGTCGCCGCTCGCCAGACCGGCGTCAGCGGCCGGCCCCGTGGCGTCGATGATCACGACCTCGCCGCGCGTCTTCAGCTGGCTCTTCTCCGCCACCGTCAGCGTGCGTACCGTGAGACCGATGTTGTGGGCGTTGGCCGATCCGCTCGGGGCGGTGTTGGCACTCGCGACCTCATTGCTTTCCGCCAGCGTAGCGACACGCACGTCCACGGGGATGGCCTGCTTGTCACGCCACACCTGCAGATGCACGATCTGACCGGGCCGGATCTCGGCGATCATCGAGGGCAGCTGGTCGGACTCGGTGACCTGCTGGCCGTTGACGGTCAGGATGATATCGAGCGGCTGGATGCCCGCCTTTTCCGCCGGTCCGCCCGGCTCCACCGAGGCCACGACGGCACCGCGCGGATAGGTGAGGCCGAGGTTCTCCGCGGTCGCGGCCGTGACCTGCTGGATTTCCACACCGATGCGCCCGCGCACCACGTGACCGGTCCTGACCAGCTGATCGGCCACGTTGACCGCCACGTTGATGGGAATGGCGAAGGAGATGCCCTCATAGGCACCGGTCTGACTGTAGATCTCGGAGTTGATACCGACGACCTGCCCCTGCAGATTGAACAGGGGGCCGCCCGAATTGCCCGGATTGACCGCCACGTCGGTCTGGATGAAGGGCACGTAGCCACCGGTGTTCACCGCGCGCGCCGTGGCGCTGACGATGCCCGCGGTCACCGTGTTCTGGAACCCGAAGGGTGAGCCGATCGCCAGCACCCACTGTCCCGGTTGCAGCGTGTTCGAGTTGCCGATGGTGACCACCGGCAGATTCGCTTGGGGGTTGATCTTGATGACCGCGATGTCGGTGCGCATGTCCATCCCGACCACCTTGGCCTCGAACTCGCGCCGATCGGTCAGCGTGACCGTGACCTTGGTGGCGTTGTTCACCACGTGAGCATTGGTCAGGATGTATCCGTTCTGGCTGATGATGAACCCCGAGCCGATGCCGCGAACCGGCGCCTCGTTGCGCGGCTGCAGCTGCGGCGCGGGAATGCCGAAGTGGCGGAAGAAGTTGCCGAACGGATTGTCCTGATCGCCGCCCTGATCGCCCTGATCGCCACCACCCTGATCGCCACCACCCTGATCGCCGCCGCCCTGGTCGTCCTGATCGTCACCACCCTGATCATCCGAGGGCTTCTCGACCACCTGCACGTTGACCACCGCGGTTCCGACCTGCTGCACGAGTCCGGCAAAGTCCGGCAGACCGCGTGAGGCCGCCGCGCTCGCCGCGGGTGTGGCACCCAGCGTGCCCATACGGAACAGGCTACCGCCCGTATCGGCAGGCGCGGCCGCGCCCGAGCGCGGCGAGCAGGCTGCAAACAGACTGATGAGCAGGACGGCGCCGACCAGCCTGGGGCTCATGTCCCGATGAGACATATCCTTTACTCCGAGACCTTGGAAAGCCTCAATGATAGACCACCCGGGGCTCGCGCGGCGCCTGGCGCCGCCAGCAGGCGGCGGGCAATGGCCAGAACCGCCGCCAGTAGTCCCAGGCCTACGGCCGGAAAATTGCCGTAGCGCGCGAACGGCGGCAGTCCCGCTCGCGGCTGCACACTTCCGCGCAGCACCCAGGTTCTGAATTCCGGTGCCTGCGCCAGAACCTGACCGTGCGCCCCCACCAGCGCCGATACGCCGTCGTTGCCGGCGCGAATGAGTGGCCGCGCCGCCTCGAGCGCGCGCATGCGCGCGATCTGGAAGTGTTGATAGCGCGCCCAGGAGTGCTTGAACCAGGCGTCATTGGTGACATTGACCAGCAGCGTCGCCCCGGCTCGCAATGCCGGCAATGCGGCAGCGCCGTAAGCGTCCTCGTAGCAGACGCTGGGGGCAAGCCGCGTGCCCGCGGCACGGATCACCGGCTGCACCGCCGGACCGGGCGTGAAATCGGAATGCGGCAGGTTCATCAGCCGCAGCCAGCTGCGGATGAAGGCGGGCACCGGAAAGTACTCCGCGAACGGCACCAGATGATGCTTATCGTAGAAGCTGACCCCGTCGGCGAGCGTCATGATGGAGTCGTACCAGCGGTCGGCCTCATCCACGCGCAGAATACCCATGATGACGTCCGAGCCGTGCATGCGGGCGCGCGAATAAATCTGCCCGAGATACTGCGGAATGAAATTGGCCGGATCGTTCAGTGCGGCCTCGGGCCACACGATCAGGTGCGCCCCGAGCGCCTGCTCCTCCAGCCGCGTGTAGAGCGACTGGATGGAGTCGGTATTTTCCGCCTGCCACTTCAGATCCTCGGGAACGGCGCCCTGCAGCACCGCGACGCTCACCGGCGGCCCGGCCGGGTGCGTCCAGCTCACCTGGCGAAGACCCGCGCCGATGGCCCAGGGCGCGAGCAATGCCGCCGCCGCCCAAAGGCGCGTGCGTCCGCGGCCGCATATCATGGCCACCAGCGCGCCGCTGCCCAGCAGCAGCACCGCGGAGATCCCATAGACCCCCACGACCGGCGCGAAGGCCGCCAGCGGCGTATCGGTCTGCGAATAGCCCAGCGACAGCCAGGGGAAACCCGACAGAAACCAGCCGCGCCACCATTCCACCAGCAGCCACAGCCCGGGCAGGCCCAGCAGCCAGCGCCACGCTCCGCTGGCCGGCAACAGGCGGGCGGCCAGATAGCCCAGCAGCGCCTGGTAGAGCGCCATGATGCCCACCAGCGCGATCACCAGGGACAGCGACAGCCACACGGGAGCCAGGCCAATGCCGTGAATGCTGACGTAGAGCCACCAGGTGCCCAGACCGAAGGTGCCGGCCCCGAACCAGAACCCGGACCAGGCCGCCTCGCGCGGTGCGCGCCCCTCCCACAGCCACATCTGCAGCGCCGGGGCGAGCACTGCGAGCGGCCACCACTGCAGCGGCGCGAAGGCGCAGGCCGCGAGCGCTCCGGCGCCGAGCGCCGCCGCCCCGCGCGCC
>JASHSK010000137.1 GCA_030038755.1 Gammaproteobacteria bacterium
TTGCCCACTCCCGACTCCTCGATCCGCCTGGCTCATGCTACCGGCCCCGACGCCTCCCCACCACAGGGCCCCTCCGTCCGCTCCCATCGCCTGACAAGCAGCCACCCTGTACAGTGGCCTGATGAATGATCGGGCCAGGGACGCTGGCATCGGGATGAGCTGCTCGGCGCGCTGGCGCTGGCCCGGGACGCAAAAGCCCCACCGCTCCGCTGAACCGCTGGGTGGTGCCTCCGCTGCCCCTCGCCGCATCCTGTTCGCCTGGGAGCTCGGCGCGAATTTCGGCCACCTCTCGCGCGACCTTCCGCTGGCGCGGCTGTGCCACGGGCGAGGCTTCGAGGTGGTGATGGTGGTCGGCGATCTGGCCACCACCGCTCGCCTGCTGGTAGACGAGGGAGTCACGCTGCTGCAGGCGCCGAGGTTGCGACCTCCGGCAGGACGCAGACGCCTGCCGGTCAATTACGCCGACATGCTCCTGCGCGAAGGCTACGAGGACGAGGTTGCGCTCGCCGGGGCTCTCGCGGGCTGGAGGGGACTCATCGAGCTGATCCGCCCCAGCTGCCTGGTCTTCGATCACGCGCCCACCGCGCTGCTGGCCGCGCGCAGCAGCGAGCTGCCGGCCCTCATTCTGGGGCCGGGATTCGAGATCCCGCCGGCAGGGGATGTGCTACCCAGCTTCAGGCCGGAGCAGGATATTCCGCGGGCGACCCTGCGCGCGGCCGAAGAGCTGTGGCTGGTCCGCGTGAATGCGGTCCTGGCCGGTGTGCGCGCGACGCCCTTGGCGCGCCTGTCGGAGTTGTTTGCCCCCGAACGCACCTGGTTTACGACCTTCGAGGAGCTCGATCCCTTCGCGCCTCGTCCGCAGGCGCGCTACATCGGTCCGGTCGCGCTGATGCCGGCGGCGCGCGAAGTCGCCTGGCAGACCCGCGGCGCGCCGCGCGTGTTCGCGTATCTGCGGCCCAGCGTGCCGCGAGTTGAGCAGCTGCTCGAAGCGCTCCAAGGCCTCGGGGCAGAGGTCCTGTGCGTCATGCCGGGTATACCGGACGAGTGGCGATCGCGCTTCGCGCGGCTGCGCTGTCTGGATCATCCGGTGGACATCGCGACGGCTCTGGGCGGCGCGGACCTCGTCGTCTGCTATGGCACCCATACGGTGGCGCAGGCCCTGCTGTTTGGCCGGCCGGTGCTGCTGGTGCCGCAGGTCATCGAACAATACCTGTCGGGTCTGGCGTTCGAGCGCACCGGTACAGGTCTGATGCTGCGCGAGGAACGCAGTCCGCAGGCCTGCAGCGCCGCGCTGCGACGGCTGCTCGAGGAGAGCACGTTCCGCGCGGCCGCGCAGGAATTCGCGCGCCGACACGCCGGATTTCGCAGGGATCTGGCGGTCGAGGAGCAATACGCGGCACTCGAAGCGCTGTGCGGACGCTCACGCTGAGGCAGCCTGTCGGACTGGGGTCCGGGGGGCTGCTAACGCGAAGTCCGGCTATCGGGCCGGCGGCAGATGGGCGAGGACGGCCGGCCAGATCGTCGGCCAGCAGCAGGTGTGATCAAACGCCGGATAGACGATCACGCGCCCGCCGAGGCGGCGCGCGGCCGATTCGATCAGACCTGGCGGTACGTTCCGATCTTTACCGCCCGCCAAATGATAGAGGGCGAGGCCCTGCCGTTGCAGCCGCATCGTGGCTGGATCCAACGAGCCCCGCAGCGGCGCATACCCGTGCAGCCGCGACCAGCCCGCCACGTCCAGATTACCCGCCACTGTGATGACCCGATCCACCGACTCGACGCGCTGTGCGAGCAGCACCGCGAGTGCCGCGCCGCCGCTATGGCCGATCAACGTCACATGGCGGAGCCCCGACCGGGCGATCTGGACTTCGAGTGCCGTCGTGAGGCTGTCGAGCACCTGCTCGCCAAAGCGCCTGGTCGTCCAGTACGCGGCGGTACAGTCGCGGCTTTGCGCCAGTCCGAGATAGCACGGGCGTCCAAGATATAGCACGGGCCCCGGATCGCGGACCATGAGCTCCAGCGCAAGCGGCCTCCTGGGTGTGGGATCGGGTGCGACCCGGTAAGGGGTGCGGTACGGGGAGCCATCCCCTTCGATATACACGTCCAGCTCTTCGCCCGTGCGCGACAGACGCGGGCGGTAAATCGCCAGATCGAAGGCGCCGGCCGCCACCTGCTCACGCACCAGATCGGCCCGGGCAGCCAACCGCTCGATGCGTGCGAGTGGCGAGGCGCAGCTCCCTACGCACAGCGCCGCACATACGATGGCGGCGGCTCGAGACACCGATGATCGGATCGTCGCCATCGGACGGCGCGCGACCGAGGCGCCCTCAATCGAATGGACGCTGAAAACGCAGCCCTGCCGACCACTCGTTCGTATGAATATAGGTCTCCTGGGCAACCGCGCCGTATTCCACGAAGCCGGAGATGCCGAACGGAAACTGTGCGCTGATGCCCGCCGCCCAGTCGAGGTAGTCCCTGATCGGCTGGTCGGTGTAAACCACGAAATTGCTCACCGGGCCGCTCGGGGTGCCGACTTCCGGATCGTCGGCGAAGTGCACCGTATAGGTGCGCTGCTCATTCAGGAACTCGTGAATGTAATGCGCCCGTACCTCCGGCAGGATGACGCCAATCGGCGTATCGATCGCGTAGGAGCCCAGCGCTCCCACCTTCAGCAACAGCGAGTTGCCCACCTCATCGCCGTATGCCAGGGCAAGGCCTGACTGCGTGGGATCATCCTCGGTGAACGCGTTGACGCGCACTCGTGTGTAGTCGAGCGAGCCCTCCGGACCGAACTGCAGGGCGCCGTGATGCATGGTATAGCCCACGTTCGAGGCCGCGGCGGTCTGCCCCGCCCCCGTGTTGCCCGACGTATCGATGGTGCAGTCTCCGGCGGCACAGCCAGCCGGCTGTGAGCCGCTGGAATCGATCGAAAACGTCGAGGTGCGCGTCTCCTGGTAGACGTTGTGCCCATAGGTAGCGATGACGTCCACATAGAACGGGCCACGGTAGTAGGTGCCGTACACCGAGCCGGTGTTGCTGTCCGACTGCACGGTCCCGTTGCCACCGACGAAGTCCGTCGATCCGCTGGTATGGCCGTAGGCCCCGCCGATGATGGCATCGTTGGTGAGCCGGTAATCCACGCCGGCGGTGATGCCGTTGCTGCGGAAGTCAAAGCCGGTCACCTGCAGTGTGGTGTCCTGCGTGCCGGTGCGCAGCGTTCCATTGACGAACAGCCCCAGGCGGCTGGCGACGCTGCCATGGCCCTCGTCATCGCCGCTGGCCCCGCCGGGCAGGCCGTCCGAGATGCGTAACCCTTGCAGACCGAGCAGGTGCTTCAGCGCATCCAACAGCTCGGGCAGCCCTGCGACGCTCGACAGACCCGTCTCCAGCCCGCCCAGGTTCACGCCCCCGGCCCCTGCGCGCAGCTGCTCCAGGCGCTGCCCGATGTTGGTGAACTGCTCTCCGGAAAACTGCACCGCGGTGATCTGTTGTGCAACCACCTGTCGCCCCGACAGAGCGGTCAGCGTACCTGGCAGTCCAGCCGCGTTGGCGCCGTTACCGTAGGTGCTGATCAGCGCACTGCAGGTGGCGAGCAGGTTCTTCTGGGCCAAGGTCAGATTTTCGGTGGACTGCAACGCCGCACACAGATTGCCAATCGCCTTGCCCACGCTGCGCTGCGAGCCGTTCAGCTGCGCGGGCACGGAAGTCAATGGGCTATCTTGAACCGTCAGGGTCGCGCTTACGGCGCTCGAACCGGCCCCGAAGTTCGTCTGCAGCGCCGCGCCCGGCAGCGCATCGGTGTAATAGCTGGTGGTGAGGACGCTTGGCGCCTTCACCGGCACGCTGATCGTGCAGCCGCCCGCTGGAATGGTCGCGCCACGCGCGTAGCCCACGCTGCGCGCACCGGCGCTGGCGATGACCGATCCGAGTGCGCAACTGCCACTCGCGGCGCCGGCCACCTGCAATCCAGCCGGCAGCGGGTCGGAAAAGGCCTGGGTCAGTGTGGCGCTACTGGAGTTCGGGTTGGCGAGCGTAATGGTGAGCTGACTGGTACCGCCGCTGGCAACGATCGAGGGCGAAAACGCCACGCTCTGCACCGCGGGTGCCACCGTCTGCGCCCGCGCGCAGACCGGCTCGAGCAATCCGCCGAGCAGCGCCGCCAGTGTGCAGAATCCTGCAGCGAGGGACCCGCGCGCGCCTGCGCTGTCGATGTGGGGCACGCCAGTCACGCCATTTGTGCTGAGAAGCTTCACTCGCCCGAGGGGGTAGTCGAGGGGGGCGCGAAATTCCATAGATCGTTGAAATCGGAGGGGATCTCGCCGCTGACGATGTAGCCGCCGAACAACCAGAAATTGCCCAGCGGGTCCACCCAGGAGATTGCCCCCTGCCGGGCGCCGGGAACATTGGCAGCCGACGCGGTTCCGAGCGTGCCGTATGTGGCCGTGCCGCTGATGGCGTCCGAACCGCTCATCCAGGCCCATTGCCCAGTGCTCGCGGACAGCTCCCAGAGGTCGTTCAGATAACCCCCATAGCCATTGGCGTCATAGCCGGCACCGCCGAACAGCCACAGATTGCCGGCTGCGTCGGTCCAGGAGACCGCTCCCTCCCGCGCTCCGGGAGCGTTGGAGCCGGCAGCAACGCCCTGCGTTCCATACGAGCCGATCGCCCCGTTGAACTGTGACCCACTGACCCAGGTCCACTGTTCGGACGTCGGCGAGAATTCCCACAGATCGTTCAGCTCCCCGGCATAGCCATTGGCGTCGTAGCCGAAACCGCCGAACAGCCACAGATTGCCGGCTGCGTCGGTCCAGGAGATCGCTCCCTCGCGCGCTCCGGGAGCGTTGGAGCCGGCAGCGACGCCCTGCGTCCCATACGAACCGATCGCCCCGTTGTTCTCCGAGCCGCTCTCCCAAACCCACTGGCCCGTTGCCGTAGAAAACTCCCAGAGATCGTTGAGATAGCCGCCATAACCATTGGCGTCGTAGCCGAAACCGCCGAACAGCCACAGATTGCCGGCTGCATCCTTCCAGGAGACCGCCTGCTCGCGCGCACCCGGCGCATTCGCAGTCGAGGGCTGTCCCAGAGTGCCATACGCGCCCGAAGCCGAGACCATCTGCGAGCCGCTCACCCAGGTCCATTCTCCCGTCACCGGCGAGAACTCCCAAAGGTCGTTGAGATCGCCACCGTCGCCGGTCGAGTCGTTCCCAAAACCCCCGAAGAGCCACAGGTTTCCCTTGGCATCGATCCAGGAGACCGCGGAGTCACGTGCGCCCGGCACGCCGGAGCCCGACGCTACGCCCTCGCTGCCGTAGGAACCGCTTGCCTCGAACGTGTCCGACCCGCTCACCCAGGTCCACTGGTTGGTGTTGCGTGCGTATTGCCACAGATCGTTCAAGTCCCCGCTGTTGCCGCCGGAGTCATATCCGTTGCCGCCGAAGAGCCATAGGTTTCCAGCGGCGTCGGTCCAGGAGACGGCGCCCTCGCGAGCGCCCGGTATCGCGGAGGTCGAAGGAGCGCCCAGCGGTCCGTAGACCCCGGGGCTATCCGCAGTCTGTGCGCCACCGATCCAGGTCCACTCGTCGGCGACCGAGCTGCAGCTGACCGTTACATCGATCGTAGCTGCCGCCGTGCCGGTGGGACTCAGCACATCGCAGGTCTGGCCAGGATCGAGCGGCTGCGATGTGACGCTGATGGTATAGCTCACACCGCTGGCAATGGCCGTCTGAAACGCAGACGGACTCGTCTCGTTGATCGGAAACGAATCGCCGAGCCCGTCCGTCAATACCAGGCCCGCACCGCTCAGGCCCGAGGTCGTCACGCTGAGCTCGGCGTTCGACTGGCAGGCAATGGCTACATTCGTTACGTTAGCGGTGGCGACCACTCCGCTGGCGTTATTGAACGTGCAGTCGATGCTCTGCCCGAGCTCGCTGAAGCCTTGCTCCGTGACGTTGTAGGTGCTGCCGCCGGCTATCGCCCCGAGCGTGAAGGGACCGTTCTGCCAGACGGTCGGATTGCCTATACCGTCATCGGCCAGCAGAATCCCGACCCCCTGCGGCAAGCCGGAGATCGTGCCGCCGATGCTGTAGGAAGCCGGATCGGGCGGGTCGCCCGGCGGATCGGTCGGTGAGTTGGCGGAGGAGCTGGCCGTCCCGGTGCTGGCCGGCGTGCCCCCGCTGCCGTGGCAGCCCGCCACGAACGCGAGGGTGGTGAACGGCAACAACGCCGCGCGCGCGTTCCGCCCGGATCGTCGGGTCACGGCAAGCCCTCTACCGCGCCCGGTGCTACGTGCGGCCATGCACGCCGGGAGAAGGCGATCGCCCTGCCGCCACCGCCGCCTGCGTCGAGAGCGGCACGAAGAAAAAATCCCCCATCTCGTGCCCGGCCTCGCGGATCGTCTTGAACTCGGGCGTCTCCGTGAAATGCTCGTGCCGGGCCTCGGCCTGCACCTGCACCTGCAACTGGCCAAACAGCTGCGGGGCCGACATCAGCCCCGTGTTTGATCGCAGCACCTCGAGCAGCGCACGGGCAAACACCGAATCCCCATCCCCTCCGGTATCGAGCACCGGGTTGTCCCCGCCTGAGGATATCAGCAGACGCGAGCGCCGCGGTAGCTTCAGCTGCAGGTACTGACGGCTATAGCCGGCACTCGGATCCAGGAACAGGTAGCTCGGATCACTGGATAGCAACCCCGCGTAGCAGGAATCGGCGATGACCAGCACGCGCTTGGCCGGCAGCAGCGCCAGGTGCGCCGTGATCTGCTCGTTTTGAATCCAGAACGTGTCGCGCGGCGGCGGCTCGGAGTTCACCGGCAGCCAATAGCCGACTTCGGTAATCGCGTTTTTCAGCCGAACCCCATGCCCGGCATAGTAGATCAGCAGATTGTCGTTGGGCGTGAGCACCGTCTGCAGATCGTTGAGCGCCTTGAGCATCGCCACATCGTTGGCGTCGGTGATCACGCGTACCGTGAAGCCATAGCGATCGTGCAGCACCTGACCGATCCGGTCCGCGTCGCTGATAGGTGTCTGCAGACTGTCGATCTGCTGATAGTGTTGATTGCCGATGACCAATGCGTAGTAGCGACCGAAGTCGAGCCCTGCGTACGAGCGCGGATCGGCCTGGGGCGCCTGAATGGTCTGGGTCTGCGCCGCGCTCGGCATGCGCAGCTGCGGCAGCGAGGCGAGCTGATCGCTGCTCGTTTTCCGCTCACCCTCGAGCTGCCCAATCAGGCCGCGCATGGTCTGGATCTGCGCCTGCAGCTGCGCC
>JASHSK010000138.1 GCA_030038755.1 Gammaproteobacteria bacterium
CGAAGAAGGTCCGGCACTCCTCGAGCGACAGCTGCATGAGCTCGTGGATGGCGAGGCCGGGCGGCGCGGCGCGCGTGCCCAGCCGCCACAGCAGCGCATCGGGCTTCAGGCGCGCGCCCCCGCAGGCGCTGCACACCGTGTAGCTGCGATATTTGGAGAGCAGCACGCGGATATGCATCTTGTAGGCGCGGCTCTCGAGCCAGTCGAAGAAGCGGCGCGCGCCATACCAGACTTTCTTTTCCCACGGCCCCTCGCCCTCGATGACCCAGCGACGGTGCTCCTCGCTGAGCTCACGCCACGGCACGTCGGTTGGAACGCCGCGGCGGGCAGCGAAGCGCAGCAGATCGTCCTGGCACTCGCGGTAGGAGGGGGTCTGCCAGGGGCGCACGGCACCCGCCGCGAGCGACTTGCCGACATCGGGAATGACCAGGCCGTAATCAATCCCGATCACGCGGCCGAACCCGCGGCAGGTCTCACACGCCCCAATCGGGGAGTTGAACGAGAACAGACCCTGCGTGGCCTCCTGGTAATGCAGGTCGCAATCGGCGCAGTGCAGGTCGCTCGAGAAGCGCAGCACGCGCCGCTCCCCACCGGCCGCATCGAGCGCGTGCACGCTCACGCGGCCGTGTCCGGCATGCAGCGCCGCCTCCAGCGCTTCGATGAGACGGCTGCGCTCGGCGTCGAGCCGCAGGCGGTCCTGGATGACGGTCAGCAGCCGCGGCTCCTCGCGGTGGATGCGTACGTAGCCGAGCTTCTCGAGCTCGGCGCGCAGCTGTGCGAGTTTCATCCTCGCCGGCAATGGCACGGGGAAACACACCAGCAACAGTGCCTGGCCAAGATCCGCGAGCGCCTCGGGCAGCGCTGCGGCGATACTCTGCGCATCGTCGCGGCGCACGAGCCGGCCGCAGCCGCGGCAGTACAGGCGCGCGACGCGCGCGTACAGCAGCTTCAGGTGATCGTTGATCTCCGTCATGGTGCCGACCGTGGAGCGCGAGGTGCGCACCGGGTTGACCTGGTCGATGGCGATCGCCGGAGGGATGTGCTCGATGCGATCGACCTGCGGCTTGTCCATGCGGTCGAGGAACTGGCGCGCGTAGGGCGAGAACGTCTCGACGTAGCGGCGCTGTCCCTCGGCGTACAGTGTGTCGAAGACGAGCGAGGACTTGCCCGAGCCGGACACGCCCGTGACGACGATCAGCTCGTTCAGCGGGAGGTCCAGATCGAGATTGCGGAGATTGTTCTGACGCGCGCCGCGCACGACGATCGCGTCATGCGCACTGGGGCTCATGATCGAGAATCATTTTACCATCCAGGTCAAGCGGGAATCGGCGACGGTCCGCGAGCGGTTGCGTCCGGCCGACTTTCCCTGTTTCCTTACGATCCGGTGACCGCTCTGGACACGAACACGCAGGTGCATTGGCGATGAGCCGCCCGGCCCGGGGCTTTGCCGCGCTGGCGGCGCTGCTGCTGGCGCTGGCCACCGTCGCCGGCGCGCTGGCCGCGCACACGCTGTCGCAGCGGCTGGCGATCGATCAGCTCGATGTGCTGCAAACCGCGGTGCGCTACCAGTTCTTTCACGCGCTGGGATTGTTCGGCGTCGCGCTGCTGCTCGATCGCGTGCCCGACCGCATGCCCGCAAGGCTCGTGCGGGCGGCCGCCTGGCTGCTCGGCGTGGGCATCGTGCTGTTCTCGGGCAGCCTGTACGTGCTGGTCGCAGGGCTATCGGGCACCGCGGGTACGGTGGTGGGGGTGCTCACGCCCGTGGGAGGCGTCTGCCTGATCGTCGCATGGCTGCTCGTGGCATTCGCGCTGCTGCGTGCCCACCGATCGATCTAGCGCCACAGCCGGCGTGCCGCCGCCACCCTGGCGCGCCCACCCGCTCGTGCTCGCACTGCGCGCGGCGCTCGGCGAGCACCGTGACGTCGTGCTGCAGGCGCCCACCGGTGCCGGCAAGAGCACCCTGGTCCCCCTGGCGTTGCTCGAGGAGCCGTTCCTGGAGGGCCGCCGAATCCTCATGCTCGAGCCGCGTCGTCTGGCGGCCCGGGCCGTTGCGGCGCGCATGGCGGCGCTGCGGGGTGAGCCGCTGGGGGCGACGGTGGGCTATCGCATGCGCCTCGATACGCGCGTCTCGGCGGCGACGCGCATCGAAGTGCTGACCGAAGGCGTGCTCACGCGACTGCTGCAGGAGGACCCTGCGCTCGAGGGGGTCGCGTGTCTCATCCTGGATGAATATCACGAACGCAGTCTGCAGGCCGATCTGGGTCTCGCGCTGGCATTGGATGCGCGCCGCGAGCTGGGCACCGCGCTGCGCGTGCTGGTGATGTCGGCCACGATCGAAGCCGAGCGTGTCGCCGCATTGCTCGGGGATGCCGCCGTGGTCAGCGTTCCCGGCCGTGCCTATCCCGTGCAGACGCGCTACCTCGGACGGGGTCTGCCTGGGCTGCCGGTGGCAGAGCCGACGGTTAGCCGCGCGGTGCAGGCGGCGCTGGAGGAGACCCCCGGCGATGTGCTCGCCTTTCTGCCCGGCGCCGGCGAAATCCTGCACCTGCAGGCCCGCCTTGCGTCGTCTCTGTCACCGCATGTGCGGGTGCTGGCGCTGTACGGCGAACTCGCTCCCGAGGCGCAGGACGCGGTGCTGGCCCCGGCTGCACCCGGCACGCGCAAGGTGGTGCTGGCGACCAATATCGCCGAGACCAGTGTGACCATTCCGGACATCACCGCGGTCGTGGACAGCGGACTGGCGCGCCGCTCGCGCTTCGACCCGGCCACGGGGATGAGCCGGCTCGAGCTGGTGCGCATCTCCCGCGCTGCGAGCGAGCAGCGGGCGGGGCGCGCGGGCCGGGTGGCCCCCGGCGTGTGTTATCGGCTGTGGGGCGAAGCGGCGCAGCAGCAGCTGGCGGGCACGACACCGCCGGAGATCCTGGAGGCCGACCTCGCATCGCTCGCGCTGGAGCTCGCGCGCTGGGGCGTCGCCGAGAGGACGCATCTCGCCTGGCTGGATCCCCCGCCGGCCGCGACGTTCGCGCAGGCGCACGAGCTGCTCGCCCGCCTCGGCGCGCTCGATCCAGCCGGCCGTCTGACGCCGCTCGGCCAGGCGATGGCGCGCCTGGCAGTGCACCCGCGCCTCGCCCGCATGCTACTGGCGGCGCGCGCGCTCGGCGCTGTGCCGCTGGCGGCAAGACTCGCAGCGCTGCTCTCCGAGCGCGACCTGCTGCGCGTGCGTGCGCCGGATCCCGAGCACCGTCGGGCAGGCCGAGGTGAACCGGCCGACGACGCAGGAGGGCGGCCCGGCGAGCGCGACCCGGACATGCGTACGCGGCTCGAGCTGCTCGACGGACATGACGGCGCTCCGGCCGTGCAGCGCGTACGGCGCGCAGCGGGGCTGCTGCAGCGCGCCGTCACCCGACTGCCGGCCCTCGAAGGCGCATTGCCTGCCGGTGAGGCACTGCCCGCCAGCGGCGCGGGTGCCGCACCGACCCCGGGTGCCGCAGCCAGCACGGCGGGGATGGGCCTTTCCGAGGCAGAGCTTCCCGGCGCGCTGCTGTCGCTGGCCTATCCCGAGCGCATCGGCCACAGGCGTGAGGCAGGAGGCTACCTGCTCGCAAATGGACGCGGCGCGAGCTTCGCGCGGCCCGTGTCGCTGGCACGCGAGCCGTGGATCGTGGCGGTCGAGCTCGATGACCGCGAGCGCCAGGCGCGCATCGATCTGGCAGTGCCCGTCACTGCGGAGGCGCTCGAGCGCCTGTATGCCATGCAGATCGTTGCCGAGGAGCGCTTCGGCTGGGACGGGGTGAGCGAAGCGCTGGTAGCACGACGCGTGCGCCGCCTGGGTGCTCTCGTGCTCGAGGAGCGCACGCTGCCTGCCGCCCAGGATGAGCGTGCGCTGCCGGCGATGCTCGAAGCGCTGCAGCGGTTGGGCATCGGCGCGCTGCCCTGGGACGAGGAGAGCCGCGGGCTGCAGGCGCGCATGCAGTTCGTGCGTTCCCTGGGTCGGCCCGAGCTGGCCGACTGGCCCGGGAGTGATGACGCCACGCTGCTGGACACCTTGCCAGCGTGGCTCGGCCCGTACCTCACGGGAATCACGCGCCGCGCCGCGCTTTCGCACGTGCCGCTGCGTGCGGCGCTGCTGGCGCGCCTCACAGCCCCGCAGCAGCGGGTCCTGGAGGCGCTCGCGCCGCGCGCACTGCCGGTACCGAGCGGCTCGGTCGTTCCCATCGACTACCGCGGCGAGCGGGCTCCGAGCTTATCGGTGCGGCTGCAGGAGGTCTTCGGTCTCGGCGAGACGCCGCGCGTCGGCGGTGGGGCGGTACCGGTGACCCTCGAGCTGCTCTCCCCGGCGCGCCGTCCCGTACAGGTCACGCGCGATCTGGCCGGCTTCTGGCGAGGCAGCTACGCGCAGGTACGCCGCGACCTGCGTGGCCGCTACCCCAAGCACGACTGGCCGGAGAATCCGCTGGCGGCACAGCCGACGCGCGGCCCGCGGCGGCGCTGAGCAGCCCCGTTCGCGCCGCAACAAGCCGCAGTCACACCGTATTCCATTCCCGGTCGGTCAGCACCACGTCGATGGTGACCTTGGCCAGGCAGCGCCACAGCAGCCGCCGGAAACTCATGGGTCGTCCCTGGTGATCGTACAGGTGGCGGTAGAGACGCAGGCAGGGCCGGATCCGCAGCGTCGCGGCCACGCGGGCCACGAGTTTGCCGATCCAGCCGATGCGGCGCTTGCCCAGGTGGCAGGGGTGCAACGACAGGTGCAGCGTCGGGCGCTGCGCTCGCAGGTAGGCCAGCATCGTCGGCAGCAGCGCGTATTCGCCACCTTCGATGTCCATTTTGATGAAGTTACAGTCGTCGATGCCGTGGCGGCGGATGAAGTCCTCGAACGACAGCGCCGGCACCATCCAGTGAGTGCGCCGGTTGCCGAACAGCAGGCTCGAGGCAGTATCGCCGCCTTCCCCGCAGTTACCGAAGGCGACCGTACCGCTGCGCGGGGCGATGCACACCTGCGCCACCTGCACGTTGTCCGTGACGGGCCGGTTGGCTTCCACGTTGGAGTGCAACTCGGTGAAGGCGATGGGATCGGCCTCCACGCCGTAGGCACGGCGCGCGAGCTGGCAACCGTAGAGCAGCGTGACGCCGACGTAGGCGCCCAGGTCGATGTAGGAGTGCTCGCGGTCGATGAAGCGCTCGAAGATCGGAAAAGTGCGCGGCTCCCACGTGCCCTGAGTGACCTCGCGCCAGTACGCGCCGGTGCGCTCGGCAGCACCGACCTCGAATTCATGATCCCGCAGACGAACGCGCACGGTGGAACTCCCTAAAATCTCGCCGGCAAGGGAGGCCGGATGTGGACGGAGCGGGCGCGGTGGCCGCCGGGCTGGCCACCGCCAGGCCGTGGGCGTCTGCGCAGGCCATGCTGCGGTAGCGCCGGCGGCGCGATGATCGGTCAACCTTTGCTAGGATACAAACGCTCATGAGGTCAACGACACGCCGCCAGGGGGCGCAGCATGATTGCCGATCGAGCAGCGCGGGCAGCAGCGGCTCTGGCCTCGAGTCCGGAGCGATCCTGACACGTGGTTTCATCGGGCGACAGCACGCCCTCATGTTGACAGGGCCTCTGACCTGGTTGAATTTCCAACGCGTCGTGTGGCAGGCGCGCCGCCGCACGCGTGCCCTGCCTGACCCGGGCCCACGGGACATCGTCCTGATACCCTGCTGGCGGCGGCCGGAATTTCTCTGGCACTGCCTCGACAACCTCACGCGTGCGCAGCAGATCGACACGGTGCACGTGGTCTTTCGAGCCGACACGGGGTTCGCCCCGGAGAATCTCGAGGTCATCCGCGCCTTTGCCCACCGCCTGCCGAGCCACGAGGTGCAGCTGCCCGACCGCTGTCCCTACCGCCGTTTGAAGCAGAGCGCCAACGTGCTGCTCGGCTACCTGCGTGCCGCCGCCGCCGCCCACCGGCACGTGTTCCTGATCGAAGAGGACGTGATGGTGGCGCGCGACTTTCTCGCCTGGCATCGGGCCGTGCACGCGGTGGCCGGGCCGTTGTTCTGCTCGATCGCGGTGAGCAATCCTCATCGCACTTCCGTCCCCGGCGCCGAGCCCGAAAGCTACTATCTGTGCAGCGGGGAGTATTGCTCCTATGGTGTCTGCTTCGACCGCAGCGTGCTGCAGGCGCTGGTCGCACCGCACGTGCGCGCCTCGTATCTGTGGCGGCCGAAGCCTTACCTGCGCCGCCATTTTCCCGACAGCCGCGTGAGCCTCAAATTCGTCGAGCAGGATGGGCTCATCCGCCGCATTCAGGAACACTCGGGGCTGCCGATTGCCTATCCCTGCCTGCCGCGCGCCTACGACGCGGGGTTCTACGGCTACAACCGTCCCGGCGGCGTCCCGGGGCCGGCGCATAGCCGCCGCGCGGTACTCGGAGACATCATCTACGACCGCGAGCGGCTGCGGGCGCTGTCGGCGCCCAAGTTCGCCGACCAGTGCGTGCCGATAGATCTGGAGCCGCCCGCCTGGCGAGTGCAGCGTCGCGTCGAGCCGGCCGCCGCCGTGCCGGCGGACGGGCGAACCGGCGCGCCGTTGCCTGGGCGGGCGGCGTAGTATATTTTCCGGCCACCGGGCCTGTAGCACAGCGGTTAGTGCAGGGGACTCATCGATGGGTGCCTGCGCGCGGAAACGCGCGCAGTGGACGGGATGAATTCAGGGAACCCTTCGGGGCAGGCCTGCGGGCCGACCCCATGGCAACCCTGAGCCAAGCCGGCGGTACACCGCCGGAAGGTGCAGAGACTACCTGAGGGCTGCAGTGCCCTTGATGACAGGCTCGAGCGTCCCGCACCCTTCCGCACGCGGCGTTGGTTCACGCAGCGTGCGCGGGTGAAGAGATAGTCCACTCCCGGCGGAAACGCCGGGGCAAAGTGAATCCCTTGGTCGTAGGTTCGAATCCTACCGGGCCCACCATGAAATTCCA
>JASHSK010000139.1 GCA_030038755.1 Gammaproteobacteria bacterium
CGAACTCGCGTGCGCTGATCGGCCGGCGCCCGGGCAGCTGCAGGCGCTGCACCGCGAGCGCGCTGCGATCCCCGCACAGTACCCACAGCGCCTCGTCCTGCAGAGCCAGCACCGTGCCGGGCACGGCGCCGTCCGGCGGGACTGCCTCGCGCGACACGCGGGCCATCTGCGTCGGGTCGATCACCTGCGCCTGCCAGATGCGCAGCGGCTCGCCCTGCCACAGCGTATGCGCCACCGGGCGGGGATTGAAGGCGCGTATCTGGCGCTCGATCTGCAGCGCCTGCGCTCCCCAGTCGATGTGCGCGGCCTGGCGGTCGAATTTGGACGCGTAGGTGATGCCCTGATGCCCCTGCGGGTGCGACTCGGCGCGCGCGCCCTCGAGCGCCTCGAGAGCGCCCGCGAGCAGCCGCGCGCCTTCCTGCGCGAGCGTCTCCTCGAGCTCACCGCACGTGGTGCGCGGCCCGATGGGTACGCGCCGCTGCGCAATGATCGGACCGCTGTCCAGTCCCGCTTCCATGTGCATCAGCGTCACGCCGGTCTGCGCGTCACCCGCGAGGATGGCATGCTGGATGGGTGCGGCCCCGCGCCAGCGCGGCAGGAGCGAGGCATGCACGTTCACGCAGCCCAAGCGCGGCAGCTGCAGTAACGGCGGCGGCAGAATCAGCCCGTACGCGACGACCACCAGCAGGTCCAGGTCCCACGCCGTCAGCTGCGCGAGCACCGCCTCCTCGCCGGTCAGCCGCAGCGGCTGCAGTACCGGCAGTGCGAGCTCGCGCGCCAGCTGCTTGACGGGGCTGGGTTGCAGCTGGCGACCGCGGCCGGCGGGGCGGTCGGGCTGGGTGACGACGCCCACCAGACGATGGGGCGACGCGGCCAGCGCCCGCAGCGTCGGCAGCGCAAACGACGGTGTTCCGGCGAAGGCGATGCGCAGCGTCAGATGACGCGCCCGGCTGGATGCGCCGGGCCAGCCTTGGAGGCCGGTCGCTCGCGACCGGCGGCACGCTCGCGGCGTTGCTTCTCGAGCTTGCGGCGGATGAACTCGCGCTTCAGCAGCGAAAGGTAATCGACGAACAGCTTCCCGGAGAGATGATCCAGCTCATGCTGCAGGCATACCGCCGCCAATCCCGTCAGCTCGCGCTCGAAGACCTGACCCTTGGCATCCTGGGCGCGCGCGCGCACGCGCGCGGCACGCTTGACCGGCTCGAACACGTTCGGCACTGACAGGCATCCCTCCTCGCTGACCTCCGAGCCTTCGCGCTCGAGAATCTGCCCGTTGATGTAGACCTGCGGATCGCTCTTGTCCGCGCTGGTGTCCATCACGATGACCTGGCGATGCACATCGACCTGCGTGCCGGCCAGACCCACGCCCGGCGCGGCATACATGGTCTCCAGCATGTCCGCGACCAGCCGCTCGAGCGCCGCGTCGAACACCTGCACCGGCTACGCGCGCGTGCGCAGCCGCGGGTCGGGGAATTCCAGTATGGGCAGCAAGGCCATCGATCGCTCTCTCCGTCAGCCCGTCAGAGGGGCCGGCGCCGCCAGCGTGATCCAGTGCACAAACTGCGCAACCGGGCGTAGGTGCGGCTCGCCGTTAAGTTTATAACAGCCCAGGCCGCCAGGCCCCCAAGACGCCCAGAGGTAGCAGGGATGTCGTCGACGCCTTTGTTCACTGCCCGCCAGGCCGCGCTGGCCTGCGCCGGGCTTACCGGCACGCTGATACTGGGTGGTTGCTCGCTGTTGCACGGGCAGCCGCACACGCAGGCAGCGGCCGCGCCAACCCCCCAGCCGGCCATCGCGCAGAGCGATGCCGCCCCGGCCGTGACCTCTCCGCTGACCGATACGGAGGCCGCGATCGGGAGCGGTAGCGACGCCGCCACGAGCGCCGCCGCCGACACCGGTCAGGGCGATACCAGCGCGCAACCGGTCGAGACGGCAGCGACGGCCGCGGCACCGGCCCAGGACGCCGCGGACGAGGGTGGCGCTGGCGCGGCGACGACGGTGCTCGCCGACGCCGGGCCGGCGCTCAAGGCCACGGCACCCCAGAATTATGTCGTCAAGCGTGGCGATACCCTCTGGGGCATCGCCAATGTTTTCCTGCGCAACCCCTGGCAGTGGCCGGAGATCTGGTACGTCAATCCCCAGATCCACAATCCGCATCGCATCTATCCGGGCGACATGTTGCAGCTGACCCTGGGCAGCAACGGCCAGAAGGTGCTGCAGCTGGTGCGCGGGCCGGTCGGGCGCGCCGAGCTCGGCCGGGCCGAGCTGCGGGAGGTCACCGATCAGACGCACCTCGAGCCGCTGCTGCGCAGCTCGCCGCTGGATGCCCCGATCGATACCATCCCCTACAACCTCATTTCCGCGTTCATTTCGAAACCCAGCGTACTGACCCGCGAACAGGTCGCCTCCGCGGCCTATGTGGTGGCGCTGGCCCAGAGCCATGACATCGCCGGCGAGGGCCACGAGCTGTTCGTCAGGAAGACCAGCGGCGAGGTGGGCACGCGCTACAGCGTCATGCATGTCGCCGAGCAGCTCACCGACCCGCAGAGCGGCCGCAAGCTCGGCTACGTGGCCATCTACACCGGTACGGCGCAGATCACCCGTGGAGGCCCGATCGCCGAGGCGGTGATCACGACCTCGGCGCGCGAGACGCTGCAGGGCGACCTGCTGATTCCCGAGGAAGACACGCCCACCACCGATTTCGCACCGCATATTCCGTCGCGTTCGGTCTCGGGCACCATCATCGACGTCGTCGACAATGTGCTGCTGGCCGGACAGGACGAGGTGGTGGCCATCAATCGCGGCACCGACGATGGCATCGATCGCGGCACGGTGCTGATGGTCGATCAGTTGCCCGATCAGGCCGTCGATGAGTGCGCGGAGATCGACAACTTCAGCACCTGCTCGGTCCACCACACGGTGACACTGCCGATCGATCCGGCCGGGAACATACTGGTGTTTCGCGCCTTCCCGCACATGAGTTATGCGCTGATCCTCGCCGACAGCGTGCCGGTGCTGGTCGGCGACCCGGTCCGCAACCCCTGACGGGCTGACGATCTAACCGCCCCGCGACCGGGCCGCCGTTCGCGGTCCTGCCGTTGCGGCGGCGGGTCGGTCGCCGCAGCGCCCGCCGCCCCCCGCCCGCCATTTTCGCTCATTCGCAGCGCCGGCGCGGCGCCGCTCGCCCCCGGCGCTGCCGTATGCTCCCGCCGTGGACGCGCTCGAACTGCAGCTGTGCCTCGGCCGGGCGCCTGGACTGACCGCGCAGCAATTGCAGGCCGCGCTCGAGCGGCTCGGCGCCGGTACGCGGGCGAGTGCGGGTGAACCGGCATCGCTGGTGGGACTGCCGCGCTCGCAGCTGCAGGCGCTGGGATTGTCGCCGGCCGCCAGCGTCGCGCTCGCATCGCCCGATGCGCGGCGCATCGCCGCCGACCGCGCCTGGGTCGAGCGCGAGCACATCAGCGTGATCAGCCCGGGCAGCGCGGCGTACCCGCCGCTGCTCGCGCAGATCCCGGACGCCCCGGCGCTGCTGTATGTGCGTGGAGAGGCGGCAGCCCTGCGGGCCCCGCAGCTCGCGATGATCGGCAGCCGCAGCCCGAGCGCGAGCGGACGGCAAACCGCACAGGCATTCTCCGCGTTTTTGGCGCAGGCGGGCCTGACGATCACCAGCGGCCTGGCCGTGGGCATCGATGCGGCGAGCCATGAAGGCGCGTTGCGCGGCGGCGGCCACACGGTGGCCGTGCTCGGCAGCGGTCTCCGGGAGATCTACCCTCCCGAACACGTCGGCCTCGCCGAGCGCATCAGCGCCCGCGGAGCGCTGCTCAGTGAATTCCCCCCGGACACGCCCCCACTGCGGGCGAACTTCCCGCGTCGCAACCGCCTCATCAGCGGCCTGGCCCTCGGCACGCTCGTCGTCGAGGCGACGCGCCGCAGCGGCTCGCTGATCACGGCGCAACACGCACTCGAGCAGGGACGCGAGGTGTTTGCGATTCCCGGCTCGATCCACAACCCGCTCGCCGCGGGTTGTCACGCGCTGATCAAGAGCGGTGCGAAACTCGTCGAGCGCGGTCAGGACGTGCTCGACGAAATCGGATTTCAGTCGCCCTCTCAGCCACTTACCGCACTGCAGGAAGTGGCGCCGGCGCCCGCCTCGGCGCAGCGCACGTTGGACAAGGAGTACAAAATCCTGTTAGATGCCCTCGGATTCGAGCCGGGCAGCATCGATTTACTGGTCGAGCGCAGCGGGCTTGCGAGCCAGGCGGTCGCCTCCATGTTGCTGATTCTGGAGCTCGAAGGGGCCGTCGAACTGCAACCCGACGGCCGCTATGTGCGCCTGCCGGCCGGCTGAGGCGGCCTTCCGTGCGCTGTGGCAGTGCGCTTGCATGGGTCCTTGCGTGGGCCCTGTGTCGGCGGCCCTGTTTCGGGCTGGCCGAAGGTACGCCAGAGGCGTGTCCGATGCGTGGGCCCGGCCAAAATGTGGATGCGATGAACAGCAGCGTTTTCGACATACTTATCTACGTCTTCGATCGCTACCTGCTCGAGGACCTGCCGGCGGCCGAGCGGGCCGAGCTGGCGCGCGATCTGGAGAGCGCCGGCTTCGGCGAGGACAACGTGGAGCGCGCCCTGGACTGGCTGGCGGATCTTGCCGAGGAGCGCGAGCGGCCCTCCCCACGCACCGACGGCTCCTTCCGCGTGTACGCCGCCGAGGAGCTCTCGCGGCTCGACGCGCGTTGCCGGGGACTGCTGACCTCCCTGGAGCATGCCGGCATCCTCTCCGGAGCGCAGCGTGAGCTGGTCATCGACCGGCTTCTCGCTCTGGATGCGGACGAATTGGACCTGGATCACGTCAAATGGGTCGTGCTGATGGTCTTATCCAGCCAACCAGGCCAGGAAATCGCCTATGCGAGGATGGAGGACCTGGTGTTTGATGAATCCCCGCACGAGCCGCATTGAACGTGTATCCGTCGTCCCGATCTGAGGCATCCGCGGCCCGTCCGCGGTTTTTCGTTTATGGGCCCTGTCCGGCGCGGCGCGGCGCGGGCTGACCGGCAAGAGCGTCATGGCTGAAAATCTGGTCATCGTCGAGTCCCCTGCGAAAGCTCGCACCATCAAGAAATACCTCGGCAGGGATTTCGAGGTGCTGGCCTCCTACGGTCACGTGCGCGACCTGATCCCCAAGGAAGGCGCGGTCGACCCGGACGCCGGCTTTGCCATGCGCTACCAGCCGATCGAGCGCAACGAGCGACACGTCGAGGCCATCTCGCGGGCGCTGCACCGGGCGCAATCGCTGTATCTGGCGACCGACCCGGACCGCGAGGGCGAGGCCATCGCCTGGCATCTGCACGAGATCCTGCGCGAGCGCGGCGAGCTCGCGCACAAACAGGTGCACCGCGTGGTGTTCCACGAGATCACGCGCAATGCGATCCGACAGGCAGTCGCCTCTCCGCGCAACCTGTCGCTCGAGCTCGTCAATGCGCAGCAGGCGCGCCGGGCGCTCGATTACCTCGTGGGATTCAATTTGTCTCCACTGTTGTGGAAGAAGGTGCGCCGCGGGCTGTCGGCGGGCCGCGTGCAGAGCCCCGCACTGCGCCTGATCTGCGAGCGCGAAGCGGAGATCGCCGCCTTCAAGCCGCAGGAATACTGGACCATCGACGCGCAGGGCGAGCACTCCGAGCAGTCCTTCCCGTTGCGGCTGATCGAGTATCGCGGCCAGAAGGTCGAGCAGTTCAGCTTTCCGGATGCCACGCGCGCGCACGAGGCCGAGCACACGCTGCTCGCCGCGGCGACTGCGACCGGTGCCGCCGGTGCGGCCGCGCCTGCTGCCGGCGCGACCGACGGTCCCGCCCGTGGCACGCTCACCGTGCTGCAGGTCGACCGCAAGCAGCGCAGGCGCAATCCGGCTCCGCCCTTCACCACCTCCACGCTGCAACAGGAAGCCTCGCGCAAGCTGGGTTTCTCGGCCCAGCGCACCATGCGACTGGCCCAGCAGCTCTACGAGGGCGTGGATATCGGCGAGGGCAGCGTCGGGCTCATCACCTATATGCGTACCGACTCGGTGTCGCTCGCGGCCGAGGCGGTGCAGGAGATCCGCGAGGTGATCGCGCGTCTCTACGGCGCGGAAGGCCTCGCCGAGGAGGCGCGTGTCTATCGCACCAAGTCCAAGAATGCGCAGGAAGCCCACGAGGCGATACGCCCCACGTCGGCGGCCATCGTACCCGCGGACATCGAGGGCAAGCTCGATCCGGATCTGTTTCGCCTGTACTCGCTGATCTGGCGCCGTGCGGTCGCCTGCCAGATGGCATACGCGCTGTTCGATACGGTCGCCGTGGACATGCTCGCCGGCGCCGACGGCCCCGCGCGTCACCTGCTGCGCGCCACCGGCTCGACGCTGGTGCGGCCCGGCTACATCGCCGTCTATCAGGAGAGCCGTGACGATGCGGCCGAGGACGACACCGATCATCGGCTGCCGGCCATGCAGGTCGGGGATGCCGTGCGGCTGCTGTCCGTGACGCCACAGCAGCACTTCACCGAGCCCCCGCCGCGCTACACCGAGGCCTCGCTGGTCAAGACGCTGGAGGAGTACGGCATCGGCCGGCCCTCGACGTACGCCGCCATCATCTCCACGCTGCGTGATCGAGAATACGTGGAGATCGAAAGCCGCCGCTTCACCGCCACGGACATCGGCAAGATCGTCAACCGCTTCCTGACCGAGCACTTTCACCGCTACGTGGAGTACGGCTTCACCGCCGCGATGGAAGACGAGCTGGACGCGGTATCGCGCGGCGAAGAGGAATGGACCACGCCGCTCGGCAAATTCTGGAAGCCCTTCATCCGCCAGGTCGAATACACCGAGAAGCACGTGACACGCGAGCAGGTGGCGCAGGCTCGCGAGCTCGGGCGCGATCCGGCGAGCGGCAAGCCGGTCAGCGTGCGCATGGGACGGTTCGGCCCGTTCGTGCAGATCGGCACCAAGGACGACGCCGATAAGCCGCGCTTTGCCGGCCTGCGCCCCGGGCAGAAGATGGACAGCATCGCTCTCGCCGAGGCGCTCGAGCTCTTCAAGCTGCCGCGCACGCTGGGCGTCACCGAGAGCGGTGAGACCGTCGTCGCCAACGTCGGCCGCTTCGGGCCGTATCTCAAGTACGGCGACAAATACGTCTCTCTCAAGGAGGACGATCCCTACACCGTCACGCTCGAGCGCGCGCTCGAGTGCATCCGCGCCAAACGCGAGGCCGACGCCAATCGACTGATCCAGAATTTCGAGGCCGAGGGCATCCAGGTGCTCAACGGCCGCTACGGGCCCTACATCACCAACCGCGAGAAGAACGCCCGCGTTCCCAAGGACCGCGATCCACGGACCCTGACGCTCGAGGAATGCCAGGCATTGCTCGCCGCCGCGAGCGCGCGGCCAGCGCGCGGCCGCTTCGGCCGGCGCGCCGCTCAGGCAAAGACGCCAGCGGCCGCGGCCGGCGCAACCGCGAAGACCTCGAAGATCGCCGGGACCCCGTCGACCACCGCCGCGACGCGCGCCCGAAGACCCGCCGCCAGACCCGCCCCCGCGACCACGGCATCCGCCGCGGCAAAGCCAGGCGCCTCGGTAAAACCGCCCTCGGTGAAGCCGGTCTCGGTGAAGCCAGTCTCAGTGACGCCACCCCCTGCAGCCCCTGCCGCCGCGGGGCGCCGGCTCGCCGCGCGTTCGGTTCGCACGAGCCGTCCGGCCGTGGCGCGGCACCGGCCCGACGCCGCTCACGGCAGCGCTGCTCACGACAGCGCCGCTCACGGTAGCGCCGGCCCCGGTAACAACACCCACCCCACCAGCGCCCGCGCTGCCCCGAGCGGGGCGCGCGCCAACGGCACCGGCCCCGGCAATGGTGCGGCGGCGCATCCGGGCAGCGGGAACGGCGGCCGCGGGAACGGTGGACGCGAGAACAGTCGACGCGCGAACGGCGGGCGCGCGCCGGCGAACGCGGCCAACGGTGGCCCTGCGCACGCGCTGCCGGGAAAATCTCCGCGCCCTGCGCGCTCGGCGATCTCTTCGCAGGCGAAGGCCGCCCCGATGGCAGCGGCCCGGTCGCGCCAGTCGTCCAAGGGTCGGGGCAAATCGCGCGCACGGGCGGCCGGCACCAAGACGGCGGCCGCACCGAAGAAGGTCGCGGGCGCCTCGTAACGGCCGGCCACACGGCGCGGCCACTGCGCACTCGGAAGGCCGCAGGTGTGAAATATCGTCACGGCTTTCACGCCGGAAACTTCGCCGACGTGCACAAGCACGTGGCGTTGCTCGCGCTGCTGCACGCCCTGCAACGCAAGGCCAAGGGCTTCTTGTATCTCGACACGCATGCGGGAGCCGGCTCCTACGACCTGGCCGATCTCTCCACGCGGCATGGCGCCGAGGCGCGCGGCGGCGTCACGGCGTTCACCGCCGGTCCCGAGCCGGCAGCGCCCGAGCTGCGCGAGTACCTGCGCGCACTGGCAGGCTGGCGTGACAGGCCCGGCAACGCGCACGCGTATCCGGGCTCCGCCGCGCTGGCGGCGCTGACTCTGCGCTCGCAGGACCGCGGCCTGTGCTGCGAGTGCCTGCCCGCCGAATGCCGTGCTCTCGAGCACTCGCTCGGCGCCTTTCGCGGCATGCGCATCGCCTGCGACGACGGTTATCGCCGCCTCGCGGCGAGCCTGCCGTCGCATGAACGTCGCGCGCTGGTGCTCATCGATCCACCTTACGAGAGCGCGGCCGCGGAGATCGAACAGGCGCTCGCGGCGATTCAGGCGGCGCTGGGCCGCATGAGCAATACCGTCATCGCGCTGTGGTACCCGATCAAGGACGAGGACTGGCTGCAGCGCTGGCAGGAGCGCGTGGTACGCGAGCTGGCCGCGCCCGCCAGTGCGCTCGAGCTATGGCTGCATCCGCGCGATGCCGGCGTGGCGTTGAACGGCTCCGGGTTGCTGATCGTCAATCCACCGTATCAGATCGAGCAGCGCGCCGGGGAGTGGCAGCGCGAGCTGCTCGGGCGGCTGTCGCGCGCGCCGGGCAGCGGCGATGCTGGCGGGCCCGGAGGTTCCGCCGGCACCGGCACGCGTGTGCGCACGCTGGTCGCGGAGCGTGCCGTACGGCACGCCGGAGCATGACGCCATGACCTCCAGACCCGATCGTTACGCCGTGATCGGTCACCCGGTCGCACACAGCCTCTCGCCGCGCATCCACACGCTGTTTGCGCAGCAGACCGGCGAGGCACTCGAATACACGGCCATCGACGTTCCGCCCGAGCGCCTGGTGCACGACGTGCGCGATTTCTTCGCGGATGGCGGTCGCGGCCTGAACGTCACGGTGCCTCACAAGCAGGCGGCGATGAGCCTGGCCGACGAGCTGAGCGCACGCGCGCGGCGCGCCGGCGCGATCAATACGCTGGCAATGGACGCGGCCAGCGGACGCCTCGAGGGTGATACCACCGACGGCGTGGGCCTGGTGATCGATCTGACGGGCAACCTCGGTGTCCCCATCGGTCAGCGGCGTGTGCTGCTGGTCGGTGCCGGCGGTGCGGCGCGCGGAGTGATCGAACCGCTGCTCGCCTGCGCTCCCGGAGAGCTCGTCATCGCCAACCGCACCGTGGAGCGCGCCGCGCAGCTGGCGCGCGAGTGGAGCGCCGACGGTCCGGTACGCGCCGCATCGCTGGATCTGCCCGATGAGCAGGCGCCGTTCGATCTGATCATCCAGGCCACTGCCGCCGGCCTTGCCGGCGAGATGCCGCTGCTGCCGGTGCGCAGCGTGGGCTCCGCGACGGTCTGTTACGACATGACCTATGGCCGGGAGGAAAGCCCGTTTCTGCGCTGGGCGCGCCGCGCGGGCGCCACGCGCTGCCACATGGGCCTCGGCATGCTGGTGGAGCAGGCGGCGGAGTCCTTTCGACTGTGGCGCGGCGTGCGTCCACACACCGCGCCGGTGCTCGCGGCGCTGCGCGCGAGCGGGCAGCGATAGCGGCCGCCGCCCGCGACCGCGACGATCTCAGACCTTCGCCATCATGCGATCTCAGACCGCGACGATCTCAGACCGCCGCGAGCCCCTTGCCGGCCTGCCCCGAGCTGTTTGGAACGGCGGCGCCGGCAATGATTGCATCGCGGAACTGCGCAAACAGGTCCGGGAGCGCATTGGGCGTATGCGGCATCATCACCGTGTTGCTGCGATTACCCCCGGCGACGTCCCGCATCATGTCGAAATACTGTGTCAGCAGCACCATCACCATGGCGTCCTGGGAAGAGGCGCCCTCGACCGAGGTCGTGAAACTTGCCACTGATTCGCGCAGCCCCTCGACGATGGCCTTGCGCTGATTGGCCACGCCCTCGCCCTGCAGACGCTTGGACTCGGCCTCGGCTTCCGCCTTCTTGACGAGCAGCAGCTTCTCGGTCTCCGCGCGGGACACCGTGGCTTCCCGCTCGCGGGCCGCGGCGTTGATGTCGTTCATGGCCGCTTTGACCTTCACGTCCGGCACGATGTCCGTGATCAATGACTTGACGATCGAATAGCCGAACTCCTTCATCGACTCATCCAGGCTCTCCTTCACGTCGATCGCGATCTGAGCCTGCTGCTCGAAGGTCTGATCCAGCGTCAGCTTGGGGACGTGCCCCAGAATCACGTTGTAGACAAACGACTCGATCTGCTTGATCGGATCCGAGAGCTTGTAGAACGCGTCGTAAATCCTCTCGGGGTCCACCTTGTACTGGACCGCGATGGGAATCTGTACGAAGACGTTGTCCTTGGTCTTGGTTTCGACCTTCACATCGAGCTGCTGCACCTGCAGGCTGATCCGCCGCACCAGTGCGTCCACGAACGGGAGCTTGAAATTCAGCCCCGGCTGCGCGACGCGATGGAATTTGCCCAGCCGCTGCACGATCCCCGCATGTGCGGTCGCAACCGTGAAGAAGGAGCCCGCCCAGACCAGCAGCACGAATGCGACGATGACGATCAGCGCCAGAATCGTGACGTCCATACCCCGCCTGCCTTTTGTCAGGCGCGCCTCTGCGGCGCGCCGGATCTTTATGCCAACAAGCCGCCCGCTTCCGGGGACCTGACCGCCCCTGCAGATATCGGGGCTCTACTGCTCCGCCATCTGCTTCATCTTCTTCAGGGCAGCCTCGAAGCGACTACGCCGCTGCGCCATGTCGGCCTGCTTCGCCGCTTCGTCGGGCTTGTCGGAAACGTCGTAGAACAGCGTGTAGAGGATCCTCGAGGTGCTGCGCGTCACGGGCTTCACTTCCATGAACCCATGGTAGAGGTTGTAGAAGGCCCCGGCTTTGGGCGGCTGCGTGTATCCGTATGACAGAGCGGTCTTGCCGACCAGAATCTCGAGCGCCCGACCATTCGCCAGTGACCTGATCGTGCCGATCCCGCCGCTCCCGGCGACTATCTTGCAATCCAGATTGAGCCACTGACTGATGGCGCAATAATCCCCCACCCTGGCCCACACCTCGGCCGCCGGCCTGTCGACGTCGATCTGCATGTCGATGGTCCGGTAATCCGGAGTCGCAGCCATCACCGGAGTCGCCGCCATCACGGCCGTGGCGGCGGCGAAAGCGAGCAGCGTAGCAGTGACGAGATTTCGCATGGCACCTCCCCTTTTTCTGATGCGTCGCGCCTTGTCGGACAAGGTCCTGACGCCGGCCCCGTGCCAGAGCCTACTTCCTCGGTGCCTTCGCCGCCAGTTCCTCGGCGCCTTCGTCGCCAGCACCCGGCGTAACTTAGCGTCCGGGATCGGTGCCGGCGAGCTGGCGCTGCCCGTCCGACTCGATGATAGCCCCGGCCGGATGCTCATCCGCCGCCCTGCCGGGCGATGCGAACACCCACGGCGCGATGTAATACGCCGCCAGCGCGCCGATCAATTGCGCGACCATGAAGGGCGGCACGTCCCGTGGCCGTATTCCGGCGAAGGTATCCGACAGGGAGCGTGCCAGCGTAATGGCGGGATTCGCGAACGAGGTCGAGGCCGTGAACCAATAGGCGGCCCCGATCCACGCCGCTATCACCCAGGGGGCGTCACGCGGGCGCCGGTTTCCCAGCACCACGAGCAGCAGTCCGAACGTAGCCACGAACTCGGCCAACCACTGGCCGGCGCCGGAGCGCGCGTGCGTCGACGCCTGTATCAATGGCAGCTCGAACATCGCATGCGCCACCACGGCACCCGCACCGCATCCCAGGACCTGCAGCAATGCATAGCCGCCCGCCTCGGCCCAGGGAATTCGGCGCCGCAGTGCCTCGACGAGCGTGACCGCGGGATTGAAATGCGCGCCGCTGACCGGTCCGAGCACCGCAATGAGCGTGGCGAGCACGGCCACCGTCGCGCCGGTGTTGGCGAGCAGAGCCACCGCGGCGTTACCGCCCGCCAGCCGCTGCGCCATGATTCCCGAGCCAATGACCGTAGCCGCGAGCAGCAGCGAACCGAGCGCTTCGGCGAACAGGCGGCGTGACAGACTCATGCTCGCCCGATCTCGTCGAGCCGTCGCTGCAGCGTCAGCGCCTCCAGCTTCGCGATGGGCAGGCTGACGAACAGGCGGATGCGGGCCTCCAAGGCATGCAGGGCATTGCGGAACGCCCGCTGCGCACCCTCGCCGGTAACGGCCGCCGGGTCCTGGATGCCCCAATGCGCTGTCATCGGCTGCCCCGGCCACACGGGACAGACCTCCGCGGCCGCGTTGTCGCACACCGTGAAGACGAAATCCATTCGCGGGGCTCCCGGTGCAGCAAACTCGTCCCAGCTCTTGCTGCGCAATCCCTCGGTCGGCAGCCCCTGCTTCCCCAGCAGTTCAAGCGCCAGAGGATGCACCGCTCCCTTCGGGTGGCTGCCGGCGCTGAATGCCCGAAACCTCCCCTGCCCCAGGCGCTCCAGCAGCACTTCGGCCAGGATGCTGCGAGCCGAGTTACCGGTGCACAGGAACAGGACGTTGTAGACACGATCGGTCATGTGGCATCAGGCCTTTCTTCTTCGCTGCACGACCGCCGGTGCGCAGCTGCGCCCACCGCAGCAGTTCTCCGTCAGAAATCCCAGCAGGGCATTCATCTGCTCGTAATTGGCCGAGTAATAGATGAAGCGGCCCGCGGGTCGCGCCTGCACGAGATCGGCATGGCTCAGGGTCTTGAGGTGGAACGACAGGGTGTTGGGCGGAATACCCAGGCGCTCGGCCACCTCGCTTGCCGCCAGGCCTTCCGGTCCGGCCTGGACGAGCAGCCGGTACACCTGCAGGCGACTGTCCTGGGCGAGCGCGGTCAGCGCCGCGACGGCAGCCTTCGATTCCATAGATCTGGAATCATAGAATTATTGATCGGCGCTGCCAAGCCCCGGCGCCGCCCCGCGGCGCTCCTCAGCGCTGCGCGTTCCGGTCCTGCCAGCCGGCGCCCCCGTGGCACACGCCCGACTGATCGAGGAATCCGCCGCACACGTAGGCCACACCGCGATAGACGGTTCCATAGGTCGGACCCGCCACGACGCTGAACGCTTCCTGCGACACCGCGGCGGTCATCGTGGTGGCGGAGAGCTCGTCGGTGATGCGCACGACCTTGTTGGGATCCGCTCCGTTATCGCCCGAGGCGCTCGAGGTCGAAGTCGTCGCCCAGAGCGTGACTTTGCCATCGGCGCCCACGACGCCCGTGAGGTTGCGCAGACCGACCGTCGTGACGTTGGGATACTGACCGTCGTAGCCGTACAGGTCGGTGTCGACGACGCCGATCAACCCATTGGTGAGCACGTAATCGAGCTGCCAGGTGCCACTGACGAGGCTCCACTTCTCGAGCCCCGCATGCTCACTGACGTCGGTGCTGTCGCCGCTTCCCTCATCGGTCACGTACATCGTCGTCGGGTTGGCAAAGAATACCGCGAACGGCGTGAAGTCTCCCCCGGTGGCACGCGCCGAATCGGTCGGAAAGCCCGGCACGACGCTGATGGTCGTGGAGGCGGCATTGGCGACCGTCGGCAGGGTGCTGACGGTATAGACCGTGTCCATGCCGTTGCTGCCGCTGCCCTTGGTGAAGTACAGGGCGCCGCCGAACTCGGTCACGCCGCGGTAGTTGTTGTCCTTGCCGGGCTTGTCGAGCGCGCCGCCCTTGCCGAGCGGATACTGCAGCAGCGGGTCGACCTCCGCGGAATCATTCGCGGGAATGGACGCGAACGCAGATGCGGCGTCGATCGGCGTGACGACCTCCAGGCCCGTGGTCTCGGTCACATCCGGATTGGTGCCGTTGGGCCCGAAAGTGTCGGCATTGCCGTTGTTGGCGTTGCCGACCGCGTAGTACAGGCCGTTGGCAGCCAGCAGCGCCGAGCGGCCATTGTTGCCGCCATAGTCGATCGTCGGCGTATAGGAAAAGCGTCCGTCGGTATCCAGGGAAACGATGGTCCGATGAAACGCATACTGCGATCCGAACGCAAAGGTCACCGGATTGGTGGGATCCTGGCCCGCCACCGCATCGGAATTCGATACGTCGAGCGCGCCCACGCCCGCGGTGCCGTAGCCCACGAATACCAGCTGCGGTCCGCGCCAGCTCCAGGCCAGGTGCAGGCCCAGCTCGGACTTCGACGAGAAGCTGGTGACGACCTGGTCGGTCGGCACGTGGATGGCCTGGAACACATGACCGTCGTGCGGCTCGATATCGCTGAGCAGGATCGGCGAGGTCACCCCGAAGCTGGCGTCCACGGTGGCGTTGTTCCACACGGTGACGTAGCTGTTGTCGGCGATCGCCTGGGTGGTCGCTTCCGCCGTATCCGGCAGCGTCGTGCCGATCGTCAGCGAGGCAACCGCGCCCTGGCTGCGATCGTAGGTGCTGCTGCTGACCACGAGCGAATCCGGCTGCAGAAACGGCTGGTCCGCGCGGGCCGCCGGAGCACTGATACCCAGCACCAGAATGCCGGTCGCGGCCGCGAGCACGACCGCATCGAGGGTTGGTCGGAACTTGGACATCGAAACCTCCCATGGAAAATTGCCACGGCCGGCTGCAATGGCCGGCGGGCGGCAGGCCAAAGGCCCATTGTTGCGCTTTCGTTTCAGGGGCCGCGCCGTCCGGCCCGCCGGTCCGAGGGACCGGCGGGCCGCTGCGGCGCCTGTCTTCTCACCGCACGCGCAGGCGCATCAGCCCTGCTGACCTTGCTGGCCCTGCTGAGGCTGTTGATCCCGTGCCTGCTGACCCTGACCTCCCGAGGTCGAGAAGTCGAACAGATCGAACAGATCACCGATGGCCGGGCTGTTCACCGGCACGTACGCACTGCCGGGGCCGTATGTCGGATCCGGAAAGTTGTCGCGACTGCGGTAGGAGACGGGCGGCAGGCTCCAGTTACGCTCGATGAACTTGAGGATCGAGACGTGATCGCCGTAGTCATGCGAGATGTACCCGGGCTTCGCGTACGGTGAGACCACGATGAGCGGAATGCGCGTGCCGTCGCCGAAGAAATCCAGCGGCTGCACGTAGCCGGAGTCATAGTAGCCGCCACCCTCATCGAAGGTGATGAAGATCGCGGTATCGGCCGCATAGGGCGACGCCTCCACCTGATCGACGATCTTCTGCACGAATCCCTCGAACAGATCGAGCTTGGAGCTGGCCGGATGGCCGTCCGTGTAACCGCTCGGCTTGACGATCGACACCGCCGGCAGCGTGCCGTTGGCGATATCCGAGTACAGGTTCACCGAGTCCTGCAGGTGTGCGGCCACCTGCTGCGGGCTCGACATGATCGACGTGTCGTACTGGAACGGATTGCAGATGTTGCAGTACTCGTCGGCTTGCGGTCCGGCGGTGCCGTAGTTCAGCTGATAGGGATCGTTGACGTAGTTGTTCCACTGGTCCCCGTAGTATTTCCAGGAGATGTTGTGCGCGTTCATGTCATCGCCGATGCTCGGCGTCGAGGAAGGCGGCACCGTGAAGGGCGTGTTGGCCGGATTGTGATCGGTATAGGCGTCGTTGCCATTGCCGAAGTAGCCCGGGTTGTAGTTGTTCAGCAGGTAGTAATGCCCCGGCTCACAGCGTGGATCGATTGGATGCGGCAGGCTCGCCAGGTAGTTGAGGATCGGAGCCACGCCGGGCTGGTTGGGATCCGAGCAGTCGCTGTACGAGCCGCCGCCGTACACCGGTGAGTTGGTATAGGGAGGCGGGTAGCCGGCGTTGTAGCTGACCCCGTAGCCGTCCTCGAGGTACCAGTTGTTGGTCTTGGGCGCAGGGTTGGGATTTTCGATTTCGTTGACGACCCCGGCATCGGGGGTACCCTGGAAGACCGTGACGCCGTTCGGCGGCGCCGCCGGCTGACCGCTGGGGCTGCTGAACCAGATCATGTCGCCGTGACCGAACATGATGTGGTTGGGCCCCGTGCCACCGATGACCGACTGGTGGAAGTTATCGCTCATGGCGTACTGCTGCGCCAGGCTCGTGAGATAGGGCACGTCCCCCTTCTGCACGTTGTAGAACCCCAGAGCCGAAGAGCCCTCACCCGTGGTCACCGCCGTGGGTGAATACTCGGTGCTGAAGTTGCTGGGCTGGGTCACGCCGTTGGTCCCGGCCCCCACCGTCACTTCAACCCAGGCGAACTGCTGGCTGTTGCAGCCGGACGGGTCCTGCGGAGTGGCGTTGCGGATGTCGCAGTCGAGCTGCTGCCACATCTGATAGAAGCGATGCACCGGGCTTTGCGCGTAGTCATCGTACGAAAAGCTGCTGCCGGTGAGCTGGAAGGGACCGGCCGGCAATGCATTGACGTCGGCGATGCGCTGGTCGGGCGTGCCGCCGGTCTGGCCCGTGCCACCGGTGAGCAGGTCCTGATAGTAGGATTGCGGCAGCCCGCTCTCCGACTGCTCCGCGAGGGTCAGGCTCGCCTGGCACTGCGCGATGGGCGTGCTGGTGCTGCATTCGTTGGGTATGTAGGACACCTTCGGGCCGCCGACCAGCGGCGCCGGAAGCTGATCGTTGGCGAACTCCTGCTTCGGTGGGCTCAGCAGAAACGGATCGCTGCCGCCCTGATCCTGCGCGGCCAGCTGATGAGCCTTCGCGAAGTTGGGCCCGGCCACTGCATTGCCGTTGCCGTCCAGCGCCACGATGCCTTCCGAGAGCAGATTGTCGACGGTGACGCCGGGCGCTTTCGGCACATACGTCGCGAACACATGATCGAAGCTGCGGTTCTCGCCGATGATCACGATCACGTGCTTGATCGGCGTGACCGTCCTGTCATCGGACCACTCGCCGGTGCTCGCGAGCGCCGGGCCCACGGACATCTGCAGCAGCGCCAGCGAGCCGATCGCGAGCCGCACACAATTGAGCAATTGAGATCCAACCCGATTGGGACCCATGTAAGTCTCCCTTGTGTTTCTGCCCACACTCGTGGGCACGCAGGTTTTTACGCCGCGATTGCTGCTCTTCGGTGACCGCCGCATGAACATCGATGGATATGTCCCCGCCTGCACCCACGGCGGAGCCGCCCATGCCGGATGCGTCGCGCGGAAGGCACGACTACGTACAGTCAGAGACGGCGGGCGCTGATTGCTTTACGACCGCGGTCCGTATAGGGGCTGCCTCAGCGCCGCCGTCGAGGGCGCCGGCGGCCGCGTCGCGCGGCCTGCCGTGCGCGGCGGCGGATCGACACGGATCATGCCCATCATGCCGCCGTCGGAATGCTCCATGAGGTGGCAGTGATATACGAACGTGCCGATCATATTCGGATCGCGGAAATCCATGCGCAGGCGCACGCTCGGATACGTCAGTGTGCGCCCGTTGTAATAGGGCACGTTGACCGTGTCGCGCAGGAACGGCTCGTGCACGGGCAGCCCCATCCAGTCCACCAGCTCGAAGTGCAGCTGGTGGATGTGGAAGGCGTGCAGCTCGGTGGAGCGGTTCTCGATGATCCAGTCCTCCACCGTGCCCTGCGTGGCGATGATATCGGGGCCGTTCTTCGGGTCGAACGGCCGCGGAGTCTGACCGTCCACCGTGATGTAGAACACCGTGGCGCTGTTCGGGTCGTTCGGGTTGAGCAGCTTCTCGGAAAAGTACAGATGGCGCACGCGCACGGGCGTGACGTCGCCGAGCCACGGCAGCCTGGGGCGCGGCAACGGCGCAGTGCCCCGCGGCAACCGCGAGCCCGGCTCGGGAGCGTCGCGCGACGAGAGCACCGATGCGAGCGCGCGGTTGGGGTCGTTCTCGCCGCCCTGACCGGTATCCACGGTGCGCGTGACCAGCAGCCCGGGCGTTCCCAGCGGCGGCGCGGAAATGATGAACTCCGCGCGCGCGCCCGGTGGCAGACCCACATGGTCGACCCAGGCAACCGGTGGCGCGGGGCTGCCGCCATAGCGCAGCGGTACGCCGTCGATCGCGACGATGCCGAGCTGCTGTGGGACGTGCCTGTCGCCGTACAGCAGCGCGAGGTTCAGGTAGGTCACCGTGGAGGCGTTGACCACGCGCCACAGCTCGCGCTCCCCCGGCCGTATCGGGATGCGCGCGGTCGGATAATCCGGATATGGCACCGGTACGTAATTGATCGACAGGTCCCTGGCAGGTTGACCGAAGCCCGTGCCGTTGTTCGCAGCATCACCGTCGCGATCGATGTACAGCTTGGGAACGACCGGCTCGGACTTCGAGGGCGGCGCGTTCGGATTGAGCAGTGCCTGGTCGCGGATCACGAACACCCGCTCCGGCAGGCCGGCGAGCTGCGGCACGGCGCGCTCGATGCCCTCGATGATCAGAGCTCCAGAGGCCCCGCCAAGCACGGCTGGCGTGTCATAGCCGTGGATGTGCGGGTGATACCAGTACAGCCCCGGCGGCTCGTTGTCGGGGATGCGGAAGCGGTATTCGAACGGCGGCTCCCCCGGCAGAATCGACGTCATCAGCACGTCGTCTTCATGACAGCGCGCCGGCACGGTGAGGCCGTGGAAATGCAGGTTGGTGGCGACCGGGGTCATGAGTGCACCGCCACAGGGATCACGCGGCTCATGCACGCTCGTCAGGTGCAGCGCGACCGCCGTGGGTGGCGCCATCTGCATCGCGTGCGCCTGGGTCGCCGCCGCCGGCGTGTTTTGTGCCGAAGCTGCGGGCGCGGGGTAGTCCACGAGATCGTCCTTCAGCCGCAGGATCAGCAGGTCGCCCGGATGCAGCCGCAGCGTCGGCGATTCGGTACCATCGTCGAGCAGATAGCAGTACCGCACCGAGCCGTCGGTCTCCTGGAAATCGTGGATGGTGAGAGTGAGCTGCAGCACGCCGTGACGGCTGCGCAAATCGCGCGGTTCCGCCACGGTGCTGCCCGCGGCGGGACGTACACAGGGATCGCGCGCGGGCACCCCGCTCTGGCGCGAAGGCCCCGGCGACAGTGGCGCCGCCTCGGCCTCCGAGCACTCGACACCGGCCAGCACGGCGAGCAGCCGCGCCATGCGCAGGTGCCGGCGCACCGACCAGGCGGCCAGCAGCACGAGCCCCAGGGCTGCCACACCGACCACCAGCCTGAGCGCATCCAACCGGAGGCGCCGCGAGCGGGACTGAGCAGTATTTTCCGGATGAGAATCAGGCATGCGTGGCCTCCGGCGCGGCGCTGCTGCGTCCACGGGCAGCGTAGAGCCTTTGTCTTACGATCGCGTGAACGTGCCGGTGCCCGGCGCGCGCTTCGCCTGGACGGGTCATCCCTGATGCGCGGTTCTCCAGGGCAGAGTCACAAATCGATCAAGCGTTTGTAATATCCCTCCTCTATAAGCGTCGCCTGTCTTCGAACTTTCGGGGAGGGTGTCATGCGGCGCTTTCTGATCTCTGCCGGCTCCGTCGCACTACTTTTCTGCAACCTGACTGCGGCGCTTCCGGTTCGCGCACAGAACTGGATCCCTGCAGGCGGCGGACCGCAGACGATCACTCCCATCAGGCACCTGATCGTCATCTTCGACGAGAACAACTCCTTCGACCACTACTTCGGCACGTATCCGGTCGCCCTCAACCCGCCCGGCGAGACGCCGTTCCACGCCGCCGCGGACACTCCCGCCATCAACGGATTGACATCGACACTGCTGAGCAACAATCCCAACCAGGCGAACGCCGGCAACCCGGTGCGCCTGGATCCGACGCAGGCCGCGACCTGCGACAACGTCAACAAATACACGCCCGAACAGGAGGCGTTCGACGGTGGCCTGCTGGACAAGTTCGATATCACCAGCGTTTCCGCGGAGTGCGGCGCCGGCTATTTCTACGCCCCCAACCTCGCGATGTACTACTTCGACGGCAACACCGTCACGGCGCTGTGGAACTACGCCCAGCACTTCGCGATGAGCGACAACTTCTTCGACACCGAGTTTGGTGGAACCGTCGAGGGACACCTGAACCTGCTCTCGGGACAGACCAACGGGCTGGTCGTCATGAGCGGCGAAACGGCTTCGGCGACCGTGATTTCGAACGACACGGTGATCAACAACGTCGACCCCATCGACGACGATTGCGCGCTACCGAGCAGCCCGACGGGATCCTCGCCGAACATCTCCATGACGGGGAACAACATCGGAAATCTGCTGAACGCGGCGAATGTCAGCTGGGGCTGGTTCTATGACGGCTTCGCGCGCACCGGATTCTCCAACGGGGTGGCGACCTGCAATTCCCTCTACAACCCGCATTACGCGCCGTTCGACTACTACCCCTCCACCTCCAATCCACACCACACGCCTCCCTCCTCGGCGGCGGCGATCGGGACCAGCGCCGATGCGGCCAACCACAACTACGATCTGTCCGATCTGTGGACCGCCCTGGATGCCGGCAATCTGCCGGCCGTGACGTTCATCAAGGCCTCCTCGCCGAACACCGGCCACCCGATGGATTCCACGCCGCTGGAAGAGCAGACGTTCCTGGTCGACACCATCAATCGCCTCATGCAGAGCCCCTACTGGCAGGACATGGCCATCATCATCGCGTACGACGACTCTGATGGATGGTACGACCACGTGGCCGCGCCGATCGTCAATCACTCGACGGACGCCAAAAACGACGCCATCCAGGGAACTCCGGCGACGAACGGCGCGTGCGGCGCCCTCGGCGCCGGGGCCGACAATGACCGCTGCGGCTTCGGCGTGCGATTGCCGTTTCTGGTCATTTCGCCCTACGCCAGGCACAACTTCGTGGACCACAGCCTGAATGACACGACCTCGATCATGAGGTTCATCGAATACAACTGGCACCTGGGGAATCTCGGCAGCCTCGGCAACCCCAACGACCAGCAGTCGTTTGACGTGCTCGCCGGCGGCTCCATCATGGGCATGTTCGACTTCGGCGGCCCGCCGGCCCCGGAGAACCGCATCGTGCTTCTCGACCCTTCGACCGGCCAGGTGGTCCGCCCCGACGTCTGGCCCTACTAGGCCAGAGCGCGTTCGGCACTCGAGGCCGGCGGATCCGGGCGGGATTCGACTCGCCTTCGCACAGCCGGCAGTCGGCTAAGGCGGGGACTGCAGGGTCTCCTGCGCCGAACCGGACATTGCAGGACCTGCCTCCAGCTCCGTGAATTCGCTCCCGCATAGCCTGTAGCCCACTCCCGTCTCGGTCAGCAGATAGCGGGGCCGGGGCGCATCGGGCTCGAGCTTGGTGCGCAAAGACCTGATGAACACGCGCAGACTGCGAGCGTCATCGGTACGGCCCGGCCCCCAGACTTCGCGCAGGAGCTGGTTCTGCCGTACGACCATGCCGGCGTTGCGCGCCAGGCACTCGAGCAGCTGGTACTCCACCGGGGTAAGGTGAATATCGCCATTCGGTCCCCGCGTCCTCCGGGCCGCGAGATCGACGCGGATCGGCCCGAACCGCAGGATCGGACCCTGCTGCGCCCCGCATGCACCGCGTCGTAACGCGGCGCGAACCCTTGCAAGGAGGTCGGGTGCCGAGAAGGGCTTGGTGATGTAGTCGTCGGCCCCCGCATCGAGCGCCAGGATTTTCTGTTCCTCCATGGTGCGCGCCGATAACACGATGATCGGGACCGGTGACCAGGACCGTACGTCGCGGATGACCATCAGGCCGTCTCTATCGGGCAGACCGAGGTCGACCAGCAGCAGGTCCGGCTTGTGATTGCGTGCTTCCATGGCGCCGCGCGCCCCGGTCTCGGCCTCGATGACCTTGTACCCTTGGACACCGAGCAACACCCGCAGCACATTACGGAATGCGGGCTCGTCCTCGATGATCAGGATCTGATGCGTGGACTGCGTCATGGTCTACCCCGGAAGTGCCGGCCGAGGTCATGCGGGCGCACCGTAGCGCTGTCGCAGTGCCAGGTTGATCTCCAGCACGTTGATGAGCGGCCCGCCGAACAGCCCATCGCCAGGGCTGAACGCATGGGCGCGCAGCATTGCCTGAATTTCCTGCTTGACCCGCACGGGGTCGCGCTTCAGATCGCGCGCCCACTGGTTGGCGACCCGATCGAGCTGGAATTCGGCATTCTCCAGGGTGATGTCTGGATCCAGGCCGGACCCTGAGGTGGTGACGTAGTCCCCGGGAACCAGCTGCAGGGCAACGTCCGGGTGATCGGTGCGCCACATATCGAAAAAGATCGACTGGATGTCGCTGCCCGAGGCGACCGGCTCGATGTCGGTGACGCTCTTGCCGTCCGCGCCGCCATGAGTGACCGCGGACGGGAACCGGCCCGGATGATCCGTCGAGAAGTGTTCGAAGAACACGACGGCGAGATCGGTTGCCGCCGGTTTCGGCGTGCCCGGATTGTCATGAATGAACTGCCTGACGATGTCAGGGTGCGCTTTGGCCCAGAGGTTGACGTAATCGGCGTGAGTGGAGTCGGCACCGACCCACCCTTGGGCGAGACCGGTGTGCGCATCGGCCCACTGCGCCACGATGCCGGATTTACCCTGGAAGTGATCGGCGTCGAACCAGGCTTCGACATCCGGGCCGACCGGCTGACCGGCGTGGGGCTCCGCCGCGTAAGAGGCAAGTGGTCCGATCGTACGGGCGACACGGTCACGCAGCGCGTAATTGGACACCGCCAGTGCCGAAGAAGAGGACGCGGTGCCGTCGTAATTGGCCGCTGACGGGCGCGGATAGAAATACTCCGCCTTCGTGAAGGGCTGAGCGATCAGCAGCGAGCCGACCGGCTTGCCGTCCGGTCCGTTGACGATGCTGCCGTTGACCTGGAAGCGCCACAGTGCGTGGCCGATTCCCCAGAGAATCTGCGGGTAGATACCACACAGCAGTACCACGCTGAACAGCAGCAGCAGGAGACTCTTCTTGAACGAGCGCATCATTGCAGTGTCCTCGCAGTGGCTCACGTCACCAGGTGCATGGTCACCATGACCATGTCGATGAGCTTGATGCCGATGAACGGCACGATCACGCCGCCGACGCCCCACACCAGCAGGTTACGCCGCAACAGCACGTCGGCACCCAGCGGGCGGTAGCGCACTCCCTTCAGCGCCACCGGAATCAGCAATGGGATGATCAGTGCATTGAAGATCACCGCCGAGAGGATCGCCGAGGTCGGGGAATGCAGATGCATGATGTCCATGACCTTCAGCCACGGCAGCGTCCCCGCGAACAGTGCCGGGACGATCGCGAAATACTTGGCCACGTCATTGGCGATCGAGAAGGTCGTGAGCGCACCGCGTGTCATCAACAGTTGCTTGCCGATCGTCACGACTTCGATCAGCTTGGTCGGATCGCTGTCCAGATCCACCATGTTGCCCGCTTCCTTGGCCGCCTGGGTGCCGGAGTTCATCGCCAGACCGATATCGGCCTGCGCGAGGGCCGGTGCGTCGTTGGTGCCGTCCCCCATCATCGCGATCAGCTTGCCTTCGGCCTGCTCCTTGCGGAGAAACGTGAGCTTGGTCTCCGGAGTCGCCTCTGCGAGGAAGTCATCGACACCGGCGTGGCGCGCGATGGTCGCCGCGGTCAGGCGGTTGTCGCCCGTGATCATGATGGTGCGCAAGCCCATCTGCCGCAGCTGCGCTATGCGTGCACTGATGTTCGGCTTGAGCGTGTCCTCCAGGACCACGATGCCCAGTGCGCGCAGGTTATCGGCAACCACCAGCGGTGTGGACCCGGCGGCCGCCACCCGCTCGATCAGCGGCGTCAGTGCCGCTGGCACCTGTGCGCCTTGAGCACGCAGGTAGTCGGCAATGGCATCCGGAGCGCCCTTGCGCACGCGGCGTCCGTCCGGCAGGTCGATGCCGCTCATGCGCGTCTGAGCGGTGAAGGGGACGAACTGTGCGCCCTTCGGCGCCTCGATCGCCTGCGACGGCACATCGGCCAGCACCGCGGTCACGATGCTCTGGCCCTCGGGTGTCTGGTCGGCCGATGAGGCCAGCGCCGCGGCGATACGCAGCTCCTGCTGGCTGACGCCGCCCACCGGCAGGAAATCCGACGCCCGGCGACTGCCCAGGGTGATCGTACCGGTCTTGTCGAACAGCACCGTGTCGACGTCGCCCGCGGTCTCGACCGCCTTGCCGCTCTTGGCGATGATGTTGGCACGCAGCGCACGATCCATGCCGGCGATGCCGATGGCGGCCAGCAGCGCGCCGATCGTGGTTGGAATGAGGCATACCAGCAGGGCAATCAGCGTCGGCACGTCGGTACCGAGGCTGGGCAGTGCGCCGCTGAGGCCCAGATACCCGGCCATGTACTGCTCGGCGTTGTAGGCCATGGGCCAGAGCGGTACCACCACGATGAGAAAGATCAGACTGAAGGCCGTCAGCACCAGTGTGAGTGCGATCTCGTTGGGAGTGCGCTGGCGCACGGCCCCTTCGACCAGCGCGATCATGCGATCGAGGAAGGACTGCCCGAACCCTGCGGAAATCTGCACCACCACGCGATCGGACAGCAGGCGCGTGCCGCCCGTGACGCCGGAGCGATCCCCGCCGGCCGCGCGGATCACCGCCGCGGACTCGCCGGTGATGGCCGACTCGTCCACCGACGCTGCGCCCTCGATGATCTCACCGTCTCCGGGAATGAGCTCACCGGCGTTGACGACCACACGGTCTCCAGGCGTCAGTCCCACCGAGGTGGTCGCCTCGACGCTGCCGTCCGCGCGCAGGCGGCTGGCCGGGGTCGCCACGCGTGTGCGGCGCATGGAGGCGGCCTGTGCACGGCCCCGCTCCTCCGCGAATGCGGTGGCAAAGTTTGCAAACAGCACCGTCAGCCACAACCACACGTCCAGGGCGATGAGGTAGCCCAATCGGGGGCCCGTACCCGACAGGCCCAGCGCCGCGCGCACGATCGACCCGAGCGTGAGCCCAGCCCCGATCTCCACGACGAACATGACCGGATTGCGCCACTGGATATCCGGCCGCAGCATGACGACGGACTGCTTCAGCGCCGCCATCGCGAGTCCGGCGTTGAACAGCTCACGCTTCGGTGCCGGCTGTCCGATCGGCGCTTCAGTGACGGTAATGCTCATAGTACAGCCCCTGCATCCACGGCTTTGACGGTGCGGGTCGCGCTCTCATCCGCCGAAGGGGATGGGTCCGAAGTGCTCCGCCAGCGGCCCCAGTGCTGCGACCGGCAGGAACAACAGCGCGCCGATGATCACGATGGTCCCGAGCAGCAGCAGGCCGAAAGTGACCGTGTCGTCGCGCATGGTCCCGAGCGACACCGGCGCGATCTTCTTGCGTCCCAGAAACGCCGCCATCGCGATCGGCGCGATGATCGGCAGATAGCGCGAGAACAGCATGACCAGCCCCGTGGCGATATCCAGCGGCACGGCTTCGGGCGCCGGGCTGGGATTGTTGTTGAACCCATAAGTTACGCCGAGACCGTCGAATGCCGATCCGTTGTTGGCCGAGGCCGAGGAGAACTGATAGACGATCTGCGAAAACCCGTGGGGTCCGGGATTGCTCTCCGCCTTCGTGCCCCACGCAGTGGCGGCGAACAGCCCGCTTGGTCCGAGAATCAGGACCGGATGCACGAGCAGCGCGATCATCGCCAGCTTCATCTCGCGAGCCCCGACCTTGCGACCGAGGTATTCGGGACTGCGCCCCACCATCTGCCCTGCCAGAAATACCCCGACGATCAGGAACAGCAGCAGGTTGATCATCCCCACGCCCTTGCCCCCGAACACGCAGTTGAGCCACATGCCCGTCAAGGGCGAAAGGCTCGCGATCGGGTTCAAGCTGTCATGCTCGGCGTTCACCGCGCCGCACGTGACGTCGGTCGTGATGGCCGCGAATACCGCTCCGGCCGAGGTACCGAAGCGCAGCTCCTTGCCTTCCAGGTTGCCGAGGCGCTGATCCACCGGCAGCGCGGCCACCGCCGGCACGCTGATCCGCTGTGCCGGCGCCGCCGAGCCGTTGGCCGGCAGGGTATAACTATGGGCCGCGGGATTCCCCGTGAAGGCGGGATTGGGTCGCAGCGTATCGAATATCACCGTCCAGCCGATCAGCACCACCATCAGTGTCAGCATCACGCTATAGATGACCGCCGCATGACGCTTGCGGCGCAGCATCCGGCCGTACATCAGCACCAGGGTGAACGGGAAGATCATCATGTCGAACGTCGTGACGAAGTTCGACAGCGCGGTCGGATTCTCGAGTGGATGGGCGGAATTCATGCCGTAGAAGCCGCCGCCGTTGGTGCCGAGCATCTTGATCGGGATCACCGCGGCGACCGGCCCCACGATGATGTTCTGCGGATTGGCATGCCCCTGCGCATCCGTGCCCATCGCGCCGGTCTCCAGCGTGGTGATCGTCTGCTCGGTCCTGTAGGTCATCGGCATGCCTTCGTGCATGAAGATGATTCCCGAGATCATCGCGGCCGGCAGGTAGATGTAGGCCACCACGCGCCACATGTCGACGAAATAGTTGCCGACGGTCGCCTGACCTCGAAACAGACGGATGATCGCCGACAGCGCGCAGAATCCAATCGATGCCGACAGGAACATGTTCGGCAGAATGAAGAAGATCTGACTGAAGTTGGACAGGTGCTGATCGCCGGAATAGTGCTGCAGGTTGGTGTTCGTCAGAAAGGAGATGACGGTGTTGAAGATCGCCGATGGCGCGAGAATTCCCCGATGCAGCGGATTGAGCGGGGCAATCGGCTGCAGGCACAGAACCACGTAGCCGAACGTGAACAGAACCACCGAGAAGACCAGCATCGATACGGTGTATTGCTTCCAGTCCTGTTCACCGGTATCAAGATGCCTCTCGAACCATGCGAGCCACCGGGGCGCGCGATAACGACCCTCCATGATCCAGGCGAAATACCGGCTCAGCGGGATCGATAGCAGTATCGTGACCGCAAGCAACAGAATGGGAAGTGTCCACATAGCGCTCACCCTTTAGGGCTCGTATCGGCGTCCATGGGCTCGCGACGAGCCAACCTGCTGAAAGCCTCTTAGAACCACTCCGGCCTTATGAGAGCCACCAACAGATAGCCGAACAGGAATGCGGTCACGACGACAGTCAGCCAGATCACTTGCAGTTACTCCTCAGATCCGCGCACACCCGGCCGTGAATGCCAGGCACCCGACGAGGCCGGCGATGCCCAGGAGAAATAGCGCAGGCAGCCATATGACAAGGTTCATGGGTGCAGACCTCCTGCAGACGCGCTCGGGTTCCCTGTTTGGTCCAATGCGACCGATAGGTGAGTGGCATCACGCTATGCGGCCGCGCATAAGAATGGCATTAAGATTTTCTGGCGGCCGTGATCGCTCGCGGGTCACGCACGTCGTCATCCGCCGTCGTGCCGCGGGCGTAATTGAGCGGGTTGCGCTCAGGAGTGCGTGAGGTCCTGGCAACGATGTACAACAGGCCCAGCGTGCCGGCCACGATCAGCACAACCGCGGTGGTGACCATCTTAGTGTTCCCTCGATCCCTACCAAACGCCGGAACGGTACGCTGTCCGGTATTAACCCGGCATTAAGACTTTTTCGAGCGGGCGCTGCAGGCGCCTGCGCGACGCCGGCGGATGATTCAGCTCAGACGCGCTTCGCGGAATTCCACAGATGGCGAAACGCGCCCGCGCTTTGCGACATGGGCGGGCCCGGCCGATCGATGATTGAACGCCCTGGATTCGACGGGATCCGCGGCGGTGTCGTACGCACCACCCTCATCGTCGGGGTCTCTATGCGCGTGCAACTGCCGTCGCGCTCGGTCCATTCCCACACCGCTCCAGCCTTCCAGGTCTCGCGGCGCATCCAGGTTCCATCCGGAAAGTATGTCTCCGATACGGTCCGTCCGCGCAGCGTCCTGGTCACACGGACGAACGGCTGCCCCAGCCAGTTCATCAGTTGCTTGCTGAGCGCGAACACCGCCTCCTTGACGATGTTGCCGATCAATATGGCTGTCACTGCGGCCAGCGTGACCTGCAGAACCGCGAGTCCAACCTGCGACTCCAGCCCGCGGCCGAGCTCGAAGCGCAGGAGCAACAACGTCGCGGCGCATCCAATGAGCCGGCACGTCGCGCCGAGTACTGAACCTACCGACTGCGGCCGGCGTCCCACGGCTCATCTCCTGTGGTTCTCGACGCGCGTACGGGGTAAGCCCTTGCGCTCTTTCTGGAAGTAGCAGATCTCCACGAGTGTCGGCCAGAGCTCGATCGAGCCCTTGATGACGTCGGTCGCGTCGGCGAGGATGCGCAGCAGATTGTGCTGAAAGAAGTCCGGCTCGAAGCCAAAGAATGCCTTGTTGAGGTTGGCCGCGAACAGGTTCAGCGCTTCCGCCCGTTGCGGCGTGGCCGCCTCCCCGGCCGCGGCCAGGGCGCGACCGTGCAACCGGCCGATCCTCTCGAGGATTTCCTCGGCGTCTCGAGCAGAAACGTTGCCTTCGTAATCGAACGCGATCGAGAGCTCATCGAGGCGCGACACGGAGGCTCGGATCCTCTTCTTGAGCAGATTCGAGACCTCCTCGTTGAGGATCTCGGACGCCGGCGGGTTTCGCATGTAATTGCTTTTGATGTGATTCTGCGCCGCGTCGACGTGTGCGGCCGCGACCCCTTCCTGCTGCACCCACAGACGATATATGTAGTCCTCGCAACGCAGGTGCGTCGGGAAAAACGGCGGCAGACCGAAGGTGTTGTCGTAGGCGGCGACGCCGCAGTCCATCCGCCAGTTCTTCTTCGTCACCACCGGCCGGAAGTTCTCCAGCACGTAGAAGTCGCTGAGCTCGGTCGGATCGGTCTGATCCCGGTTTTCCAGAAACATCTCCACGTATTCGATGGCGTCGATGTCGCCCGTGCCGGAACGATAGGTCTGAGCCATCTTCACGACTGCGTCTTCCGGAACCGCCCCACGGCGCACCGTCAGGGAGTTCTGGCGCGTGAAGCCGGCGCTCGCGTTGGTCTCCAAATCCATCGCGCTGTCGACCAGCAGCTCGCCGTGGTCGTAATTTTCAGGCGCATCCCCGGCGCGTTTGCCTACGATATCCAGGAACGACCTGAGGATGTCGAAGGATTTGCGCGTGTAGCCGTTCTCTCCCTTGCGGTGCAGTCTGCCCCGGCAGACCTCGTCGGCCTCGAGCGATTCCGGACGATGCTCCATCAAAGAGTAAGGCCTCATGTCATCATCGGCACTGACCACCTTGCCGCCGAGGGTGTACATCAGCGCGCAGTTGCGGTTACCTCCGTAGCTCGGACGGAACAGACTCTTGACCAACCCCTGCAACCGCCGGTCGGTCACACGCATATTCAGATAGGAGACGAACTGCTCCTTCTCCGCCGGCCCCACGTAGTACAGGTCGTTGTGCGTCGTCGTTTCCTCGAGGAGCGGGTAGTACTTGTCGCGATTCGCGGGACTCGAATCATCGAACACGATGATGGGTACCGCGTGCCCGTTGCGCCAGAAATGCTCGTCATACTCCTGGACGGTGGTGCCGACCTCGCGCAGACGATAGGTTGGAATGACGAAATAGAGGTCCTGATCCGAGTTCATCACCGCTCCGGGAATGCGTGCCGGACCGTCCCGATGAGGACTCGCACGGCCCGCCGCAGCCACCCGTGCGCGCTCTTGCCATAACGCCCTCGCCCTGGGCGCCGGCGGTAGCTGCCGTTGGTAAATTCTCCACGCCTCCAGTACCTTGCGGCGTACCACATAACGGCCTGTCTGGTCGCAATGCTCAT
>JASHSK010000140.1 GCA_030038755.1 Gammaproteobacteria bacterium
TGAACGAGCTTCAGGCAATCGAGCATGTCGCGCCCCTTGAGGATCGCGTGCAGCTCGAGGATCTCGCTGGTGAACAATCCGAACTTGCTCTTCTCGCCCGCCGAGTCGCGCCAGCGCCCCGAGCCTTCGCTGGCGAGCTTCACGCGCACGCCCAGCCGCGGCCGCACGCCGTAGGTGTCCGCGTGGCGCAACACCAGCTCCAGTTCCGAGAAGTTCTCGATGACCGGGATGATGGTGCGCCCCAACTTGGTGGCGAGGATGGCCGCCTCGATGTAGCTGGAGTCCTTGAAGCCGTTGCAGATGATCGGTCGCCCGGGCTCCAGTTCAGTCATCGCCATCACCGCGAGCAGCTCGGGTTTCGACCCGACCTCCAGGCCGTAGCCGAACTGCTTGCCGTAGCCGTAGACCTCCTCGACCACCAGGCGCTGCTGATTGACCTTGATCGGATAGACCGCCGTGTAGCGATTCTGGTAGCCGTTCTCGGCGATCGCCTGGCTGAAGGCGTCGTGCAGGTGGCGCATGCGGTGGGCGAGGATGTCGGAGAAGCGGATCACGACGGGAGCGGACAGATCGCGCTCGGCCAGGCCCTGGACGACTTCGAAGAGGTCGATCTCGTGCGCCGCCGTGGTATCCGGGCGCACCACCACGTGTCCGGCCGCGTTGATCGAGAAATAACCCGAGCTCCAGGCCGGCACGTTGTACAACTCGAGCGCGTCCTCGATGCCCCAGCCGTGCCCGGCGCTCGTGCCGTTGGGCGCGCCGCGTGCCACCTGTGGGGTTCCTACGCTCATCCCGCGCACGATAGCAAATCGAATTGACAAGTAAATGTGGCCCGTGTCGCGCAACCGGACGCGGCTGCGAGCCGCCGCAATCGGCCGGTGCTGCGAGCCGCCGCAACGGGGCGCCGCTGCGAGCCGCGCCGGAAGCGCCGCGGTGAGGGCGGCTGCTACAATCGCGGCCGGACAGGAGAGCTTCGGGCACGATGGCCATCCATTTCTACTGGAGTAGCGGCAGTCCATACTGCGAGCGTGTGGCGCTGGCGCTCGAGCACAAGGGGCTGACCTACGAGAGTCACCTGCTCAAGCTCGACCTGTGGGAGCATCAATCGCCGCAGATGCTGGCGCTGAACTTCCGCGGCCAGGTACCGGTACTGCGCGACGGCGACTATGTGGTGTTCGAGTCACTGGCGATCCTGTACTACCTGGATCGCAAGTACCCCGACCCCCCGATCTTCGGCCGCACTCCCGAGGAGGGCGGGGTGATCATGCGGGTGATCTGCGAGTACCAGTCGCATGCCGAGCCGCCGCTCAGGCAGATCGTGCACTCGCTGCTCGGGCCCGCGCAGGGACAGCCGCCGCGCGGTGTGGCCGAACGGCTCGCCGAAGCCATGCATCGCGTGGCCGGCGAGGCTCGCGCCCTCGAGCAGCGGCTGGCGCGCTCGGACTGGGTGGTCGGCGATAGCTTTTCGGCGGCCGACATGGTCATCTATCCGCACGTGCAATTGCTGGTGCAGGCACTGCGGCGGCCCGAGGCCCATGAGCTCGCCGCGCGCTTTCTGCCGATGCAGATTAACTATCCGGCCATCGGACGATGGCTCGACCGGGTCGCCGCGCTGCCGGGTCACCCGCGAAGCTGATCTTTAGCGGTGGCGGCTGCGCGCCACCGTTGCTAACCTTCAGGCTCCAGTTGCGGACGGATCATGACCCAGCCAGTTCACATCGAGTTTCCCGGTCGAATCCTGTTGGTCGGCTTCGGCAGCATCGGTCAGGGAGTATTGCCGCTGATCCTGCGACACATCGGCATCAGTGCCGATCGCATCGCCATCGTCAGCGCGGACGACGCCGGGCGCGAGGAGGCGGCGCGCTACCAGGTCAAGTTTCTCAGGGAGCCGCTCACACGCGAGAACTTCCGCCGTACGCTCGAGCCGTTCCTCGGACGCGGCGATCTGCTGATCAATGTGTCGGTCGACGTATCCAGCGTCGCGCTGATCCGCCACTGCTGGGAGAAGGGCGCGATGTATCTGGATACGTGCATCGAGCCGTGGCCGGGCGGCTACACCGATCCGACCATTCCCGCCGCCCGCCGCACCAATTACGCGCTGCGCGAGGAGGCACTGGCGCTGCGCGCCGGTAATGCCCGCGCGCCGACTGCCGTGGTCACCCACGGAGCCAATCCGGGCCTGGTCTCTCACCTGGTCAAGGTCGGGTTGCTGAACATCGCGCAGGATACCGGCCTGCTGGCCGCGGGTGCGGCGGCTGGCGGTGCCACGACGGCTGGCGGTGCCGCGACGGCTGGCGCTGCCGCGGCCTCGGGCACCGGCACGAGGGGCGACGCCCCCGCGACGGGCACCGCTGCCGGCGGCAGAGCAACCGGGACCGCGGCGGGTGGTGCCGGCCGCGCGGGCGTCGTCGCCGTGCCGAAGAGCCGCAGCGATTGGGCCGAGCTCGCGCAGCGCCTGGGCGTCAAGGTCATTCACATCGCCGAGCGCGATACGCAGGTGTCGACGATTGCGAAGGAGCCGAACGAGTTCGTCAACACCTGGTCGGTGGACGGCTTCGTCGCGGAGGGCTCGCAGCCCGCCGAGCTCGGCTGGGGCAGCCACGAGCGCACCTTCCCGCGCGACGGGCGGCGGCACGACTTCGGCTCGGGGGCGGCGATCTACCTCTCCCAGCCCGGCGTTGCCACGCGAGCGCGCAGCTGGACTCCGCTCAACGGTCCCTACCACGGGTTTCTCATCACGCACGCCGAAGCCATCTCGATCGCCGACTACTACACGCTGCGCAAGGACACGCAGGTGCTCTATCGGCCCACGGTGCACTACGCATACCACCCGTGCGATGCCGCGGTGCTGTCGCTGCACGAGTTCTGTGGCCGCAACTACCAGCTGCAGTCGCGCAAACGCATCCTCATGGACGATATCAGCAAGGGCATCGATGAGCTGGGCGTGTTGCTCGCCGGCCACCGCAGGAATGCCTACTGGTACGGTTCGCAGCTGTCGATCGAGGAGGCGCGCTCACTGGCCCCTTATAACAATGCCACGAGTCTGCAGGTCGCTGTCGCGGTGATCGCGGGGGTCGTGTGGGCGATGGAGAACCCCAACTGCGGCCTGGTCGAGCCCGACGAGATGGATTTCCGCCGCTGCCTGGACATGTGCCTGCCGTATCTCGGCCCCGTGGCTGGGCAGTACTCGGACTGGACACCCCTGACCGACCGCGAGCGGCTCTTCCCCGAGGACCTCGACAAGAGCGATCCCTGGCAGTTCCGGAACGTGCGGGTTTCCTGACCTAGAGGTCCGGATATTCCACGGCCACGATGGTGTAGCGCTGCATGCGCTCGCCGATCGTGAGGACGATCTCCTCATCCAGCCGCTTGCCCAGCAGGGTGCGGCCGAGCGGCGCATCCATGGAGATGTGATCGGCCCCCATGTCCAGCTCGTCGGGCCCGACGATGCGGTAGCGCCGCTCCTCTCCGGAGTCGGTTTCCAGCGTCACGCGCGCGCCGAAGTACACGCGGCTGCGATCGCCAGGCGGCCGATCCACCACGGCCATGGTCTCCAGCCGTGCGCGCAGGAAGCGCACGCGCCGGTCGATCTCCCGCAGCCGCCGCTTGCCGTAGGTGTACTCGGCGTTCTCCGAGCGGTCGCCCTGCGCGGCCGCGGCTGCCACGGCGGCTGTCACCTGCGGCCGCTCGCGCCGCCACAGCTCGTCGAGCTCGGCGCGCAGGCGCGCCGCGCCCTGCGGCGTGATGTAGTGAGAGCCCGGAGGCGTGGGGGCGCGGTAGCGGGACATGGCCGTATTTTAGGGCCCGGCGCGGCGGCGCCGCCGGCCGCTTCGTGCCGCGGCCGGTCCCTGCACGCCGCGGCCGGCCCTTTCGCGCCGCGGCCGGGGTACGATATGGCCGGGAGGATCCAAAAAGGCCGGGAGGGATCCATATGCGCAAGCTTCGGGTCTTCGCTATCGTGGCGGTCGCGCTGCTCGCGAGCGGTTGCGGCTACAACCAGATCCAGCAGCAGGATGAGGCGGTCAAGGCCGCGTGGTCCGAGGTGATCAACCAGTACCAGCGGCGTGCCGACCTGGTGCCGAACCTGGTCAACACCGTCAAGGGCTATGCTGCGCAGGAGCAGAAGGTCTTCATCGGTGTGGCCGAAGCGCGCGCCCAAGTGGGCTCGATCCAGGTGACGCCGGCGCTGGTGAACGATCCGCAGGCGTTTCAGCGCTTCGAGGCGGCTCAGGGCCAGCTGACGCAGGCTCTGAAGAGTCTGATCGCCGTCTCGGAGAGTTATCCGCAGCTCAAATCCGATCAGAACTTCCAGGATCTGCAGGCGCAGCTCGAGGGCACGGAAAACCGGATCACCGTGGCCCGCCACCGCTACATCCAGGCGGTGCAGTCCTACAACGTGCTGATCCGCTCCTTTCCCGCCAATCTGACCGCGATGATGTTCAAGTACCAGCTCAAGCCGAACTTCACGGTGGACGATGAGGCACAGATCGCGCGCCCGCCCACCGTCGACTTCGGCACGGCGCCGGCGCAGCCCCAGTAGCGGCAGCGCGGCCGGTCGTCGTCGTGCGTGCCGCGATGCACTCTCTATGGCTCGGGCTGCCGGCGGTCGGG
>JASHSK010000141.1 GCA_030038755.1 Gammaproteobacteria bacterium
CAGGTAGTCGGTCAGGTAATTGGGCACCATCGCGCTCAGCACGAAGATACCGGCCATCGCACACAGCAGCCCCCCCATGCCCAGCGGCACATTGCGATGGCTGAACAGCTGACTGTAGGGCGCGCGCTCGCGGTGTTGCCTGATCCCGGCCGCGGCGGCGATGGTCGCCGGCTCGCGCAGCACGAAGCCCATGAAGATGGCCGCGATCAGGCCGGGGATACCGACCAGCATGAAGACGTGACGCCACGAGGTCACACGCAGCAGCTGAGTCGCGATGATCGGCGCCAGCGCCAGCCCGAACAGCGCGAAGCAGCACTGGAAGATGCCGTTATTCAGCCCGCGGCGCCTGGGGTGGGAGGCCTCGACCGACACGGCCACGCCCACGGAGGCCACCGGGCCCTCCGCCACGCCCATGATCCCGCGCACCAGCAGCAGGCTCGCCAGACCTGTGACGAGACCCGAGCAGATGGAAAGCACGGAGAAGACGACGATCGCAGGGACGAGCACCCGGCGACGCCCCAGGTAATCGGACACGCTTCCAAACAGGAAGGCCGAGCAACCCCAGCACACGCCCAGGATGCCCACCGCGTCGCCGAGCGAGGCCGGTGTCATCCCCAGATCCCTGCCCATGGCCGCCGCGAACAGCGGGGGGATGACCCAGCGGTCCAGGCCGACCAGTCCGAAACTGATGGCCAGCAGCAGCGTGATCTTCCACTCGTAGGACGTGTCCCAGCGACCGGTGGCCGGTGCCGGCGGCGCAGTGTGGCTGACTCCTGTCATCGCGTACTCCTCAGGCGACGACGGCGACGGATACCTCGCGCCGGCGCCCGCAGGCAGCCGCCGCTGAACGTGACCGCACGTCGCTCATGACTGGAACCCCAACCCCTCAAACGTCCGGCTTGCCCTTGGCCGCCGGATCTGGACTGACATTCTCGGCGATTATCCGCGCCGCGATAGTTAAAGCTCGAGCGACACCGCTGCAAGATCCGCCACGGTGTTGATGTTCGCGAACAGCTCCGGCGCGCTGAAGCGCACGCGCCGGGCACCCAACTGCTCCAGCAGGCGCCAGGTCGGGGGATGCCGCCCTGCCGCCAACGCTTCCGTCACCTCGGGCAAGGCGCTCACCGGCCACACGGCGCACAGGGGCTGATTCCCGTCAGCGGTCTCGGCCATCGCGGCACCGTCACCGGCGGCCTCGATGAGCCGCGGGAACAGGTCTTCGGGCAGCCTCGGCGCGTCACAGGGACTCACGGCGAGCGCGTGGGATCCGAGACGGTGCGCCCACTGCAGGCCCACTTTCACGCCGGCCAGTGGCCCGAGCGCGTCCCCCTCCTGGTCGTGCAGGACCGGCAACCCTTCCGCCAGGGCCAGAGCTTCAGTCTGTGTCTGCCGCCGCGCATTGACGGCCACCGCGGCACAGGTTCGCTGCAGGCGCCTTACCGCCCACATCAGCAGCGGCACTCCGGACAGGAGCGCGACCGCCTTCTCGCCTCCGAAGCGCAGCGAGCGGCCGCCGGCGATCACCACGCCAACGACACGCCCCCCGGCATGCCCGCCGACAGGACCCGCGACCGGTCCCTCGACGGGATCCTCTGAAGCATCCGGCCGCATGATTCGGCACGCATGGTATACGCTCGGACTGGCATGACCAAGGTACTGGGCATCGCCGGCTGGAGCGGGTCTGGCAAGACCACGCTGCTCACTCACCTCATACCGGTGCTGCGCCGCCGCGGCCTGCAGGTGTCCACCATCAAGCACGCCCACCACTCCTTCGACGTCGATCAGCCGGGTAAGGATTCCCACGCGCATCGCAAGGCCGGCGCCGGCGAAGTGATCGTCTCGTCCGCTCGCCGCTGGGTGCAAATGCACGAGATCGGCGACGGCGCGGAGGCCACGCTGTCGGAGTTGCTGGCCAGGGTGTCGCCGTGCGATCTGGTGCTCGTTGAAGGGTTCAAGGCCGAGCGTTACCCGAAAATCGAGATCTTCCGCGCGTCTCTGGGCAAGACCCCGCTGCTCTGGCAGGACCGGCGGATCGTGGCGGTCGCCAGCGATCAGCCCCTGCCCGGAACCGGCATTCCCTGCATTGATCTCAACGACATACGCGCCGTAGCCGATCTGGTCCTCTTGAAGGCACAACCGATCGACGCGGTGATCGATGGGCTGAATGCCCCACGCGACTGACGAGGGCATCGGGTATTGCAGTGCAACCTGCGAATCGCGCGGCCACTCAGTAAGATATTGCCATGCAAGACCGTGACAATTACGACGACGTCAGCAAGGTTCGGCGCTTCGACCACCCGGGCAGGGGGAAGGGTCGCGCTCGATCGGTGCCCAAGGGCCGGCAGGTCGATCCTCACGCCAAGGCAGCCATCGAGTCGCTGCTCGCGGATCGCCCGCGCGAGCGGCACCTGCTCATCGAATACCTGCACCTGATTCAGGACGCCTTCGGGCAGATCTCCGCGGCGCACCTGGCGGCGCTGGCCGAGGAAATGCGCCTGTCCTTTGCCGAGGTGTACGAGACGGCGACCTTCTACGCACACTTCGACGTGGTGAAGGAGGGGGCGCCGGACATTCCCCCGATCACGGTCAGGGTCTGCGACAGCCTCACCTGTTGCCTGCTGGGCGCGGAACCGCTGCTGGCCGCGCTCAAGGCCGGCCTGCACGACGGCGTTCGTGTCGTGCGCGCACCGTGCGTCGGACTTTGTGATCAGGCTCCCGCCGTCGAGGTCGGCCACCACTTCGTCACGCATGCGACCGTGGACAGCGTCAGGCACGCCGTCTCCCATCGTGACACACACCCGCACATCCCGGACTACATCGACTTCGAGGCCTATCGGGCCGCCGGCGGATACGTGACCCTGGAACGCCTGCGCTCGGGCTCGCTCAGCGCCGAAGATGTCCTCAAGGCCCTGGACGATGCCTCGCTGCGCGGCCTGGGTGGAGCCGGCTTCCCGACCGGCCGCAAGTGGCGCTCGGTACTCGGTGAGCCGGGACCCCGGCTGATGGCGGTCAATGGCGATGAGGGGGAGCCCGGCACTTTCAAGGACCAGTTCTTCCTCAACAGCGACCCGCATCGCTTTCTCGAGGGCACGCTGATCGGCGCTCACGTGGTCGAGGCCACCGACGTCTACATCTACATCCGCGACGAGTATCCCATCGCGCGCGAAATCCTGGCGGCGGAGATCGCAAAACTGCCCGCGGGAGGACCCGCCATCCATCTGCGTCGCGGGGCCGGCGCCTACATCTGTGGAGAGGAATCCTCGTTGATCGAATCCATCGAGGGCAAGCGTGGACTGCCACGACACAAGCCCCCGCTGCCCTTCCAGGTGGGTATCTTCGGCCGACCGACATTGATCAACAACGTCGAAACGCTCTACTGGGTGCGCGACCTGATCGAAAAGGGCGCAGCCTGGTGGAAAAGCCACGGGCGCAACGGCCGCTTCGGACTGCGCTCCTACTCGGTGTCCGGTCGCGTCAGAAATCCCGGCGTGAAGCTCGCCTCGGCCGGGCTCACCATCCGGGAACTGATCGATGAGTACTGCGGCGGCATGTGCGAGGGGCACACATTTGCCGCCTACCTGCCCGGCGGTGCCTCGGGTGGCATTCTGCCGGCATCGATGCATGACATCCCCCTGGATTTCGGCACGCTCGAGAAGTACGGCTGCTTCATCGGATCGGCCGCCGTGATCGTCCTGTCCGATCAGGATGATGTACGCGAGGCGGCCCTGAACCTCATGCGCTTCTTCGAGGATGAGTCGTGCGGCCAATGTACGCCGTGCCGCTCGGGCACGCAGAAGGCCCGCATGCTGATGGAAAAGAAGGTGTGGGATATCGCCCTGTTGCAGGAGCTCGCGCAGTGCATGCGCGACGCCTCGATCTGCGGTCTCGGCCAGGCGGCCTCCAATCCCCTGACCAGCGTCGTCAAGTACTTCCCCGAATTGTTCGATGCCCCGGCGATTGCCGCTGGGAAGTCGCCCTCGAGGTGATGGCCCCATGAACGCCAGACCAGACCATCCGACCGCGGTACCGTCGCGCCCCCAGCCGCCCGCTGCGCCGCCACCCGCTGCCCCGGCACCGGTCATGCGCGGCGGTGCGCCGCAGCCGGGCATCGTATTCGAGCTCGACGGAGCGCGCGTCGAAGCGCGCCCGGGGGAGACGCTCTGGGATGTCGCACAGCGTCTGGGCACGCACATTCCGCATCTGTGTCACAAGCCCGAGCCCGGCTATCGTCCTGACGGCAACTGCCGCGCCTGCATGGTCGAGATCGAGGGCGAGCGGGTGCTGGCACCCTCCTGCAAGCGCACCCCCGCCGTCGGAATGAAGGTCAGGACGGCCAGCGAACGCGCCGTCAGTGCACGCGCCATGGTGATCGAGCTGCTGCTCGCGGATCAGCCGGCGCGCGCCACGTCCCACGATCCGGCCTCGCATTTCTGGAAGCAGGCCGATTTCGTCCACCTCACCGGCAGCCGTTTTCCGACGACCGCGCGCTGGCAGGCGGATGTCAGTCACACGGCGATGCGCGTCAATCTCGATGCCTGCATTCAGTGCAATCTGTGCGTGCGCGCCTGCCGCGAGGTTCAGGTCAATGACGTCATCGGCATGGCCTATCGCTCGGCCGGCTCCAAGGTCGTATTCGACTTCGACGACCCGATGGGCGAGTCGACCTGCGTGGCCTGCGGCGAATGCGTGCAGGCGTGCCCGACCGGCGCGCTCATGCCGTCCGCCTATCTCGACCGGAATCAGACGCGCGTCGTTTACCCCGATCGCGAGGTCGATTCGCTGTGCCCGTACTGCGGCGTGGGCTGTCAGGTGTCCTACAAGGTCAAGGGTGACAAGGTCATCTACGCGGAAGGACGTGACGGCCCGGCCAATCACAACCGCCTGTGCGTCAAAGGTCGATTCGGCTTTGACTACATCCATCATCCGCACAGACTCACGAAACCGCTGGTCCGGCTCGATGACGTCGCCAAGGACGCGAACGATCAGGTGGATCCCGCCAATCCGTGGACACATTTCCGCGAGGCCACGTGGGAGGAGGCGCTCGAGCGCGCCGCCGGAGGGCTGAGGAGGATTCGCGACGCCCAGGGCGCGCAGGCGCTCGCCGGCTTCGGCTCGGCGAAGGGCTCGAATGAGGAGGCGTATCTGTTCCAGAAGCTGGTGCGTACCGGCTTCGGCTCGAACAACGTCGATCATTGCACGCGTCTGTGCCACGCCTCGTCGGTAGCGGCCCTCATGGAAGGACTGAATTCCGGCGCGGTGTCGGCGCCGTTCGAAGCGGCGCTCGACGCCGAGGTGATCATCGTCATCGGCGCGAATCCAACCATCAATCATCCGGTTGCGGCCACGTTCATCAAGAACGCGGTAAAGCAACGGGGCGCGAAGCTCATCGTCATCGATCCGCGGTTTCAGGCGCTTTCACGTCACGCCTACAAGCACCTCGCGTTCAAGCCCGGATCCGATGTGTCGCTGCTGAACGCCATGCTGAACGTCATCGTCACCGAAAAGCTCTATGACCAGGGATTCATAGATGCACATACGGAGAATTTCGAAGCGCTGAAGACCAATATCCTGCAGTTCACGCCCGAGAAAATGGCGCTGGTGTGTGGTGTCGACGCAGAAACCATCCGCGAAGTTGCGCGCCTCTACGCAACGTCGAAGGGCTCCA
>JASHSK010000142.1 GCA_030038755.1 Gammaproteobacteria bacterium
CCGCATCGAGTCCGTGGTCGACGACACCGACACCGTCGGTCAGGCGCTGCTGGGCTACACGGTGGGCTGCGCGCGCTGCCACGATCACAAGTTCGACCCGATCAGTCAGAAGGACTTCTACTCGCTCAGTGGCTTCTTCAACAGCCTCGATGCGCCTGGGGTCGGGGGTACGCAGGGCGGTCCGACGCTGCCGTGGCCCACGGCCACGCAGCAGCTGCAGCTGCTGCGGGCGCAGCGCAAGGTGCAGGACACGACCGATGCCTATCAGCGCATCCTGACGGCCGACAGCCGCCGGGCCGCCTCCGAGGTGGCCGCGTGGCTGCGCAACGGCAGTCCGAGCGTCGCCCGCGAGTCGACGGGGCCCGCGCGGCTGGTGCGCACCTCCCTGGTTCAGCCCGGCGAAGGGGCCGCGCCGGGGGCGGTCAACGAGGCAGCGGCCACGCGCCTCATCCAGAGCTCCCTGCAACAGGCGCAGGTCGCTTATTATCCCCTTGATTCGGTGCAACCGATCCCGCAGAGCGCCTGGCCGACGCTCAGACTCGCGCCCACCCCGCGCAAGGGTGGCTTTGGCTTCTTCCCCGTGGGCTCCAGGCCCAAGGCAAACGTGCAGCGCAAGGCTGCGGCTCCAAGGGCCCCTGCCAAGGCTGCGAAAAACGGCGCTCTTTTCCAGAAGCAGACGAGTGGTTACCCCGTTGGCGGAGTCGGGCTGGACGGGCGCGAGAACCCCTTCGTGCCTGTTACCTACAGGCTCAGCGAAATGCAGTTCTCACCCGCCGGCATGCCCAATGTTGCACCGATGGTGGTATCGGACCCCAAACTCGGGCCGGGAGTCAAAGGTCAGGCGTTGTATTTCACCGCCAACAACGCCAGCGGGGCGTATCTGCCCCACAAGATCGGGGAGCCCTCTCTAGGGTACTACGATCGCTGGCAGCAGTTCAGCGTCGATCTGTGGTTTTACCCGGCGCAGCGATACCCCATCTATACGACGATCTTCAGCCAGACAGACCTCCCGGATGCCGATACCGCCCTCGATAATGGCGGCAAAGGCTATGAGCTGGTTCTGGGCGAGGACGGCCGCCTGCAGCTGTACATTGCTCACGCGCGACCTTTCAACATGCTGGCCGTCTACTCCAAGGCGGCGCTGCCCGTGAAGCAGTGGGCGCACATCACTGTCACCTACGACGGCTCGAGCAAGGCCTCTGGGGTGCATCTGTACCTCAATGGTGCGCTCATGCCGGTGGACATCGTCCGGGACCACCTGACCCGGGAGATCCTCCCAACGGCCGCACCGGGGATCTTCGGTGAGTATACGGGCTTTGCTTTTGGCACCCGCTTCCGCGAAAGCGGACCCGCCGGCAGTGCGATTGACGAGTTTCGTCTGTTCGATCGCGCTTTGACTCCGATCGAGATCGCCTACCTGCATGAGGGCGCAAAGGCTCTGCAGGTCGATCGATCCGACCTGAGTGGGCAGCTGGCTCACCTGCTGGCGGTCCGCGACCCGTCTGAGATCGCCGCCCGCCAGGCGCTGGATATGGCGCGTAAGCAGGAAAATGACATCGCGTCGGCGATCCCGGAAACGATCGTATATGAAGATCAGCAGACGCCACGGCCCACCTACCTGCTGTATCGCGGCGAATGGGATTCGCCCAGGGAGCAGGTACCGCTGCAGGGCCCGACGCAGCTGTTTGCCTGGTCGGACAAGTACCCGCGCACCCGGCTGGGACTGATGCAGTGGATGTTTGACCCGCAGAACCCGCTGACGGCCCGGGTGTTCGTCAACCGGCTCTGGCAGATGAATTTCGGCACGGGGCTCGTGTCGACCCAGGATGACTTCGGCTCACAGGGGATCATGCCCGCCTATCTGCATCTGGTGGACTACCTGGCACTGAAGTTCCAGGACTCGGGGTGGAACATCAAGCAGATGCAGAAGATGATCGTGATGTCGGCGACGTTCCGTCAGAGCTCGGCGGCCACGCCCGCACAGCGCCAGCTCGATCCGCAAAACGACCTGCTCGCGCGTGGTCCGCGCTTCCGCATGTCCTATCGGCAGATGCGTGACAGCGCGCTCTTCGATGCGGGGATACTCGATCGCACGATCGGCGGACCGAGTACCTACCCTTACCAGCCGGCTGCGGTCGTGGAGTTCTACCCGGAGCCCGGCGACGAGCCCGCTTCGGAGCTGCACCGGCGTACGCTCTACTCCTTCATCAAGCGCAACGGGATGAATCCGCAGTTCCAATTGCTGGATGCGGCTGATCCGACCGTGAGCATCGGGAAGGAGGAGGTCTCCAACACGCCGATGCAGGCGTTGTTGCTGGTGAACGGGCCGCAGTACCTGGAAGCTTATCGGATGATGGCGACAGAGGCGTTGCATTACAGCAGCGATCCGACGCAGGAGCTGATACACGTGTTCCGGCTGGCGCGCAGGCAGTATCCGAGCGCCGCACTGATGGCGGCCCTGAGTTCCTACTACGACAAGCGCTTGCAGAGGTATCAGTCCGATCCAAAGGCGGCCGCAGAGCTGGTGAATGTGGGAGTAGAGCCGGTTGACGGCAGCGTGAGCGTGGTCAAACTGGCCGCGCTGACCAACGTGGCCACGCTGATCATGAATGCCCCCGACTCGTACTTCATTCAGTAGGAGATTTTCATGAAGCGTAGCAGCAAGCGCGATGGCGCCGTATCCATCGGGGGCTCGGACCTCAAGGACGTCGTTGACGGCGCTCGCCGCTCCTTTCTGATGAAGGCGGGCTTCGGATTGGGGCTGGGTGCGGTGGCCGCCGCGGATGTGCTGGGGATGACGAAGGCGGGCGCCACGATCGCTCCCGCCGCGCAGCGATCCGGCTACGCGCCGAACCTCGGCACGAAGCAGACGGGGCAATATCCGGCCCGCGCCAAGCGCGTGATTTACATACACATGCTCGGTGCGAACTCCACGGTTGATCTGTGGGACTATAAGCCGACTCTGATGAAGATGAACGGGCAGCCGATGCCCGCGTCGGTGCTCGACACCCAGAAGCTCTCGTCGATGTCGAGCGGTCAGGCGGCCTTCCTGTGCGCCGCACCGATGGCTCCCATGCGTCAGCACGGCCAGTCGAGAGTCTGGGTCAGCGATTTATTGCCTTACATGTCCGGGATCGTCGACGACCTGTGCTTCATCAGGTCGATGTACAGCGATCAGCTGAATCACGGTCCGGGCCAGGTGCTGCTTCACACGGGCTTCCAGCTGGCCGGCAGGCCATCGGATGGTGCCTGGGTCACCTACGCGTTGGGCAACGACAACACCAATCTGCCGAGCTTCCTCGTGATGACCTCGGGTATCCCCCAGGGCGAGCCGACGGATTCGGCGACCTGGAGCGCCGGCTTCCTGCCGTCGGAGTATCA
>JASHSK010000143.1 GCA_030038755.1 Gammaproteobacteria bacterium
AGCGCCGCGCAGCTCTACAGCCCGACCGTCGGGCCGGCGTCCGCGGCGAAGATGTGCCGCAGCGTGATCATCAAGGGGCTCGAGGCACTGCTCGCCGAGTCGCTGCTCGCCGCGCGGCATTACGGCGTGGAGGGCACCGTGCTCGCCTCGCTCAGCGACCTGCTGCCGAGCGCCGATTGGCACGCGCTGGCGCGCTACATGCTCTCGCGCTCGCTGCTGCACGGACGCCGGCGCGCCGCGGAAATGCAGCACGTCGCGCAAACGGTCGCAGAGGCGGGCATCGATGCCTGGATGAGTGAAGCGAGCATTCATCGGCAGACATGGGCCAGCGCGCATGCGGCCCTCGCCGAGTGCGACTCGCTGCCCGAGCTGCTCGACACGCTGTTGCAATCGCGTGGCACTGGAGAGACCCTGTTATGCTGATCATCGACTGCCACGGGCATTACACCACCGCGCCGGCGGCACTGCAGAAATACCGTGAAGCGCAGCTCGAAGGAGGCAGCCCGCGCCCTCCCCAGATCAGCGACGAGGCGATTCGCACCAGTATCGAGACGCAGCAGCTGCGGCTGCAACGCGAGCGCGGCGGGGATGTGACGCTGTTTTCCCCGCGCGCTTCGGCGATGGGGCATCACCTGGGGAGCGAGGAGATTTCGATCGCATGGTCACAGGTCTGCAATGATCTGATCGCGCGAGTGGTCGAGCTGTACCGCGACAACTTCGTCGGCGTGTGCCAGCTGCCGCAGTTTCCGGGGGCACCGCTCGACGCCTCGGTCGCGGAGCTGCGCCGCTGCGTGCGCGAGCTGGGCTTCGTCGGCTGCAATCTGAATCCCGATCCGAGCGGTGGACATTGGAATTCGCCGCCCTTGACCGACCGCTACTGGTACCCGCTGTACGAGCAGATGGTGGAGCTGGAGGTGCCCGCCATGGTGCACGTGTCGGCCTCGTGCAACCCCGTGTTCCATGCGACCGGCGCACACTACATCAATGCCGACACTTCGGCGTTCATGCAGCTTATCGAAGGGGACCTGTTCAAGGACTTTCCAACGCTGCGCCTGATCATCCCGCACGGCGGCGGCGCGGTGCCCTATCACTGGGGCCGCTATCGCGGCCTGGCGGATATGCTCAAGCGCCCGCCGTTGAGTGAGCACGTCATGCACAACGTGTTCTTCGACACCTGCGTATACCATCAGCCGGGTATCGATCTGCTGGCGCGAGTCATCCCGCTCGAGAACATCCTGTTCGGCTCGGAGATGATCGGCGCGGTACGCGGGATCGATCCCGAGACCCGCCACTATTTCGACGACACCAAGCGCTACGTCGACGCCCTGGCGCTGAGCGATGCCGAGCGCACGATGCTGTTCGAAGGCAATGCCCGTCGGGTCTACCCACGCCTGGACGCGCGCCTGAACCACATGCGCAAGCCGTCTTCCATGTAACGCAGCAGCGGTTGGCGTCGCCCAAGCCACCTCGGGCGTGGCGCTGAAGGAGATCGCCCATGAGTATCGGTGTCGAGGATGACAAGGCGCGCATTCGCGAGCTCATCGAGAGCTGGGTAGTCTGGCGGGACATGGGGGACTGGGAGCGTTTGCGTGGCGTCTGGCACGCGGACGGTCGGATGGCCGCGAGCTGGCGCGAGGGCACCGCGGAGCAGTTCATCGAAGCCAACCGCGCCGGCTGGGACAAGGGACTCGATATTCTCCATCAGCTCGGCGGCTCGCTGATCGAAGTGGTCGGTGCGCGGGCGTTGTCGACGACGAAGATGGTGATTTCCCAGCGCGCGCCGATTCATGGCGTCCTGTGCGACGTTTCGGCACAGGCACGCCACCTCGATCGCTGGGAGAAGCGCCACGGTCGCTGGGGCCTGCTCGAGCGTCGCACGATTTACGATCGCGATCGGCTCGACGCGGTCAAACCCGGCGAAGTCGTGAAGCTCGATGAGTCGCTGCTCTCGAAGTTCCCGATGAACTACCGCCACCTCGCCTACCTGCAGAGCGGCCTCGGCTTCCCGGTTCGCACCGATCTGCCGCACCTGCGCAGCCCGGCTGCCGAGGCCCTCTATCGGGACGGTGAGCGCTGGCTGCATACTGCGAACTGAGCAGCACCAGCGACACCAGCCTAACCGTGGCCAAGGTTCCTTCAGGCGTCGGTCCGAAGTACCCGCACGTCGTCGTGTTGGTGGGGGCCTCGGGCGACCTGGCGCGACGTAAGCTGCTTCCGGGCCTGTTTCATCTCGCGAGCAGCGGTTTCATTCCCGGCTGCCGGGTCGTCGGTGTGTCGCTGGAAGACATGACTGCGGATGCCTTCAGGGCCCTCGTACACGAGGCGCTGCTGGAATTCGCCGCCCGCAAGGTGGCCGACGACGCCTGGAACAGCTTTGCCGCGACCCTCGATTACGTGCCGCTCGCCGCTGGGCCGGATGCGCTCAAGGCGGCCGTGGACAGGGCGGAAAAATCCTTCAATGGCGCCGAATGCAGGCGGCTGCATCACCTGAGTGTTCCGCCGGACGCTGCGCTGTCGGCGGTGAAGCTGCTCGGTCAGGCGGGTCTGATCGAACGCGCTCGAATCATCATGGAAAAGCCCTTCGGAGTCGACCTCAGGAGCGCGGTATCCCTGAATGCCAGCCTGCATGAGGTGTTCTCCGAGGATCAGATCTTCCGCATCGATCACTTTCTCGGCAAGGAGCCGGCGCAGAACATCCTGGCTTTTCGCTTCGCGAACGGGCTGTTCGAGCCGATCTGGAACCGCAATTTCATCGACCACGTTCAGATCGACGTGCCCGAGACACTCGACCTCGGCAGGCGCGTGAAGTTCTACGAATCCACCGGCGCCTATCGCGACATGGTCGTCACGCACCTGTTTCAGATCCTGGCCTTCACAGCCATGGAGCCGCCCACCGCGTTGGAGCCGCGCTCCATCAGCGAGGAAAAGAACAAGGTCTTCCGCAGTCTGCTGCCCATCAGGCCCGCGGACGTGGTGCGGGGCCAGTACACCGGCTACCGCGCCGAGGAAGGCGTCGACGAGGAATCCGACACGGAGACCTTCATCGCCCTGAAGTGCTCGATCGACAACTGGCGATGGGCGGGAGTGCCCTTCTACCTGCGAACCGGAAAGCGCATGGCTGAGGGACAGCGAATCATCTCCATCGCGTTTCGCGAGCCCCCGCGCAGCATGTTTCCGCCCGATTCAGGCGTGGGGGCTCAGGGCCCCGATCACCTTACGTTCGATCTGGCAGATGCCTCCAAGATGTCGCTTTCCTTCTACGGCAAGCGTCCCGGGCCGGGTATGAGACTGGACAAACTCAGTCTGCAGTTCGCCATGCACGACACCGGTCACCTGGGGGACGTACTCGAGGCGTACGAGCGACTGATCCTCGATGCGATGCGCGGCGATCACACGCTCTTCACGACGGCCGAGGGCATCGAGCGGCTGTGGGAGGTCTCCGCTCCGCTGCTCGAGGCCCCGTTACCCGTGCGTCCCTATGCGCAAGGGTCCTGGGGACCGAATTCCATTCATCAGTTGATCGCCCCGCATACCTGGCGACTACCCTTTGAGCGCGCATGGCGCGATCCAAATGTCGCGGGTGCCTGACGTCAGTGCAGGTCCTGGGATACGCTGATACCGGCCCCATCCCCGGGAAGGATGAGACCCGGGCCCTCGGCGGGGACCGCGCGGCCTTCGGGCTCCCTGGCGCCCAGATCGCGAGCCGCGCCCGCCTGCGCGGTCTGCCCGCCCGCACCGGTATGTTCCAGCAGATGCCGGGCGACCTCGAGTGCCGCGGTCTGCTGCTCGGCGAATATCCGCCGCAACGCCGGCTCATCGACGGGTAGCTCGAGCTCCCGACGTACGGCGATGAGTGCATCGGGAACGTGCTTCAATACCTCCTGGTTCGTCGCCAGAATCCGCATCGACAGTTCCCGCTCCTCGTTGACCTCCTCCTCGAGCAGCCGTTCCACGTCCGCCTGCCGTGCTTCCGCCGCCCTGGTATCACCTTCGAACTGCGCGTGCAGGCGATGCAGCAGGGTCGAGTCCTTGTTGCCGGACACGAAGGCCTGGCGAAGCAGTTCGGTGATCTGCTGACGCTGGCTGATCGCGGCGTCTCGGGCTGCCAGAGCGGCCTTGAGTTTGCCATGTCGCTGCAGCAGCTTCTGACGCATGGCGATGAGTTGCAGGTAGGCAAGCATGGTGGCGGCTGTCAGCCGCGAAATCGCGAATACCGTGACATCGGTACCCAGCACGCTGATCTTTGCGAGCGATCCCAGATCCGCGGTGATTCGACCGGACAGCAGCGCGTGGTCCGTGCCCAGGTCGGCCAGTTCGCTGATCGCGCTTTGAATCCGTGAGATCGCCTCTGCAGCCGGAATATACACATCGCGCCGCACTGCCATGCTTCTATCGCGTTCTCGTTGCTGCTTGTCGGCCATCAGCTGCATGGCCAGCTGGCGCCGCGAGTTCTTATTGCCGGACCACGCCGCGACCAGCGCGATGCTTCCCGCCACGAGGGCCGCCCCGACGACGGCCAATAACGCGGCCGAATCTTCCCCTAGCCATTGCATAGGCAAAGAGCATCGAACGCGGCCGCGCATCGCGCAACTGTCGCCATTCGTGCACATCCCGGCGGCGCGACGCACCAAAGGACTGCGCGCAGGGATCTCGTTGTATGAAAGGAATCTCGCTGAATGAAAGCGCGCCCGTCGTTCCCGCGGCGAGCGCACTGGCAGCGATGATGATTTCGGAAGGTTGATGGGGAGCCATGCGGCGCGGAAGTTGATGTCGAGCGTCTCGTCGTGCGCGAACCTGACCGATCCCATGAGACGCGCGCCGCCGCTGAGCAATCTCTTCAGCGTCACGGTCGCAACTTCGCGACAGACGCGGTGAATGATTGGTGAATGATTCAGGGTGGGTTAATCTCATGCGACTTAGCATCCCGCGCCGCTGGCCTTCATAGGAGACGACCCGATGTCTACTCTGAGTGAAGCAGATCTGCATACACAGATTCGCTGGCTGCTTGAAACGGCAGCATTACCCGCTCGCACACACAATCAACAACTCTTTGCCGGTAATGGTGCCGACGAAGTATGCGATTGCTGTGGTAGCGTCATATCCGCCAGCGATGTGCTGTACGAGCTCGAATCGCCCGAGCACTCACTGCTGACAATGCACCTGCGATGCTTCGAAGCCTGGGAACGGGAATCGCGCGATCGGGCCGCCGTGCCCGGAGAATCGCCGAACAGGGTTTGCGCTCTCTGAAGCTTTGCGCTTCGAAGCTTTGCGCTTCCCGAAGCGATACGACCTCTAATGAGGTTGACTCGTATCGTTCCTGTCAACGTGTTCGCTGCCGGGACCCGCGTGGTCATGACGATCCACCGGACCCAGACAGCTTTCCTCGAGGAAGTAGAGCGACAGCTGCTCATAGAGAGCCGCGAGCTGCGCCAGTCTGGCCCTTCCCAGCGGCGTGGCCAGTTTCGAGGCGGTATTTCGCAGGCGGATGGCCATGGCGAGGTGCTCTCTCGCCCGGGATACCAGGGGATCGATGTCGCCCACCTTCATGAACTGTTCCTTCGGTCTGCAGCGCCTGCGCAGAACCTAGGCTCCATAATCGGTCCGCACGACAGGAATGCGCTGACAGGACCTATCGGATAAATCCCGCGTTTGGGAAGACTGCGAAGCCCGTCACAGTAATCGGGGGCATCGGCTACCGCGGCGCGATCGGTCGCCGTGGCTGCAACGCGATCGGTCGCCGTAGCCGCAACGCGGTCAGTCGCCGCAGCCGCGACGCGGCCGCAGCACAAGGTTTGCGGATCGACCGTCAACGGGCGTCGGCGTCGTTGCGTTGATCATTCGCTCACCCTCCGCACCCGGGGAGATCATCCATGGCCACTCTATCGTTTCAGGCTCCACCAGCGTGGAGCCTGTGGATGTCATTGGCGCTGACGGCGCCCGCGCTTGCACAGGTCAACGGGGCGGCACCCCCGGCACCCCCGGCCGCAGCGGCAGCGTCCGCGACGCCGCAGCAAACGGCGGTGGACGGCCTGTATGTGACCCCGAGCAACGCTCAGACGCCAGGCAGGCAGGCGCAGGATCGCTACGAGTGTCATACCTGGGCGACCGGTCAGACGGGATTCGACCCCAGTGAGCCGGGCGGCGGTGTACCTGCGAGCCAGAATGCGAGCCGCCGCTCGGACTACCGGCGCGCCATGGCGGCATGCCTGACGGCGCGCGGTTATGCGGTGCGCTACGTCACTCCACCGGCGCCGTCGGCGGCGCCGGCGGCACCGGTGGCACCGGTGGCACCGGCGTTCGTCCCGCGCTACGGCCCGCCGCCGGGCTTTCCGGAGGAGCCATCGACTCCACCGCCCACGCTCTCCTATCATCCGATCGAGGGTCAGATCGACGGTGGCTTCGATGTCCCTGCAGGCAACACCAGTCACGATCTGTCCGGCGGCGGCGATGCCGGATTGGGCCTCACGTGGTTTCCCGCGGCAGCGCTGCCGGTCGGAGTGCGCGTGGATGCCGACTATGGTTGGTTCGGGGCGCGCCGCGGCCTGCTTGACACCGCGAGCGGCGGTCCCTACAGCTACGGGAACCAGGCGGTCTATGGTGCCGACGCCGACCTGCAGCTGAATCTCGAGCACGGCTCGCACGCGAGGTGGTACGTGTTTGGCGGTGCCGGTGAGTACCGCGTACACACCTATCTGCGTCAGATCTCCTTCGTGCCGCCCGCGGGCTGCAGTTCCGGCTTCTGTGGACCAGGCTACCTTGCGCCCACGGCGACCGACGAGGGCACGACGGGCTACCACCTGTCGTGGAACGCCGGGCTCGGCTGGGAAGTTGCGATCGGCCCGGGTGCCACCTTCTTCGTCGAGGCGCGCTATCGGCAGATCGTGCTCGACGATACCAGGCTGCAGCTCGTACCGGTCACCGTGGGCCTGCGCTTCTGATTGCCACGACGCGGGCGTTTGCTCCGGGGTTCGCATCCGGGGTTCGCGTCGACGCCGCCGCAGCGGCTAGAATCCGTTGCCGAACGGCCGAGGAGAAGCCCATGAGCATCGCGGATGCGGCACCGCTGTCACGGCGCGGAGCGCTGGCGTTGTGCGCCGGAGCAGGTGCCGGAGTATTGGCCGGACTGGTCATGCCGATCCGGGCCGTGCAGGCCGCGCAGGCCGCGCAGGCCGACCGACGCGGCGCGGCAGTCGCCTCCACCGCCACGGCCTCCGCCGCGATACGCACGCGCCCCATCCCCCACAGCGGCGAGCAGCTGCCGGTCGTCGGCGTGGGCACCGCGATCCAGTTCGACGTGGGGACCACTGCGCGGGAGGAGAGCGGCTGCCGGGACGTCGTGCGTGCGCTGGTTGCGCATGGCGGCTCGATCATCGATACCGCGCCCTCCTACGGTGCCGCGGAGAGTGTCGTCGGCGACATTCTGAGCGCCACGGGATTGCGGCCACGCGTATTCCTCGCCACCAAGCTCGAGCGCGACGGCTTCGATGCTCCGGCGGCGGGGCTGCGCAGCTCGTTGCAGCGGCTGCGTGCCGACAAGGTCGACCTGCTGCAGCTGCATAACGTTTCCGACCCGAGTCAGGACCTGGGCGGGATCCGCGCACTGAAGGCGCAAGGTCTGTGCCGCTACACGGGCATCACCACGACGTTCCGCGGCGCCTACGACGCCGCCGAGGCGATCATCCGGCGCGACAGACCCGATTTCCTGGAAGTCGACTACGCCCTGGACAACCGTGACGCGGAGGAGCGCGTGCTGCCGGCCGCCGCCGAGGCGGGCACGGCGGTGCTGGTAGCCCTGCCCTTTGGCCGCGGGCGCCTGTTTCGCCTTGCCCTCGGCAAGGCCCTGCCCCCGTGGGCGGACGAGATCGACTGCAGGAGCTGGGCGCAGTTCTTCCTGAAGTACGTGCTGGGCAATCCCGCGGTCACGGCCGCGATCCCGGGGACCGATAAGGCCGTGCACATGGTCGACGACACGGGCGCCGGCCTGGGCCGGCTGCCAGACGCGCCGATGCGCGCGCGCATGGTCCGCTACGTGCAGTCCCTGGGCTAGCGGCCCACGGTGGCGCTAGGCTATGCTGTAGCGCAGGGTGGGATGACGGCCGTGCGGCGGCTTGCGGCAAGCGCTGACTTCCCAGGAGCCGCACGGGCCCTACCATGCCCCCCAGCGCCACCCTAGGGCCGCCAGGAGCCGCCATGACCCCAGCGTCGCCGCCATCGAACGAGCTCGCATCCGGCCGGGCGCACTGGTGGGCCTGCGCGAGCCACTCCGTGCCCCCCGCGGCCGGCAGCTGCATCTTCGTGGACGGCGACCCGGTACTCGCCTCCCCCGCCCCCGGACCCATCGTGGCGGTGCTGGTGCTACCCTTCGGCGAGCAGCCGGGGGCCATTCGCTGGTCCGACACGGGCCTCGGCACAGCGTTCGCGGAGCGGTGAATCCGCACGCCACCGGGTACCGTCCCCTAAGCGTTCGCAGGCGAACCGCAAACCGCGACTGCGGTAATCTGCCGCGGCCTATCGGCACCGTGCAGCCACGCCCGCGATGAGCGGTGACATGATCAGCTGATCCGACATGGCCTCCTCCGAGCACGATGAGGCCCACACCCGGCTGCTGCCGCAGCTCGGCATGATGCTGCGTGCGCTGCTGGCCTCGGCCGTCGGGCGCACGCTGGTGCTGCTGGCGATCGCACTGTTCCTGGTGATCGTCGCCACCGCTTACGGTCAGGTTCTGCTCAACCGCTGGAATCGCCCGTTCTACGACGCCATCTCGCGCCGCGACTTCTACGCGTTCCTGTTCCAGCTGGGCGTGTTCTGCGCGATCGCCGGCAGCCTCCTGGTCCTCAACGTCGCACAGACCTGGATCCAGGAGACCCTCAAGGTGAAGCTGCGCGAGGGTATCGTGCGCGACCTGCTGCACGACTGGATGCAGCCGCGCCGTGCGCTCATGGTGGCCAACGCGGGCGCCATCGGTATCAACCCCGATCAACGCATGCACGAGGACACGCGGCGGCTGTGCGAGCTGTCCTCGGATCTGGGCAGTGGTCTACTGCAGTCCTCGATCCTGCTGGTGACCTTCGTCGGGGTGCTGTGGGTGCTGTCGCGCGGTTTCGTCGTGCGCCTCGGGTCGCACGACTACCCCATTCCCGGTTACATGGTGTGGGCCGCGATCCTGTATGCCGGCTGCGGCTCGCTGCTGAGCTACCGCGTCGGCCGCACACTGATTCCGCGCAACGCCGAACGCTACGCGCGCGAGGCGGATCTGCGCTTCTCGCTGGTGCGCGTCAACGAGCACCTGGACGGCATATCGCTCGCACGCGGCGAGAGCGGTGAGCTGCGGCGCGTGGACATGCATTTTCAGGATGTGCTCGCGGCCATGCGGCGGCTGGTCACCGGACTGACCAACCTCACCTGGATTCGCGCCGGCTTCGGCTGGATGACCAACGTCGCGCCGACGATCGTCGCGGCGCCGCTGTACTTCGACGGCACCCTGTCCTTCGGCGGCCTGATGATGGCGGCCGCGGCCTTCAGTCAGGCGCAGGCGGCGCTGAGCTGGTTCGTCAACAACTTCAGCAACATCGCCGACTGGCGCGCGAACCTGCTGCGCGTGGCGAGCTTCCGCCGCGCGCTGCTCGATGCCGAAATGGTCGGGCCCGACGAAAGTCGCATCGAGTACGTCGAAGGTCCGGCCGGAATGCTGCTGCTCGAGAACCTGGAGGTCGCCTCCTCCAACGGCCACGACGTGCTCGATGAGCCCAACGTCGCGCTGCGCCAGGGCGAGCGGCTGCTGATCCTCGCCGACCCGGGCACCGGTAAGACGCGCCTGTTCCGCGCGCTCGCGGGCCTGTGGCCCTGGGGCAGCGGCCGCGTCACGCGGCCGGCCGGTGAGCCGATTCTGTACCTGCCGCGCGGCACGCCGTACCTGCCGCGCGGCAGCCTGCGCGAGGTGCTCGCCTACCCGCTCGCCGTCGAGGGGTTCGATCCCGGCGCCTACGCCCACGCGCTCGAGCGCGTGGGCCTCGAGCGTCTGATCCCCCTGCTCGACGCGAACGAGCGCTGGGACCGCGAGCTCTCGCAGGAGGAGCTGTTCAAGCTCGCATTCGCGCGCATCGTGCTGCAGCGGCCGCCGTGGCTGATCGTCGACGATACGCTCGGCTCCCTCGATGCAGAGACCTTCGAGCGCATGCTCGATATCTTCGCGGGAGAGTTGCATCAGGTCGGCGTCATCCACATCGGCAGCGCAGCGGCTCGCGACCGGCTGTTCACGCGCGTGGTGCGTCTGGTGCGCCCGGGCGGCGCGGCGCCGTGGCTGCGCCCGGTTGCGCTGCTGTTGCTGCTGGCGCTGCTGGCGCTGACGGGGCTCGCTCGCCCCGCGCCCTCGTACGCCGCCGCGGTCACGGCGCACCCGCCGCCGCCGGTCCCAGCGCATCGCTCCACGGTTCCGCCGCACCCCTCCGAGGTATTTCAGTTTCGCGCACCGACGCTGCTGAATGACGCCAGCACCACGATGCTGATGCGCGATCTGGCGGTACGGGTGCTGCCGGTGTATTCCGATCCGGACCACGAGCGCTACCTCACGAATCTCTCGGCGCTGCAGCTGGTCGCGGGGGACTACTCGGCGGCCTGGAGCACGCGGCAGGAGCTGCGGGCGCGGTTGCGGGGCGCGCCGGCCGCCGACGATCCCGAGCAGTCCGTCATCTACGATATCTACGCGCACACGCAGCAGCTGGCGAGCCGAGGCACGCCCTTCGGGCAGGCCTTTGCACAGTCATTCGCACAGGTGGTGCCGCGGCTCGATGACCTGAGCGATTACACGGTGACCACGTGGTTTTCGCGCTCGCTGGCCGATTTTCAATATGTGCTCGTCAATGCTCTGGCGCCGCTGCGCACTGCACGCACGATCTCCCTCAATGAGGCGCTGCAGCTGGTCTGGGCATACCTCGACTACCAGGTGCACCTGAGCACCGGGCCGCAGGCCGATGAGCTGATCAGCGCCGACCAGCAGAGCCGCTACGTCACCGACGATCAGGTGGTGATCAAGACCCCGCAAGGGGTGCGCCTTGCGGCGGTCCTGGTACGGCCGCGCGCCGCGCAGGGCCCTCTTCCCACCCTGCTGGAGTTCACCATCTACCCCTATCCCGATAACGACGCCATGGAATGCGCCGCGCACGGCTACGTCGGAGTGGTCGCCTACAGCCGCGGCAAGCTCGACAGCCGTACCGCGGTATGGCCCTACGAGCACGACGGTGAGGATGCGCGCGCGGTCATCAACTGGATCTCGCATCAGGCCTGGAGCGATGGGCACGTCGGCATGTATGGCAGCGGCTACAGCGCCTTCACGGCCTGGGCGGCGGCCAAGCGGGCGCCTGCGGCGCTGCAGGCGATCGCCGTCGCCTCGGCCATCGCCCCCGGCATCGACGCCCCCGACCGCGGCAACGTGTTCCTCAACTCGGCCTATCGCTGGTCGCGCTACGTCACCGGCACGCCGCTGCTCAACGATGCGGCCGACCAGGACGAGGCGCACTGGCTGTGGCTGAACCGCACCTGGTACACGAACGGACTGCCATACGTGCAGCTGCCGCGCGTGGATGGCATCGCCAGTCCCGCCTTCAGCCGCTGGCTGCGCCATCCGGGCTACGATCGCTACTGGCAGGCGATGATCCCCTACGCGGCCGAATTCGGCCGCGTGCGCATCCCGGTGCTCGACCTCACCGGTTACTTCGATCTGAACGAGCCGGGTGCGCTCTACTACTTCCGGGAGCACCTGCGCTACGACCCGAAGGCCGACGACACGCTGGTCATCGGGCCATACGATGATTCGGTGGCGATCGGTCTGCCCGACCCGCAGCTGCAGGGCTACACGCTCGATCCGGCGGCCCGCGTCGACTGGCATGCGCTGCGCTACCAGTGGTTCGACTCGATCTTCAGGGGCAGTGCGCGCCCGGCCGCGCTGCGCAGCCGTGTGGACTACGAGCTGATGGGGGCAGACCTGTGGCAGCAGGCCGATTCCGTGGACGCCATGGCGGGCGGCACGTGGCAGCTGTTCCTCGACCCGAGCGACTCCGATCTGCGCGCGCTCGATGCGGGCAGCGGCGGTGCGCACCAGTGGAGCGTGAGCGCCGGAGCCCCGCGCGACTTCGTCGCGCAGAGCGTCGACTTCAAGGATCGCAGCGACGCCTCCTGGGTCGCGCCGACCGCCCTGCTGAGTGCCGCGGTACCTTCTCATGACAGCCTGCTGTATGCCAGCCCACCACTGGCGCGGCCGGTGCAGCTGGCCGGAGCCCTCTCCGGAGAGCTGGACTTCACCACCAACAAGCAGGACTTCGATTTCACGCTCGCGATCTACGAGCGCACGCCCTCGGGCAGCTACGTGAAGCTGTTCGATCCGCCCGAGGAATTCCGCGCCAGTTATGCCGCCGACCGCAGTCAGCGCCGGCTGCTGCGCCCGGGCGGGCGCGAGCGGCTCGCCATCCACGGCGAGCATCTCATGGGGGTGGCACTTCCGGCCGGCGCGCGGCTGGTGCTCGCGCTCAGCATCGTCAAGCGACCCGACGAGGAGATCAACTACGGTACCGGCGGTGACGTCGCCGAAGAGTCGATCGATGATGCCCGCGTGCCCCTGCGCATCCGCTGGTACGCAAGCAGCCACATCGATCTGCCGCTGCAGGCGCAGACCCCGACGTTCGCGGCCCCGGCGGCCCCGGCGCCGGCCGCCCCCGCCCGCAATCCGCCCGGAGCTGCCCGTCGGCAATGACGGCCTTCGAGCCACCCGGCTGAGGCGCCACTCACGATGTCGGCTCGGCAACCGGCCGCCCGGTAGGGATGGTCCGCGTCGCACGCACAGTCAGCAGCAGCGCGACCGAGACGAGCGCCGCCGCCAGTACGAACGCGGCACCGGGCAGCCGGCGCGTCGGCGCATGGCTGCCGATGAACAGCGCGAACACATTCGCGAACAGCGCCGGCCCGAAGATCCCGGCGAGGCTCTGCAGGCTGGACAGGGCGCCTTGCAGGCGCCCCTGCTCACCGGAGGCGACCTGGTGCGTGATCATCGATTGTGCCGGCGGGCCGGCCAGGCCACCCAGGCACAGGAACGGAATGCCGGCGAGGAAAGTCCAGGCGGCAGGCGCAAGACCGAACACGGCGTAGCCGACGATCAGCAGCGCCACGCCACTCAGGATCATGCGGCGCTCTCCCAGCCACGGCATCCAGCGCCGCACCAGCACCGCCTGCACCAGGCCGCTGCACAGCCCGACCAGCCCTAAGGTATAGCCGACGATCTGCGGCCCCCAGCCATAGCGATAGTCCGTGTACAGCACATAAGTGGAGTTGAGCGAGAACTGCGCCAGGGCCAGCAGGAAGAACACCGTGGCCAGCGCGAACACCTGCGGGTAGCGACGCAGCAGCACCAGCGAGCCGATCGGATTGGCGTGCCGCCAGTCGATGCGCGCGCCGCGACGCTCCTTCGGCAGTGACTCCGGCAGCACGAAAAAGCCGTAGCAGAAATTCACCAGCGACAATCCGGCCGCGACCCAGAACGGCAGACGGATCCACAGGTGCCCCAGGAAACCGCCGAGTGCCGGCCCCACGATGAAGCCGATCGCGAACGCGCCACCGAGCATGCCGAAGGCCGCGGCGCGCTTCTCGCGCGGCGTGACGTCGGCGATGTATGCGTTGGCCGTGCTGAAGCTCGCTGCGCATATGCCCGACACCACGCGGCCCACGAACAGCAGCCACAGTACCGGCGCCAGCGCCATCACGATGAAGTCGGCGCCCAGGCCGAAGCTCGAGATCAGGATCACCGTGCGCCGGCCGAAGCGATCCGACAGCGCGCCCTGGATCGGCGAGCAGACGAACTGCATCAGCATGAACAACGTGCCGAAAGCGCTGGTCCACACCGCGGCCTTGGCGATGCTGCCGCCGATCAGCTCCACGATGAGGTGCGGCAGCACCGGAATGATGATGCCGAACGCCAGCATGTCGATCGCCACGGTGACGAAGACGAACAGCACCGCGGCACTGCGGCGCGGGTGCGCGAGAGGCTCGTGTTCGGTCATTGCAGGTGCCGCGCCTCCCTGCTTCAGCCTTGCCTTGAGCCGATGCCCCAGCCGGGCTTCAGCCGATGACGCGGCTGCAGATGTTCAGCAGCGCATTCGGCAGCAGACCGAGCAGCAGCACTCCGGCGGCATTGAGCGCCAGGATGAAGCGCATGCGCGCACGCGGCGGGGCGGCGGGCTGCTCGCCTGCCGCCTCGAAGTACATGTACCACACGACGCGCAGGTAGTAGAACGCCCCGACCACCGAGATCAGCACGGCGAAGGTCGCGGCCCACACGTGCGCGCCGCCGAGCAGCGCCTGGATGATCCACAGCTTGGCCCAGAAGCCGACGAACGGCGGTACCCCGGCGGTGGAGAACATCAGCGCGAGCATCAGCAGCGCCAGCAACGGGTCGCGCGCCGCCAGGCCCTTGAAGTCGGCGATCTCCTCGTGCTCGTAACCGCGTCGCGCCAGCATCAGGATCATGCCGAACGCCCCCAGCGTGGTGAGCACATACGCGACGGTGAAATACAGCGCTGCCTGGTAGCCCGCCGTGTCGCCGGTCGCGAACCCGAGCAGCACGAAGCCGGCGTTGGCGATCGCCGAGTACGCCAGCATGCGCTTGAGATTGCTCTGCGAGATCGCGATCAGATTGCCGATGAGCAGTGACAGCACGGCGATCGCCATGATCATCTGCGTCCACAGCGCCGGCAGTCCGGCGAGCCCGTGGGCGAGCAGCCGCATGATCAGCGCAAATGAGCCCAGATTGGACACCGTGGCGATGTACAGCGTCACGCTGGTGGGTGCGCCCTGATAGACATCGGGCACCCACATGTGAAACGGCACCGCCCCGAACTTGAAGGCCACCGCCACCACCACCAGCGCCACGCCGATGATCACGCCGGCGTCGGTGCCGTGGCGTACCAGGTGGCCGATGGAGTCCAGCTGCAGCGTACCCGTGAGCCCGTAGAGCACCGACATGCCGTAGAGCAGCACCCCCGAGGCGATGGCGCCCAGTACGAAGTACTTGATGGCGGCCTCCGCGGCGATGCCCGAGTCCCGGTCGAACGCCACCATCGAATACAGCGACAGCGACAGCAGCTCGATGCCGAGGTACACCGTCAGCAGGCTGTTGGCCGAGATGAGCACGAACACGCCCAGCAACGCCGTGAGGCACAGCACGTAGTACTCCCCGCCGCGCATGCCGCGCTGCTCGAGGTAGTCCTGCGAGTAGAACACCACCGTCGCCATGGTCGCGAACGCCACCAGCTTCAGGAAGCTCGCCAGCGGATCGGACACGTACAGGCCGTCGAACAGCAGCTCGCGGTGACCGGACATGGCAAACCAGCTGGTCAGCAGCACTCCAGCCAGCAGCACCACCATGGTCAGCGTCGGGGTCAGCGCCCGCCGTGCCGGATCCGCGTACACATCGAACAGCAGGATCAGGCAGGCCGCGCCCGCGAGCAGCATCTCCGGCAGCGCCGCCAGCATCGACGGGGCGCCGATGCCCGCCCCGACCGCCCCGCCGACCACACCCGGGCCGATCATCGCAGCGCCACCGCGGGAATCTTGCTCGCCACCGCCTGCTGCACCAGGTGCTGCACCGAGGCGTCCATCATGTGCAGCAGCGGCGCCGGCCACACCCCCAGCAGCAGTACCGAGGCCGCCAGCACCCCGAGCACCAGGAACTCGCGTCCATTGAGCTCCTGCATGTGCGCGACCTTGTCGTTTGCCACGCCTCCGAAGATCACGCGCTTGATCAGCCACAGGTTGTAGGCCGCGCCGAGGATGAGGATCGTGGCCGCCAGCAGTGCATACCAGAAGCTCGCGCGGAAGCTCGACAGGATCACGAGAAACTCCCCGACGAAACCCGAGGTGCCCGGTAGCCCCGAATTGGCCAGCGCGAACAGCACCATGAAGGCGGCGAACGCCGGCATGACATTGACGACCCCGCCGTAGGCGCTGATGTCGCGCGTGTGCAGCCGGTCATACATCACTCCGATACACAGGAACAGCGCCCCGGAGATCAGCCCGTGCGAGATCATCTGAAACTGCGCCCCGTCCATGCCCACGGTGGCCCCGTCGCTCGTGCCCGTGGCCGCCAGGATCAGGAATACCAGGAACGCGCCCAGGGTGACGAACCCCATGTGCGCGATCGAGGAATACGCGATCAGCTTCTTCATGTCCGTCTGCACCAGTGCGACGAACGCGATGTAGATGATGGCGATCAGCGAGAGCAGCAGGATCAGCCAGTCCAGCTCGCGGCTCGCATCCGGCGTGATCGGCAGGCTGAAGCGCAGCAGCCCGTAGCCGCCCATTTTCAGCATGATCGCCGCCAGGATCACCGAGCCGCCGGTGGGGGCCTCCACGTGCGCATCCGGCAGCCAGGTATGCACCGGCCACATCGGCACCTTGACCGCGAACGCCACCAGGAAGGCCAGGAAGATCCAGCGCTGCACCGTCAGCGCCAGCGGTAGCTGCTGCATGGCGGCGATGCTGTAGCTGCCGGTCTTCTCGTACAGGTAGATCAGCGCCACCAGCATCAGCACCGAGCCGAGAAACGTATACAGGAAGAACTTCAGCGTCGCGTACACGCGCCGCGGGCCGCCCCACACCCCGATGATGATGAACATCGGGATCAGCATCGCCTCCCAGAAGAAGTAGAACAGCAGTGCATCGGCCGCCGCGAACACTCCGATCATCAGGCCTTCCATGATGAGGAAGGATGCGAAGTACTGTGATGGACGACGCTCGATCACGGTCCAGCCGGCGATCACCACCGGCACCGTGACGAATGCGGTCAGCAGGATCAGCGGCAACGAGATGCCGTCAACGCCCAGGTAGTACTGCGCATGCAGTGCCGGGATCCAGTTGGCGCGCTCCACGAACTGGTAGCTCGCGGTGCCGTTGCGAAAGCCGACGTACAGCGGCACGCAGGCCACGAGCGTCGCCAGCGAGCCGACGAGCGCACTCCAGCGCGCCGCGCGCGGGCGCGCATCGCCCATCGCCAGCGTCACGATGCCCGCTCCGATGGGCAGCCAGATGACGATCGACAGCCACGCGATGCTCTGCATTTATCGCTTCCCTGACCGCTTTGTTACGCCACGTGACTCAGGAACCAGCCGAGCAGCGCCGCCAGCCCGATGAACATCCAGAACGCGTACGAGTACAGGAAGCCGCTCTGCAGGCGGCGCGTCACCAGCGACAGCCGGCCGATCGTGTGCGCCGAGCCATTGACCGCCACGGTGTCGATCAGTCCCTGATCGCCGCCACGCCACAGCGACCAGCCCACGCCGCGCGCCAGCGGCGCGATCACATTCTCGTTGATCCAGTCGAAGTAGTACTTGTTGGCGAGGATGCGGTTGACGAGCCGCAGGTGCTCGCGCACGGCATCGCCCCACTGCGGCCTTTTGAGCACGAACACCCAGGCGGTGAGCACCCCGAGAGCCGCCACGTACATCGGCAACGACACGAAGGCGTGCAGGCCGAAGGCGGTCGGCCCGGCCCACTCGCGCCCGAGCTCACCGACCACGTCCTGCGTCGGGAATACCCGGATGGCATTACCGAAGTAGCCGCCGAACAGCACCGGCGTGGCGGTGAACCATCCGACCAGCACGGACGGGATGGCGAGCGCCACCAGCGGTCCCTTCATGTCCCAGCCGACATCGTGGAAGTGCTCGGCGGTGTGATGATCGAGACGCTCGGGGCCGTGGAACGTCAGGAACATCATGCGGAAGGTGTACAGCGCGGTCACGAACACGCCCAGCAGCACGCACCAGTAGGCGTAGCCGGCTCCCCAGTGATGCGAGGCGTGAATCACCTCGATCAGCGCATCCTTGGAGTAGAAGCCCGAGAAGAACGGCGCGCCGATGAGCGCCAGCGAGCCGATCATGGCCGTCCAGTAGGTGACCGGCATGCGGCGGCGCAGCCCCCCCATCTTGCGCATGTCCTGCTCGTGGTGCATGGCGATGATGACCGCCCCGGCCGCCAGGAACAGCAGCGCCTTGAAGAACGCGTGCGTCATCAGGTGAAAGATCGCCGCGCTGTAGGCCGAGGCCCCCAGCCCCGCGGTCATGTAACCGAGCTGCGAGAGGGTCGAATAGGCGATCACCCGCTTGATGTCGTTGTTGACGATGCCGAGAAAGCCCATGAACAGCGCCGTCGTCGCGCCGATGATCAGCACCAGCGACAGCGCCGTCTGCGACTGCTCGAACAGCGGCGACATGCGCGCCACCATGAAGATGCCGGCGGTGACCATGGTGGCGGCGTGGATCAGCGCGGAGATCGGCGTCGGACCCTCCATGGAGTCCGGCAGCCACACGTGCAGAGGCATCTGCGCCGACTTGCCCATCGCGCCGATGAACAGGCACACGCAGATCAGCGTGATGGCCGAGCCCGGCTGAGTCGACACCACCGGCACGCTCTTCAGGGCGATCGCCGGGGCGGCCGCGAATACCGTGTGGTAGTCGAGCGAGCCGGCGTAGTAGAGCACCGCGGCGATGCCCAGCAGGAAGCCGAAGTCGCCGACGCGATTGACGAGGAAGGCCTTCAGGTTCGCGAAGATCGCGCTCGGGCGCGTGTACCAGAAGCCGATCAGCAGGTAGGAGACCACGCCCACGGCCTCCCAGCCGAAGAACAGCTGCATGAAGTTGTTCGACATCACCAGCATC
>JASHSK010000144.1 GCA_030038755.1 Gammaproteobacteria bacterium
GTGCCGCCACCGGCGTTGATCGGCTGCCGCAGCCTGGCGCTGGCCTGCGCCAGCAGCTCGGCGAGAATGTCGCGATCGGCGCACTCCAGTACCATCGCGATACATCCATCGCTCTGCTGTCCGATGAACAGCGGCGGCGGGCAGGTGACGGCGGCCCCGGCCGCTTCGGCCTCGAGGGTACCCTCGGCGCCAGCGGCGCCGGCTGAGCCGGCTCCGCCCATGGCGAGTCTCTCGATCACCGCCGCCAGGATCTGCTCGGAGAGCTGCACGTCGATGAGGCGGGCGATGTCGACGAGTCCCTCGAGGTGGACGACCGCGAGGCACAGGGGTCGCTCGCGCAGGATCGCCATCGACAGCGTCTCGCGCAGCCGCCGCAGGAACCCGCGACGATCCAGCCGCAGTCCGCGCCGCTCACTGCTGGTATCCAGATCCTCCTCGCGCCGTTCTTCGCGAACACCCGGCAGCGCGGCACGAATGACGCACATGGCGCGGTCGGGACCGCAGGCGCTGGCGCGCACCTCGTAGTCGCGCCCGCCCTCGCGGAAGGCGGCCTCGACGGCCGCGCGCTGCAGGATGGCCTTGCGAGCGACACGCAGCAGCAGGCCCGCGACCGCCTCGGCCCAGAGCTCCGTGACATGCCTGCCGGCGACCTCTCCGTCAGGCCGCAGTGCTGCGAGGGCCCGGCCGGGACTGTGCGCGAGGACGGAGCCGTCGCGCCGCAGGAGCAGCAGCAGCTCCGGCAGGGCCTGCAGCAACTGGTCGGCGGCGTTCGGGTCGGGCGACGGCCCAGATGACATATTGCGTGAGAGCGTGAGGCGCGACGTCGTGCCGCGCGCATCGTAGGAGGCTTGCGCTCCGGATTCCTCGACGCAATTCCCGTCTTGGGCTGTTGCTAGCGTGCGGCGCTACCTGATGGTGTAGCGCCAACTGGCCTGGCGGCACCGCCAGGCCCTGCGAGCAGCGCGCGGCGCGCCTGCTCGTGCGTGGCCAGGTCGATGCAGGTCCAGGCCATGGCGAGTGCGCCCTCGACGAGCGCGCGGTCCGCGTCCGCCGTCGCGCAGTGCTGCGCGAACTCGGGCTGATGATTGACGGCCGGCCAGGAGTTGATGCCCATCATCGGATGAATGGCGGGAATCGCGAGCGACACGTTGCCCATGTCGGTGGAGCCGGTGGGCCGCGTCTCCGCCTCGCCCGAGGTGGGGAACGTGCGCCCCAGTGCCTGTGCGTTGCTGCGGAAGAATGCCGCCAGAGTCTCGTCATGGCGCATTTCGGCATAGGGCTTGTCTCCACCGATGATCTCCAGCTTTGCGCCGCTCGCGAGAGCACCGGCCTCGAAGCAGCGATGCACGCGCGGCCGCAGCTCATTGAGCTGCTCGAGCGTCTCGGAGCGGATGATGTAGCGTGCCGAGGTATGCGCGGGCACCACGTTGGGAGCGGCCCCACCCTGGGTGACGATACCGTGAATGCGATCGGTCGCGCGGATGTGCTGGCGCAGCAGCCCGATCGCCGTCTGGGCGATGGTCAGCGCGTCCGCCGCGTTGATGCCCAGCTCGGGGAATGCCGACGCGTGGGATTCCTTCCCGGTGCAGCGCACGTCGAACATCGAGGCGGCGATGATCTTCGCGCGCAGGACATCGAAGGGGGCCGGATGCACCATCATCGCGGCATGCATGCCCTCGAAGCCGCCGCGCTCGAGCAACAGGATCTTGCCCCCGGCATTACCCACTTCCTCGGCGGGCGTGCCGAGAACGCTGATCGTCAGCCCGACATCGTCGGCGACCGCGGCCGCGGCCATGGCCGCCCCGAGCGCCGCGGCGGCGATCACGTTGTGGCCACAGGCATGACCGATGCCCGGCAGGCTGTCGTATTCGGCGCAGATCGCGACGTGCAATGGCCCGGATCCGGCGCGGGCGTGAAACGCCGTCGGCAGATCGCAGATGCCGCGCGCGACGCTGAAGCCCGCGTCGGCAAGCGATTCGCACAGCCACGCACAGGCCCGTTCCTCCTCGAAGCCGAGCTCGGGGTACGCGTGGATGCGATGGCTGAGCTCGATCAATGCGCCGCGAGTGCCTTCGAAGCGCTCGCGTGCCGCGGCTTTGGGATCCATGACGTCCTCCACTCCTCAGTCGAGGTGCTGACCGGCTTCGGGCATCACCAGCATGACCACCGCCGCGCCGAAAAAGCCCAGGGCGCACAGCGCAATGCTCGCGGACAGGCCGATCGAGCTGCCCAGCTGCCCGAGCACGTAGGGCGCGAACGCGGCGATTCCGCGTCCCACATTGAAGCAGAAGCCGGCCCCGAGATTGCGCACGCGGGTCGGATAAAGAGAGGGGAAGTAGGAGCCGAACGGCCCGGTATACGCGAAGAACACGCCGAGCAGCGGTCCGAGCCAGAACAGAACCCGCGGGTCACGCGCGGCCGCATACAACGGCAGCAGGACCGTGGCGCCGAGGAAGCACAGGATCAGCGCCTTGCGCCGGCCGTAGCGATCGGCGAGCACTCCGAAGATCTGATAGCCGGCGAACATGCCGATATTGAGCACGATGATGAACGTGGCCATCTGGCCGGAAGCCAGCCCGCGCTCGCGCACCAGATAGGTCGGCAGCCAGGTGTTGGCTCCCCAGTAACCAATCAGCGCGCAGGCAGCCGCCGCCGTTCCGAGCAACGTCAGGCGTGCGACCCCCGGCGCGAAGATCTCGCCCACGGATATCCGCTCGGTGGCGGCTTGCGCACCCGCACGCGCACGCTCGCGCTGCTCCTGCCACATCTGCGACTCCGGAACGAACGCGAGCACGTACAGCGCGGCCAGCAGGGCGACGGCTCCGAACAGGAACAGCATGCGCCAGCCGTAATGCGGCAGCACCCGCCCGGCGACCGCGGCCGCGACGATGACGCCCACCGGCCAGCTGCTCAGCACGAAGCCCACGGTGCGCCCGCGCAGCTCCGCGGGCCATGTCTCGGCGATATAGGTCGCGACCACGCCCCACAGGCCGCCGAGCCCGAGGCCTGCCAGAAAGCGCAGCGCCATGACCTGCCACCAGTTGCCCGCGAGCGCCACAGCCGCGGTAAAGCATCCGAACAACACCACGCTGCTGAGCAGCGCGCGCCTGCGGCCGAAGTTGTCCGAATACCAGCCAATGGCGACGCTGCTGACCGCGACGCCGATCATTCCCGCCGTGCCAAGCAGACCACCCTGTGCCAGCGATAAGTGCCACTCGGTCGTGATGACCGGCAGCGCAAGCGCCAGCATCATGAAGTCCATTGCATCGAAGCCATAGCTGACGAAACCGGACACCAGCACGTGCCAGCGCACGGCCGTCCCGACCGCCGTCCAGGGCTTCATGACCGTTGCCATTGGTCCCGCTCCCGTCTGCCTGCTCTGGTTTGAAGTCGTGTGGCAGTTGCCGCCACACCGCAGCATAGCGCCGCAGTCTACGACACTGTGCTCTTCCGGGCACCTGCCGTTATTTGGAAGAAAACGCACGCCCACACGCAAATTGCCGCGCGCCTCTCCCTACTGTCCCGGTCCACATAGGCGCCGTCCGATCGGACATCGGGTCGCACGGGAATTGCCGCGCGCGACCTCAATTTGTGACAAACGCGCATGGCGATCGTCAAGCGCTGGGCGCGGAAGCATCCGCTTCAACCTACTGATCCATCTACCATGTCGTCGGCGAGCGACACTCTCGCGCACCGATCCACGCCATTTGCTGCCGAGCGACACCGCAAGGGTGAGCAAGCCGCCCGAATAGCTGCGCGCGCGCTGCCCAGCGTCACCGTCGTCGTGCCGACCTATAAGGAGGCCGAGAATCTGCCGCTGCTGATCGACCGCATCGCGCGCGTGCGCTGGAGTCACATGCTCGACCTGGAGCTGCTGGTCATGGATGACGACAGTCGCGACGGTACCGAGGAGCTGATGGCGCAGCGTCCGGAGCGCTGGGTCCGGCTGGTCGTGCGCCACGACGACCACGGACTCAGCCCCGCGGTACTCGAGGGGCTGCGTCTGGCGCGCGGCGATGTGGTCGTGTGCATGGACGCCGATCTGAGCCATCCGCCGGAAAGTCTCCCCGAGATGCTGCGCAAGCTGCAGGAGGGCGCCGACTTCGTCGTTGGTTCCAGGTACGTGCCGGGAGGATCGACTTCCGACGACTGGGGGATCCTGCGCTGGCTCAACAGCCGCGTGGCCACACTGATGGCGCGTCCGTTCTCCAGCACCCATGACCCGATGTCGGGGTTCTTCGCCCTGCGTCGGCGTACCTTCGAAGCCGGCCGGGACTTCAATCCCATCGGCTACAAGATCGGGCTCGAGCTGACGGTCAAGTGTCGCTGCGAGCGGGTCGTGGAAGTCCCGATCCACTTCGAGAACCGACGCTTCGGCTACAGCAAGCTCACCTTCAAGCAGCAGCTGCTCTACCTGCAGCACCTGCGGCGCCTGTATGTCTACAAGTACGGCCTGTGGTCCCAGCTGATACAGTTCCTCGTGGTCGGCGCGCTCGGCACAGCCGTGAATCTGGCGGCGCTCACGCTGCTCGGGGCCGCACATGTGCCGCTGCGCGCGGCCGTGGCGCTGGCCATCTGGGTGTCGATGAGCAGCAACTTCGTGCTCAACCGGCGCTTCAGTTTCTCCTTCGCCCGCGACGGCTCCTGGTGGGGCCAGTATGCGCGCTTCGTGGCGGCATCGGCCTGTGGCGCGGTCGTCAACTACGCCGTCACCGTGGCGCTTCTGGAGCATCTCCCAGGCATGCTGCCGCAGGTCGCTGCGCTGGTCGGCATCGCCGTCGGCACCGGCATCAATTTCGCGGCGAGTCGCTACCTGGTGTTCCGAACGGAACACGTGCGCCTCACGCCACCGTAGCGTGCGTCTCAAGTCCACCCCTGGCGCAATCGCAGTCACGGCACGGATAGAGTGGCTGTGCGTCGCGAGCATCGCGCTGTACGCGGCCACCTGGCTTCTCGAGCGCGCCATGTTTCGCAACGGCATCGAGCCGTGGACGTCGGTGCTGGACCCGGCACACGCACCGGAGCGCGCGCTGCTGGTGACGCAGCTGCTGGCCTACGCCACCGTCACGCTGCTGATCTTCGGCTGCTATCTGGGTATTCTGAGGACGTGCCGCACCGGCGGGCTCGACGCGCGCTGGCCGCGCCTGCTCGCGCTCGGAACCCCGGTGCTGATCAACCTGTTGCTGCTGCTGAGCGCACCGCGGCTGTCCCAGGACGCCTACAGCTATCTGGCGCACGGCTACCTCGGGGTACTGCCGGGCAATAATCCGCTCGTGCAGGGCGCCGAAGCGGTGCGCGGCAACCTCATCGGCATGCACATCACCGGCTTCGGCTGGCACACCTCGCCCGGCATCACTCCGTACGGCATCCTGTGGACGCGGATCGAGGTCGCCATTGCCCGGCACTGCGCCGGTGACGTCTGGCTGGCGATCGAAGAGTTCAAGGTCATCGCAGTGGCGGCCAACCTCGCCACCGCCGCAGCGATCTGGACGGCTCTGCGCCATCTTCGGCCGGGATGGCAGCTCTACGGCACTCTCATGTATCTGTGGAATCCATTGGCCCTGATGGAATTCGCGGCGGAGGGACACAACGACGCGCTGATGGTGTTCTTTACGATCGCGGCGCTCGCCGCCACGGTGGCGGCCCGGCCGCTGCGCTCGCTGCTCTGGCAGGGCCTGGGAACGCTGTGCAAATACGTCTCGCTGCTGTTCGTGCCCGCGCAGCTGGTGTACCTGTGGCGCAGGCGGGGCCATGGGGCGCGCTTGCTCCTGCCGACGCTGGGCGCCGCCGCGATCGTGCTGGCGCTGGCGGGCATCCTGTATGTGCCTTTCTGGGTGGGCTCCGACAGCTTCCGGGGTCTGCTGCACCGGAGCGTGCCCAACGGGCTCGCCTCGCTGTTCGGCGTGCTCGGGGTGCTGCTACGGCGCACTCCGCTGCAACCGATATCCGATCCGCTCAGGCTGGCGCTGCTCACGGTGCCGACGGTGCTGTTCATCCTGTGGCTGAGTGTTCGGGTGCGTAACGGCCAGCAGCTCGCGAGCGCCTGGATGTGGAGCTCTCTGGCCTTCGTGTTCGTGGCCTCTCCCGACTTCTGGCCGTGGTACGCGTGCATGCCCATCGCGCTCATCTGCGTCGCGGCTCCGCGGCGACTGCTGTGGTTCGTCGTGCTGCTGAGCCTGACCGGTCGGCTCGCGGCGCCCGCGGAGATGGTGCACGACCACGGCTATCTCGGTCTCAAGGCTTCGAAGGCGCTGATCACCGGATTCGCATCGCTGCTGCCGCTGCTCGCGCTGAGCGCGTGGCAATGGCGGCAGTGGCGGCGCACGAGCCGGCGTATCATCGGGGCAGCCGACCACAAGGACCCCGATGAAGAGCCGTTGGAACGATCTCGAGGCACAGAAATTTCCTGGTGACCTGCCCCAGCGCATCTACAGCTCGCGCCTGCTGGGCGCCGACTCCACGTTGGTACTGCACGGGGGAGGCAACACATCGGTCAAGACCCCGGTCGCGGATGTGTTTGGAGAGCAGGAACAGGTGCTCTACGTCAAGGGCAGCGGCGCCGACCTGGCGAGGATAGACAGCTCGGGCTTTGCTCCCTGCAGGATGTCGCACCTGCTCAGACTCGCGCAGCTCGAGTCACTGTCGGACGTGCAAATGGCCGCCGAGCTGCGCCGCAGCCTGACCGATCCGACCGCGCCCGCGCCCTCGGTGGAAGCCATCCTGCACGCCATTCTGCCCGCGCGGTTCGTGGACCATACGCATGCGGACGCCATCCTGGCCGTCTGCAATACCCCCGGCGGCGAGCAGCGCGTCGAGGAAATCTACGGCGATCGGGTGGTCGTCATTCCCTATGTCATGCCCGGCTTCAGGCTCGCGCGACTGTGCGCGCAGCTCTTTCCCGCGCGCGCCGGCGCGCGCACGCAGGGCATGCTGCTGATGAGCCATGGACTCTTCAGCTTCGGCGATACCGCAAGAATCGCCTACGAGACCATGATCGAGCTCGTCACGCTCGCCGAAGAGTACCTCGCGAAGCATCACGTCTGGAGCGCCGGATTGCCGCAGGCCGCGCCGACGGTGCCGGCCAGGAGCGCGGGGCCGGCCAGGCCACCGGTGCCGACCGAAAATCTCACGCCCGCGACGTGCGCCCAGATCGCGGCCCTGCGGCACAGGGTCTGCGAGGCTGCCGGCGCGCCGATGATCATGGCCGTACACGGGGATGAGGAAGCCGTGAGCTTCGCGCGCCGCGCCGACCTCGGAGAGATCAGTCAGCAGGGGCCCGTCACGCCCGATCACGTCATTCGCACCAAGCGCGTGCCGCTGCTCGGTCGTGACGTCGCCCGGTACGCGAGCGCCTACCGCGATTATTTCGCGCGTCACGGCAGCGCGAGCCTCACCATGCTCGATCCGGCGCCGCGCGTCATCCTCGATGCCGAGCTCGGACTCTGCTGCGTCGGGCGTACGGCCGCAGAGGCAAACATCGTGGAGGACATCTACCGTCATACGATGCGCGTCATCGCCCGCGCCGTTGCTCTGGGCGGCTGGCGGGCATTGCCGGCCGCCGACATCTTCGAAGTGGAGTACTGGGATCTGGAGCAGGCCAAGCTGAAGCGGGGTGGTGCCCCGCCGCCGCTCGCCGGCCAGGCGGCGCTCGTCACCGGAGCCGCATCGGGCATCGGCAGGGCGTGCGTGGATTCGCTCCTGAAGCGCGGCGCCGCCGTCGTCGGACTGGACCTGTCGGGCGGCGTCACGCCGCTGCAGCGGCGTGCCGACTATCTCGGTCTGCAATGTGACCTGACGGACGAGGCGCAGATCGAGCATGCGCTTGCGCAGGCGACGCGCGCATTCGGGGGGCTCGATCTGCTCATCCTGAATGCCGGCATCTTCCCGCGCAGCACACCGCTGGCCACGCTCTCGACAGCCGATTGGCGCTCGGTGATGAGCATCAACCTGGATGCCAACCTGGTGCTGATGCGTCACTGCCACCCGCTGCTGAAGCTCGCACCCCGCGGCGGGCGGGTCGTGATCATCGGCTCGAAGAATGTCCCCGCGCCCGGGCCCGGTGCCGCCGCCTACTCGGCATCCAAGGCGGCTCTGCAGCAGCTGGCGCGCGTCGCCGCGCTGGAGTGGGCGGCGGACCATATCCGCGTCAATACCCTGCACCCCAACTCGGTATTCGATACCGGCCTCTGGACGCCCGAGGTCCTCGCCTCGCGGGCAGCCTCCTACGGGATGAGCGTCGAGGAATACCGTCAGAACAACCTGTTGCGCGTGGAGGTCAGGGCCGGCGACGTGGCGGAGCTCGCCGCGGAGCTCTGCGGGCCACTGTTCGACAAGACCACGGGAGCGCAGATACCGGTCGATGGCGGCAACGAGCGCGTGGTCTGATACCATGGTGCGGGGTATTTGCGGAACATTCCGCTGATCAAGACATGACTGGGAGCATCCACATGAAGATCAAACGGCTTCTGCTCGCTGTCGGCATCGGCCTGGTCTCGACCTCCGTTCTGGCGGACCTGCAGCCCGGAGCCGCAGCCCCGCTGTTCACCGCCCTGGCGTCCAAGAACGGCAAGTCGTTTCACTACTCGCTCAAGAGCGCCCTGCGGCGCGGCCCGGTGGTGGTGTACTTCTACCCGTCGGCCTATACCAAGGGCTGCGATATCGAGGCGCATACCTTTTCGGCGAATATCGCCAAGTTCACCGCGGCGGGCGCCAGCGTCGTCGGAGTCTCGCTGGACAGCATCTCGCGCCTCAACGACTTCTCCAAGGACCCGAATTACTGCGCCGGCAATTTCCCGGTCGCTTCCGATCCGGACGGTCACATCGCCAAGTCGTTTGATCTGAAGGTCATGGCCGGGCGTCCAGGGGCGCAGGACGTGCGCGGCGTGGAGATCGATCACGGCTTTGCCGAGCGCACGACGTTCATCATCAACCCGAACGGTACCATCGCCGCGACGGTCGGCGGGGTCGCCCCGGCCGACAACGTCGACATGACGCTCGCGGCCGTGCAGTCGCTGTCCAACAAGTAGCCGCCGCGCCTCGGGGCGGGGCTGGGCGAGCGCGCGCCTCAGACCTCGCCTACGGCGCGCGCGCGCGCGTAGGTCTTCTCGCCATGGCCGGCGCGCACCAGGCGCGGCGCGGCCGGATGCGACGCGACCAGGTTGCACTCGAATTCGCGCGCCGCGGACTCCCAGCTCGAGCGCAGGGCCCGGCGACGACAGGCCTGCGGATCGACACCGAGCGCGCGCCGTGCCGCACGGGCAAGATCCGTGTCGAGCGCTCCGGTCACGCCGTCCTGGACCACATCGATCGGACCGGTCACCGGATAGGCGGCGACCGGAACTCCGCAGGCCATGGCTTCGAGATTGACCAGACCGAAGGTGTCCGTGAGGCTCGGAAAAACGAGCACGTCGGCGGCCGCCAGGTGTGCCGCCAGGTCTTCGCCGAAGCGAAACCCCGCAAAGTGCGCGTCGGGGTACTGTGACTGCAGTCGTGTACGCTCCGGGCCATCGCCGACGACGAGCTTGGCCCCGGGCCACTGCATGCGCAGAAACGCGTCCACGTTCTTCTCGACCGCAAGCCGGCCGACGTAGGCCGCGATCGGCCGTGGCAGACCCAGAAAGTCCTTGCTGCGTGGCCGGAACAGCTGCGTGTCCACTCCGCGGCGCCAACGCGCCACGTTCCTGAAGCCGCGTGCACAGAGCTCCGTCTCGACCGCCGGAGTACTGACCATGCAACGCTGTGCGGCACCGTGAAAGGCACGCAACGCCGCGTAGGACAGCGCCAGCGGGATCGGGAAGCGGGAGCGCAGATAATGGGGAAACTGCGTGTGGTAGGAGGTGGTGAAGCGCAGACCGTGACGGATGCAGTAACGGCGCGCGGTCCACCCGAGCGGTCCCTCGGTCGCGATGTGTACCGCATCGGGGCGGAAGGTGGCCATGCGCTGCGCCAGGCGACGACCCGGGAAGATCGCCACCCTGATTTCCGGGTAGGTTGGACAGGGGATCGTCAGAAAGTCCTGCGGCGTGATCATCCGCACCTCGTGCCCAAAACGGCCGAGCCACGCCGCGGTCTGCGCGAGCGTGGTCACCACGCCGTTGGTCATGGGAAACCACGCATCGCTCACGATGATGATTCGTGTCACGCCGGTCCGGCACCTCACGCCACGCCAGGTGACCGCACGATGACCTGCTTGCGCGACGGTATGATGACGTACTGAAAACAGTTTTCTTACCGCGCCGGTGAGCGGGGCATCCGGCGGCTCGCGCGTGCGACCGGCTGCGCAAAAATGTCGTGCGAACGGCCTGCCTTAATACATCTGTCACATAACTCCGATATCTGGCTCGTGGCGAATTTTGCCGAACGATTGCAAAGAGGGAGCCTGATGCATAGCTTCTGGCGTGCTCTTCGAATCCAGCGATGGGACGACCACCGTTACTACCACCACAGTCGTATCAACCAGTCTCTGCACCTTCTCAGTGCGATCAGCTTTCTGGCTGCGTACGTCGCGATATTCCGCAGCCCGGCGGCGGCCGCCCTGATCGGCTGGCTGCTGGCCATGGTCAGCCGGCAGGCGGGCCATTTCTTTTTCGAGCCCAAGGGCTACGACACCGTCAACCGCATGACTCACGAGCAAAAGGAGGACATCAAGGTCGGCTACAACCTCAAGCGCAAGGTCGTCCTGCTGACGATCTGGGCGCTGTCTCCGGCGGTGCTGTGGATGAGCCCGTCACTGTTCGGGTTGTTTGCGGCGCACGCCACGACGGCCGACTTCGTGCGCAACACCGGTGAGATCTGGCTGGCGGTCGGCCTGGGAGGGCTGCTATTCCGTACCGTGCAGCTGTTCTTTATCCGGGACGTTCAGACGGGCCTGGTCTGGCTGACGAAGATCATCACCGACCCGTTCCACGACCTCATGCTCTATTACCGAGCGCCCTTCCAGCTACTTCGGGGTGAGCTGATCGACCCGATGGCATCAGCCCACGAGCACGCAGCATTTCCCGTAACACGCGACGCCTGATGGCCGCATTGGTGAGCGATTCACCATGCCACCACCAGCCGTCCTGCTGCATTTGTCGGGCTGCGGCCAGGAAGCGGTCGGCGACCTCTGAGAAATCGGCCTCGGTATAGTCCAGGCTGAAGATGAGCCGGCCGGTGCCCACCCAGCTCAGTGCCAATCCTTGGGCGCGCAGATAGTATTGAAACATCCAGTTGTATCGCGACGGCTGCGGATAGCATACGGTCCAGATGGACGACAGATTTGCGACCCGCGCATTCAGCCCCAGGGCGGCCAGCCGCGCGTTGAGCCGCTCGGCGCGGGCATTCCACACCTGATCCAGCTCCCGGTATGCTGCCTGCACCTCGGGCGTCTCCAGGCGTCGCAGGAACTGGTGCATGGCGCCCATCACGTATGGATGGGAGTTGAACGTGCCGCGGGCAAAGCACACGTCGGCCGGGCGCTGCTCGCGGAAGCGTCGCATCAGCGCTGCGCGGCCACAGAGCACGCCGACCGGCAGCCCGCCCGCCACCGTCTTGCCGTAGGTCACCAGATCGGCCCGCACACCGAAGTATTCCTGAGCCCCGCCGCGGCCGAGTCGAAAACCGACGAACACCTCATCGAAGATGAGCGCGATGCCGCGCTCGCTGCAGACCTCACGCAGGCGCTGCAGCCAGCGCGTATAGGCGGCGCGATCGAAGTGTGCACGCCGGCCGCTGTCCAGGAGCATGGAATCGGAGGGTGCAGCGGCATTCGGGTGCAGCGCCTGCACGGGATTGACCAGCACGCAGCTGATATCGCGACGCCGGCGCAGTACACGCAGCGTCGCCTCATCCATGTCCCGCAGCGTCAGCGTATCGCGCGCCGTCACGGGGTTGCCGACGCCGGGCTGCACGTCCCCCCACCAGCCGTGATACGCCCCGCAGAAGCGCACGAGGTAACGGCGTCGCGAGTGGTAGCGGGCCAGCCGCACTGCCTGCATCACCGCCTCCGTACCCGACATGTGCATCGAGACCTCGTCCAGTCCGGAGATCTCGCGCAGACGGCGCACGTTGTATGCGGTGACGGGATGGTAGGCGCCCAGCACCGGCCCGAGCGAGCGGACCAGCTCACTGCCCCGCTCGATGCATTCCCGGTAGAAGTCGTAGCCGAACACATTGACGCCATACGAGCCGCTCAGATCGTAGAAGCGGTTGCCGTCCAGATCGGTGACGGTGCGCGCCGAGGAGGACTCGAGGAACGAGCCGGCGTTGAGATGACGACGCACGACGGCGCCGAACTGAAATGGCACGCGGTAGCGGGATGTAAACTGCAGATCCGCGACTTCACCCTGCACGTCGCCGGTGAGAGCCGCAGTCCTGGCAAAGCGTTGCGCATACTCGGCCGCGAGACGCAGGAAGCCCTGGCGGCGCTGCTGCACGACCTGTTCCGGCGCGTCGTCAGTGCGCAGGAACTGCGTCTCATCGTACTCGTAGAACGGTATCAGGCCCGACAGCCATCGCCCGATACGGGGGTGCCCGCCCAGCGAAGGGTGCTTGGCCAGCGACAGCTCGATGCGCAGTCGCAGCCGATGGATGCACCACACGAGGCCGCCTAGCGCGGCCAGAAGGATCAATGCATGCGTCGCGCTCATTTGTGGCGATCGTATTTCATCGCAATGACACTACGATGACTCTGGCCTCCTCGATTCGTCGCTGGCTGCAGCGAGACTGCGTCAATTTCACGCTCACCAACCGTATTCCGCGACGATTGCTGACGCGCTTCATCGGCTGGTACAGCCGTATCGAGCACCCCTGGGTCTGCCGTCTGAGCATCGCCATCTGGCGATGGTTCGCGCAGCCGGACCTGTGCGAGGCCAAAAAGGATCGATTCCGCAGCCTGCAGGACTGCTTCATCCGCGAGCTCAAGGAGGGCGCCCGGACCATCGACACCGATCGCAATGTGGTCGTAAGCCCCTGCGATGCGCTGGTCGGCGCGACCGGCCGGATCGAGGACGGCACCGTGCTGCAGGCCAAGGGCAATCCGTACCCGCTGATCGAGCTGCTGCAGGACCCCGAGCTCTCCCGTTACTACCTGGGAGGCTGGTACACCACCCTGCGTCTGACGGCCGGCATGTACCATCGTTTTCACGCACCGTACACCTGCCGCGTGGAGCAGGTGACGTATGTCGGGGGTGACGTCTGGAACGTCAACCCGATCGCATTGACCAAGGTGGACCGCCTGTTCTGCAGAAACGAGCGCGCGACCATCAGGTGTCGCCTGCTGCCCTCCGATCAACTGCTCACGCTGGTGCCGATCGGCGCCATTCTGGTCGGCAGCATCCGCCTGCACTTCCTCGATCTGCTGCTGCATCTGAACTACCAGGGGCCGGAGGTCATCCCGTGCGATCGCGAGCTGCACAAGGGTGAAGAGATGGGTTGGTTCCAGCAGGGCTCCACGATCATCGTGCTGGCACCGCGAACCTTCGGGCTGTGTGGAGGTATCAGCCACGCCCAGCGCCTGCTGATGGGTCAGCCCCTGTTTCGCCTGTAGTCCTGAGGTCCGACCGGCAGGAGAAGGTTTGGCTAATGCCACACGGCGGCGACACCGCCGGGCCTGGCGCCATGCGCACGGCCGCAGCGGCGACCGGCGTGCAGGATCTGCTCGAGAATGCGTGGCACCTCGAATACCGCCTGGTTGTGAATCCGCTCCATGCTCGCCATGAATTCCCGCCGTCGCGCGTACAGTTCGCGCGCCGCGGAGTGGATGCCGCGAAAGTTCGACAGCACCAGGCCGACATTGTTCTCCCTGACCCATTGCGCGTTGTAGCGCTCCTGCGGTCGAGTCCCGGAGTTCAACGTCACGATGACCGGCAGCCGCAGTTGCACCGCCTCGCTTAGCGCCCCGGGCCCGGGCTTGCCGACGAAGAAGTCGCTCAATCGCATGTAGTGCTGGATCTCCGCGGCGAATTCCAGCACGGCGCGGGGAGCCGCGGACGGCATGGCGCGCAGCCTGCGGGTCAATGCCCGGTTGTGTCCACAGACCAGGATGAGCTGCGTATCCGCAAGCCGCCTGGCGATATCGAGCATTGCGCTGGCGCCGTGGCCGCCGAACATCACCAGGCCGGTGGGGCGATCCGGATCCAGTCCGAGTTTGCGGCGTGCCGCGCGGCGATCGACATCAATGCCGCGGTAAAAGGCCGGCCGGATGATCATGCCGGAGGTCGCGTGAATGAGACCTTGCGGATATCCGCAGGCCCGGGCCTGCTCGACCGCCGCGGCAGTGCCGCAGATCAGGTGCTGCGCCTGGCCCTTCTCGATCCAGAAATGCGGCGGGTAGTCGGCAAAATCCGTCAGCAGCGTGACGTATGGAACGCCCGGCAGCGCCGCCGCCAGCGACTCGTACAGCGGGCGATTGAAATTCGGTACGAGCGACACGACCAGATCGGGGGCGCTGCGCAGCCAGTGCCTGCGCAGCCGCGCCACGATCGGCTTGTGTCCCAGGCGAATCAGCCCCTGCAGCAATCTCAACTCCTGTCTCAGCCCGAAGCTCAGGCCCCGCGCCAGCCTGCCGTTGTAGAAATCCTCCAACCCGAATCCGGTGGCGTTCCGAAACGCATCCCGCGGGTCGAGCACTTCGGACAGATCCACGAGCCGTACGTCCCAGGGCATGTTCAGCTCGGCGGCAACCGACTCGATCGCCTGAGCCGTCGCGCGGTGGCCGCCGCCGGCGTTGAAGTAGATGAGTTCGATGGCTTGCATATACCCGACGATGCATCCTCCCGGACGGCGGACATGTTACCTGCCGACGGGCCTGGAACAAGCCATAGCCGTCCCGTATGCGTACAATGCCCACCGGTCCTCGCCTCCGCCCGACTGCCAGCACTCCAAGGTGTAGGCCACCGTTTGCCGGCCGCGCACCGGGGCGGCCGCCGCCGCCAGGGAAGTTGGCCGGCCCCCCTTTGACCCGGTTCCCATGCACGCCGATCGAAAGAGAGCCGAACGATGCAGACGCTTCTCGAAGGATACCGGCGATTTCGAGCGACGCGCTGGCCGGAACAGCGCGACCGCCTGAGAGCGCTGGCTGATCAGGGTCAACATCCCCACGCGCTGGTGCTCGGGTGCGTGGACAGTCGCGCCGACCCCTCGATGATCTTTGATACGGTACCCGGCCAGGTGCTGACGATGCGCAATGTCGCCAACCTGGTACCCCCGTACGCGCCCGATATGGCCAACCATGGCACGAGCGCGGTACTGGAATTCGCCGTGCGCGTACTGGACGTGCCCGAGATCGTCGTACTGGGGCACGGGCTTTGCGGCGGTGTCCGCGCACTGCTGGAAGGTGCCCCGCTCGAAGCGCGGGACTTCGTCGCGCCGTGGATGTCGATTGCCGCGGCCGCCCGGGCGCGAGCACTGGAATGCGTGGAAGCGGAAGAACGCCAGCGCCGCTGCGAACATGAGGTCGTCAAGCTTTCGCTGGCAAATCTGCTGACCTTTCCATGGATCAGGGAGCGCGTCGCGCGCGGCAGCCTCACGCTGCACGGCGCGTGGTTTGCCATTCATTCCGGGCAGCTCATGCTGCTGCAGCCTGATGGGAGCTTCAAGCCGGTGGCATGAGATCGCGATCCACACGGATAGCTCTGCCGGCACACGCCTGATGCGCATCGCCACCTACAACGTCAACGGCATCACCAGCCGCCTGCCCGTGCTGCTGCGCTGGCTCGAGCAATCGCGCCCGGACATCGTTTGCCTGCAGGAGCTCAAGGCGCCGCAGGAGCGGTTTCCGCAGGCGGCGATCGCGATGGCAGGCTACCAGGCGATCTGGCACGGTCAGAAGAGCTGGAATGGAGTGGCGATTCTCGCGCGCGGTGCCACCGCCGTGGAGATTCAGCGCGGACTTGCCGGCGATCCGCAGGACGTGCACAGCCGGTATCTGGAGGCATCGGTCGGGCCACTGATCATCGGTTGTCTATACCTGCCCAACGGCAACCCGGCCCCCGGGCCAAAGTTCGACTACAAGCTGAGCTGGTTCGAGAGATTGACCGCGCGTGCCGCGCAGCTGATCGCGAGCCGGGCTCCGGTGGTGCTCGCTGGAGACTACAACGTGATCCCCACCGAGCTCGATGCCTACAAGGCCGAGCGATGGGTCGACGACGCACTGTTCCGGCCGGAAACGCGCGCAGCCTATGAGCGTCTGCTGGCACAGGGTTGGACGGATGCATTGCGCGAACTGCACCCCGGGGAGCGGCTCTATACGTTCTGGGACTATTTTCGCAATGCCTATGCGCGGGATGCCGGACTGCGCATCGACCATCTGCTGACGAGCCCGGCACTGAGCGCGGCGCTGGTGGCCGCGGGAGTGGATCGGGAGGTACGTGGCTGGGACAGGAGCTCCGACCACGCGCCCACGTGGATCGAGCTGCGTGACCAGTCGATTGGAGTGACGCCATGATCAGATCGTGTACCCGTCCGTGCGCGCGGCCGTGCGCGCGTCCGTGCACGCGGCCGGATGCGTTGCTGGAGATACGGGCCTGATGGCTCCCTCGGGCCTGCAATACTTTCCGGTCGCCTGGCCGTTTCTGGTCCTGCTGGTTGTGCTGCTGGGGGTGGCGGCCGGAGTCGTCGCGGTCAGTACGTTGCGTTACGCCTCGGCGGCCATGGGCATCGGCCCCGGCAGCATGCTGCTGCTGCTGCTGCTCGCGCTGGCGGGCAGCTATGTGAACATCCCGATCGCCTATCTGCCCGCTCGTGAGGTCACGCATGCGGCGGTGGTGTCCTTCTTCGGGATCCGATACGTAATCCCGGTGGTGCGGGAAGCGCCGGCCACGGTCATCGCGATCAATGTCGGAGGTGCGCTGATTCCAGGCATCCTGTCCGTGTACCTGATACTGAAGAACCGACTGCTCTTTCTGAGCATCGTCGGTGTGGCCGTCGTGGCAGCCGTGTGTCACCGGATAGCCCGGCCCGTACCTGGCCTGGGCATCGCCGAGCCGGTATTCATTCCTCCGGCGGTCACCGCCGTCGTGGCTGTCGTGCTGTCGCGGCGCTACGCCGCCCCGCTGGCCTATATCAGCGGCAGCCTCGGCACCCTGATCGGGGCGGATCTGCTCAATCTGGACAAGGTGCAGGGCCTGGGAGCTCCGATTGCCTCAATCGGCGGAGCCGGCACCTTCGACGGGATCTTCGTCACCGGACTGCTGGCATTGCTGTACGCGAGCCTCGGCGTGCACCTCGGCGCGGGCAACGGCGCGCCGCCGCGCCGGGCACGGCGTTAGTTAGTTCCAGCGAATCCGTTCGTCGCAAGGATCAACCATGAAGGTATTGATCTCTTCCATCGGATCGCGTGGCGACGTGCAGCCGATCCTGGCACTCGCGCTGGAATTTCGCGCGCTGGGGCACGGCGCCAGGCTGTGCGTGGCCCCAAATTTCAGAGAGTGGGTCGAGTCATTCGGGATCGAATGCGTGCCCATCGGGCCGGACCTGAAACGGCTGACCGGCGGGAGCGGCCCGCCACCGTCCATAGCGTCCGCGGAGAAGCGACGGCAGCTCGCAGTCGACGCAGTCCGCACCCAGTTCTCGGTGCTGATGGACGCCGCTCGCGGAGCCGACCTGGTGATCGCCGCGGGCGCTCTGCAGCTGGCGACGCGCTCGGTGACTGAGGCGCTGAAGATCCCGTATGTGTTCGCCGCGTACTGCCCGACCGTACTGCCCTCACCCGACCATCCTCCACCGAAGTTCGGAACCCATCACCCGCACTCCCTGCCGGCCAGTGCGAATGCATCGCTCTGGGAGCAGGAGGAGCAGCACTGGAACGATCTGTTTGCCGGTACTCTCAACGAGCAGCGGGCAAAGATCGGCCTCGACCCCGTCCTCAGCGTGCAACCCTACATTTTCACGGAGCGGCCCTGGCTGGCTGCCGACCCGCTGCTCGGGCCGGCGGCGAAGGCCAGCGTGCCGATCGTGCAGACGGGAGCCTGGATCCTGGATGATCCGAGCCCGCTGCCGCGGCAGGTGGAGGAGTTCCTCGCCGATGGGGAGGCTCCGATTTACTTCGGATTTGGCAGTATGCGCGCCGCGGACGACACCGGGCGCCTGCTCGTGGAGGCTGCCCGCGCGCTGGGCCTGCGCTCCATACTTTCCCGGGGATGGGGAGAGCTGCGCCCGGGCGACGACAGGACGGATTGCCTCATCGTCGGCGATCTACCGCACGCGAAACTGTTCGCCCGGGTCGCAGCGGTCGTGCATCACGGCGGCGCGGGTACGACGACTGCCGCCGCGCAGGCCGGCACGCCTCAGGTCATCGTCCCGCATCACTATGACCAGTTCTACTGGGCGCACAGGGTCGAGCAATTGGGGATCGGAGCGTGCGGTCC
>JASHSK010000145.1 GCA_030038755.1 Gammaproteobacteria bacterium
GAGCTTGCCGGCAGCAGCCCCATGATGCACTTGAGCAGCGTGGTCTTGCCCATGCCGTTGCGACCCATCAGACAGGTGCACGAGCCCGCCGGCACCTCCATGTCGACGTCCCAGAGCGTGTGGCTGCCACCGTAATACTGATTCAGGCCCTGAATGCGCAGCACCCTACACCCCCAGGTATACCTCGATCACCTTGGGATCATTCTGCACCTCGTCGATGCCGCCCTGCGCGAGCACCCGTCCTTCGTGCAGTACCGTCACGGTGCGCGCGATCGAACGCACGAAATCCATGTCATGCTCGACCACGATCAGCGAGCGATGTCCCGCCAGCATCGTCAAGAGCTCCGCGGTGCGCTCGGTTTCCTGAGGAGTCATGCCGGCGACCGGCTCATCGACCAGCAGCAGCTGCGGATCCTGCGCCAGCAGCATGCCGATCTCGAGCCACTGCTTCTGGCCGTGCGATAACGCCCCGGCGCGCTCGTAGCGCCGCTCGGTGAGCTGGATGATCTCGAGTACCTCATCGATGCGCTCGATCTCCGCGGGCTGCAGGCGCGCGTTCAGCCAGCGCCACACCGATTTGCTGCCCGCCAGGGCGAGCTCCAGGTTTTCGAACACGGTGTGCTGCTCGAACACCGTGGGCTTCTGAAACTTGCGACCGATACCGGCCTGCGCGATCTCCGGCTCGGTCAGCGCGAGCAGATCGATCGTCTGACCGAACCAGGCCGACCCGGCGTCAGGTCGCGTCTTGCCCGTGATGACATCCATCATGGTAGTCTTGCCGGCGCCATTCGGGCCGATGACGCAGCGCAGCTCACCGACCCCGACGTACAGCGTCAGCTCATCGAGCGCGCGGAAGCCGTCGAAACTGACCGTGATGTCTTCGAGGTACAGTATCACGCCGCGCGAAGCATCCGGTCCGGTCTCGAGCGGATTGCCCGTGAGGAGCTCCCCGGTGCGCAGCGGCTTGGCGCTGCGCGAACGCCCCGAGAAACGATCGAGCGCGGCGCGGATCACTCGTTCGCCACACGGGCCCGCGATCTGCGACCCATACGGGCCCGCAGCAGCGGGCTGCACTGCCCAAGCGCTCCGACCACCCCACGAGGCAGGAACAGCGTCACCAGCACGAACAGTGCGCCGAGTGCATACAGCCACATGCTCGGCAGCGCCGCGGTGAAGTACGTCTTGGCATAGTTGACCAGCACGGCCCCGACGACCGCCCCGAACAGTGCCCCGCGACCGCCGATGGCGACCCAGATTACGATTTCGATGGAATTGACCGGAGAGAACTCGCTTGGATTGATGATGCCGATCTGCGGCACGTACAGCGCGCCGGCGATGCCCGCCAACACTGCCGAGAATACGAACACCCACAGCTTGTACGACTCCACCCGATAACCCAGGAAGCGCGCTCGACTCTCCGCATCGCGCACCGCCTGAATCACACGCCCCGCCCGCGACGCGATCACGTAGCGACAGGCCAGATACGCGACGCCCAGCACCAGCACGGTCACCAGAAACAGCGCCATGCGCGTTCCGGTGTGCTGCAGACTGAATCCCAGGATGTCCTTGAAATCGGTGAAGCCGTTGTTGCCGCCGAAGCCCATGTTGTTGCGGAAGAAAGCCAGCATCAAAGCATAGGTGAGAGCCTGGGTGATGATCGACAGATAGACACCCGAGACCCGGGAGCGAAACGCCAGGAAGCCGAAGATCAGCGCGAGCAGGCCCGGCACCAGGATCACCATTGCCATGGCGATGGGAAAGCGATCCATGCCATGCCAGAACCATGGCAGCTGCTTCCAGTTGAGAAATACCATGAAGTCCGGCAGCAGCGGGTCACCGTAAACGCCGCGTGCGCCTATCTGGCGCATCAGATACATGCCCATCGCATAACCGCCGAGCGCAAAGAACGCACCGTGGCCGAGACTGAGAATGCCGCAGTAGCCCCACACCAGGTCCACCGCCATGGCCAGCAGCGCGTAGGTGAGGTACTTGCCCAGCAGTGTCACGGTGTAATCCGACAGGTGCAGTGCGGAGCGGGCCGGCACCGCCAGATTCAACAGCGGCACCAGCAGGCCGACGAGCAGCAGCACCACGAGAAATACGCGACCGCCGCGGTCATTTTGCAGCAGCTCCGCCAGACGGCTGCGCGGCCGGCGGGCCGCCGCCACACCCATGGCTACACTCGGTAGGGTGCTCATCTTCAGCTCTCCGCGGCGCGGCCCTTTTGCGGGAACAGGCCGCGCGGCCGCCGCTGGATGAACAGGATCAGGAACACCAGCACCAGTATCTTCGCCAGCACCGCGCCCCAATAGGGCTCGAGCACCTTGCTGACGATGCCGAGTGCGTTGCCGCCGAGCTGCGTGCCCCAAAGATTGCCCACACCACCGAATACCACCACCATGAACGAGTCAACGATGTAATCCTGCCCAAGGTTCGGGCCGACGTTGGTGAGCTGACTGAGGGCCACACCGGCAACGCCGGCGATGCCCGAGCCGAGACCGAAGGTGAGCGCGTCGACCCAGTGGCTGCGAATGCCGAGCGCCCGCGCCATCGGGCGGTTCTGCGAAACCGCCCGGACCTGCAGCCCGAGGCGCGTGTGCTTGAGCACCAGCAGCAACAGCAGGAACACCAGCAGCGCGAACACGATGATGTAGAGATGGTTATACGTGATCGACAGCGCGGGATTGATCTGCCACTCACCGGACAGCCAGCTCGGCGACGCCACCGGGCGGTTGTCGGCGGAAAAGATATCGCGTACGGCCTGCTGCAGGATCAGACTCACGCCGAAGGTCGCCAGCAGCGTTTCCAGGGGCCGTCCGTACAGATGTCGCACGATGGTGCGTTCGATCAC
>JASHSK010000146.1 GCA_030038755.1 Gammaproteobacteria bacterium
GAAGACGATGGCGACGAGATCGCTCCCGAAGACGAGGAGCTGGATCTCGCGCGCGCCATCAAGGACATGGACATCGCCAAGCGACGCGGAGAGAAGGTCGGCGAGCCGGCCTGGCGCCGCCTCGAGCAGCGTCTCGAGCAACGTCGCACGGCCGAACAGATCAGCGACTTCGAAGACTACGACGTCGGAGGGCCCGAGGAGCCTCCCGGCGCTGACGGCGCTGCCAAATCCCGCAAGTAGTTCTCTCGCCAGACGGGGCCGGCGCAGTCGTCTGCCCGCTTACCGGGCCCACCGCGAAGCGCGGCTGGCGCCGCGCGTGAAGGTCGCGTACCCGCGGGATCGCCTCACGCACCGCCGGGGCTCGCGCCCACGCTGCCGGCGCGCGTCGTGACGCCCCGACGCAGCACACCGACCACGACTCCCTCGATCAGCAGCGACTGCTCCTTGAGGTCCACGCGGATCGGTGCGAATTCTGCGTTCTCCGGCATCAGCCACACGACGCTGCCCTCCTGCCGGTAGCGCTTGACGGTCACCTCATTTTCCAGACGCGCCACGATGATCTGCCGGTTGCGGATCTCGCTGGTGCGGTGAACCGCCACCAGATCCCCGTCCAGGATGCCCGCATCGCGCATGCTCATACCGATGACTTTGAGCAGATAATGCGGTCGCGGGGAAAATACCGCCGGGTCAATGTCCAGGTGCTCGGAGATGTTCTCCTCCGCCAGGATCGGGCGGCCCGCGGCCACCCGTCCGACGAGCGGCAGGCCCAGCTGCTCGCGAATCGTGTCCGCCAGACGGATGCCACGTGAGGTGCCGGGCAGCAGCTCGATGACTCCCTTGCGCGCCAGGGCGCGCAGGTGCTCCTCCGCGGCGTTGGGCGAGCGAAAGCCGAGCTTGGCGGCAATCTCGGCGCGCGTCGGCGGCATGCCGGTCTCGTGGATGCTGCGCTGAAGGAAGCGCAGCACGCGGGTCTGGTTCGGGGTCAGATCGGACATATGTAATTTTATACAGTAAGTGTCCATGGCAGGCAAGTCCGATCTGCTCGACGTCGCCGTCATCGGCGCCGGCCACAACGGCCTGGTTGCGGCCGCCTATCTGGCGGCGGCCGGCCTGTCCGTAGCGCTGTTCGAGCGTCGTGCGATCGTCGGTGGCGCGGCGGTCACCGAAGAGTTCGTTCCGGGATTTCGCAACTCCACGGCCAGCTACACCGTGAGCCTGCTGCACCCGAAAGTGATCCGCGAGCTGCACCTCGCATCGCACGGGCTGCGCATCGTGCCGCGCCCCATGCAGAACTTTCTGCCGCTGCCGGACGGCGCTCACCTGTGCGCACCGGGCGAGCCCGCGGCCCTCGCCGCCGAGGTGGCACGTCACTCACCGCGCGATGCAGAGCGTCTGCCCGACTGGCAGCGTCACCTGGACGAGGCCGCCGCGGTACTGCGCGATCTGGCGCTGCAGACTCCGCCCACGGACCTGAGCCGCTGGCCCGACCTCTGGCGGCTGCTTCGCTGGGGCCAGCGCGTGCGCGGCCTGCCGCCCAGCCGGGCCCGCGCGCTCTACGAGCTCTTCACGCGCAGCGCGGGGGACGTTCTCGATGATTGGTTCCAGAGCGATGCGCTCAAGGCGCTGCTCGGTTTCGATGCCGTCGTGGGCAACTACGCCAGTCCTTACTCCGCCGGCAGCGCCTACGTGCTGCTGCACCATGCCTTCGGTGAGGTGAATGGGCGGCGGGGTGTCTGGGGCCATGCGATGGGGGGCATGGGCGCGATCACCCAGGCGATGGCGAGCGAGGCCCGACGGCTCGGGGCGCGCATCGAAACCGGCGTGAGCGTCGAGCGGGTGCTCGTGCAGGGCGACCGCGCCTGCGGTCTCGAGCTCGCCGACGGGCGGCGCGTCCGCGCGCGCGTCATCGCCGCGAACGTCAACCCGAAGCTCCTGTACCTGCGGCTGATCGAGCCCGGTCGCCTGCCCGAGGAGTTTGTCGCGGCCATGCGTCGCTATCGTTGCGCATCCGCTACATTTCGCATCAACGTCGCACTCTCGGAGCTGCCGCGGTTCACCGCGGCGACCTCGGACGCGGCGGCCGTCTCCGCCGACCATGTGCGCGCGGGCATCATTCTCGCCCCATCGCTGTCATACATGGACCGGGCGTTCGCCGAGGCACGCCTGCAGGGCTATTCGAGCGCGCCGATCATAGAGATGCTCATCCCCAGCACGCTCGACGATTCGCTTGCACCGTCCGGCGCGCACGTGGCCAGCTTATTCTGCCAGCACTTCGCTCCCGAGCTGCCGGGGCGGTCGTGGGCCGCGGCACGCGCGCAGATGGCAGAGCTGATCTTTGATGCCGTCGCCCGCTACGCGCCCAATTTTCGGCGCTCGCTGCTCGGCTACAGCGCGCTCTCGCCCGCCGATCTCGAGGAGCGCTTCGGTCTGGTCGGCGGCGATATCTTTCACGGCGCGCTCGGGCTCGATCAGCTGTGGGCCGCCCGCCCGGTGCTCGGCTATGGGGATTACCGCTCGCCTCTGCGCGGATTGTACCTGTGCGGCTCGGGCGCCCATCCGGGCGGTGGGGTCAGCGGGCTGCCCGGTCACAATGCCGCACGGCGCATCCTCGAGGACTGGCCGGCCATGCGCCGCGCAGGCCGGCGCGAGCCTGGGGCCGGCGGCGAACCCGGCATCGGACCGGGTGTCGGCTTGTAGATACACCCGCACGGCACACCGCCGGCAGTCCGCACCGCCAAAGTGCAACACATTCGCAGGATGTGGCGCGCGGGCACGCGTGCAGGAGCCGATGTGTCGCGAGCCGGTGCGCATACTGATTCTTATTTGCGGACTCTTAAGGATAGGTTAAGGAATGTGCTGGCACATTGGTGGCGCACCGCCGAGTGGTTATGCTGTCGGGGGCTTCCGACAAGGCCAATGCCGACTTACTATTGCTTTTGTAGGTCAAATTTGGTCAAGTTGCAGCCTCGCAATGGCGCTCCGTTAGGGAAGCGGTGCGATGCGGATCCAGTCGTTCAAGCAAAGGGGACTCGAATGAACAAGACAATCGTCGTGAAGCTGGCGGCCGCCGTTGCGGTCGTTGCTCTCGCCGGCTGCACCGACCTCAAGCCCATCCAGGCTCAGCTCGATAGCCTGAAGAGTCAGGTGAATCAGCTGCAGCAGGACGTGAACGCAGCCAAGACCTCGGCTGACAACGCTGCGCAGGCCGCGCAGGCCGCGCAGGCCGCGGCCAACCAGGCATCACAGGCCGCGAGCGCCGCGCAGAGCACCGCCAATCAGGCGCTATCGGCAGCGCAGGCTGCGCAGTCCTCGGTCGATGCGACCAACGAAAAGATCAACCGCATGTTCAAGCGGTCGGTATCGAAGTAACGGCAACCAGCAACCTGCCCGCCCTCGGAGCAAGCAAAACGCCGCGCGATGCGCGGCGTTTTGCTTTATGGGCGCGTCGGGGCGGCCTCGGATCACGCTGACAGGCAGACGCCGCGGCCAGGCAGACGCCGCGGCCGGAACCGCGTCAATAGCGCAGCAGTGCGGAGCCCCAGGTCAGTCCGCCGCCCAGGGCCTCCAGCAGCAGCAGATCACCGCGCTTGATGCGTCCGTCGCGCGTGCCGATGTCGAGCGCCAGCGGCACCGAGGCCGCGGAAGTGTTGCCGTGATCCTGAATGGTCACGATGACACGCTCGAGCGGCAGCCCGAGCTTCCTGGCGGTCGCCTGTATGATGCGCAGGTTCGCCTGATGCGGCACGAGCCAGTCGATCGCCGAGCGGTCCAGCTTGTTTGCCGCCAGCGTCTCATCGACGATGCGCTCGAGCAGCGTCACGGCGACCTTGAACACCTCGCTGCCGTGCATGCGCACGTAATCCGCCTGCGGCAGCCCCTTGGGCAGCGGTCCGGGCGCCGGCCCGCGCGCCGGCCCGCCGGTACAGTAGAGCAGGTGCTGGTAGGTGCCATCGGCGTGCAGATGTGTGGAGATGATGCCCGGCTCGCGCGCCGGCGCGAGCACCACGGCGCCGGCTCCATCACCGAACAGAATCGCCGTGCTGCGATCGCTGTAGTCGGTGATGCGCGACAGTATCTCGGAGCCCACCACCAACGCACAGCGCGCATCGCCCGCGCGCACGTATTTGTCGGCAATCGCCAGCGCATACAGGAAGCCGCTGCAGGCAGCCTCCAGGCTGAAGGTCGGCGCGCCGCGGCACCCCAGGCGTGCCTGCAGCAACGTACCGGCATTTGGAAACACGAGGTCGGGCGTCGTGGTCCCGATCGCGATCAGATCGACGTCCGTGGGCTGTACGCCGGCGGCGGCCAGCGCCGCGCGCGCGGCGTGCTCGGTCATGTCGGTATTGGATTCGCCCTCGGCGGCGATGCGGCGGCGCTCGATACCGGTGCGCTCCCGGATCCAGGCATCGCTGGTATCCACGAGCTTCTCGAGATCGAAATTCGTCAGCACCCGTTCCGGCAGATAGCTGCCGGTGCCGATGATTCGCGAGTACACGCGCGTGCCCGTGAGGCGCGACGGCGTGCCGCTATTCCTCACTCTCCGCTTCGGGTTGCTTCTCGATCACGCGCTTGCCGCGATAGAAGCCGTCCGGCGTGATGCGATGGCGCAGATGCTGCTCGCCCGATTGCGGATCGGTGGACAGCGCAGGCGTTGCAATCGCGTCGTGCGAGCGATGCATGCCGCGCTTCGAGGGTGTCTTGCGGCTCTTCTGAACGGCCATGATTCTGAACTCCTGATGCGGTCGCTAACCCATGTCGAATGAATGAAGCCTTCGCCCCTCACGGGCGCTTGCTGCCGCGCTCGAGCAATGCCCGCAGATCCGCGAACGGCCGCGTCGTCGCGGCCGCCTGCGCGCCACGTGGCTGCGCTTCGACGGCGCCAGTGGAGGCGGGGCCACTCGAAACAGCGGCACTCGAGGCAGCGCCCGCGGCGCGAGCACCTGCGGGGCTGTGAGCCGGCTCGGCGCTGCGGCGCTCATCGGCCGGCGCGGTGCCCTCCTGAGCGAGCGGCTGACACTGCGCAGCCTCGGCGTGCAGCGGCACGATCGGCAGCGCCAGCAACAGCTCCTCGGCGGCGAGTGCTGCAAACACCAGGCGCCCCTCCGGTGCGAGGAAGGTCTCCCAGCCGGCCGGCGCTCCTTCGGCTTCCTGCTCGGATTCCACGACCAGCACCGGCGAATTCGTGTCGATACGCAGCCGCATCGCGCCCAGACAGCGCTGGCAGATCGCCGCCAGCTCCGCCTGCAATGCGACCTGCGCCATTGCATAGCCCTGCTCGCGGCCGAAGGACATGCGCGCATGCACCTGTCCTCCGCCTGCCTGGTACTCCACCGGAAATCCCGGCAACTCCGCCAGCGGAATGTCCAACTCGAAAACTGCCCGCGAGTCGGCCAGTTTTCTGACGTCGCGAAGCTTCGGGGCAGACATGGGCGCGCGTATGATAGGTTCAGCGATGAAGCAAGTCAAAGACCATCTGCGTGGCAACTTCTTGATTCCGCGCTCGATTTTGCCCACCACGCCGGCATGACCACGCCGGCGTTGATCCTCGCCTCCACGTCGGCCTACCGTCACGCGCTGCTTTCGCGGCTGGGGTTGACGTTCCTCACCCAGGCCCCTGGCGTGGACGAGTCCCCCACCCCCGGACTGGCGGCGGCCGAGCGCGCACAGCATCTGGCGCGCGCCAAAGCCGCGGCGGTGTCGGCCGCCTATCCGCAGGCCACCGTCATCGGCAGCGACCAGGTGGCGCTCTGCAAAGGGGAGCTGCTCGAGAAGCCCGGCAGCGCCGAGCGCTGTCGTGAGCAGCTGCGCTGGGCGTCCGCGGCTGCGACCACCTTCTATACCGCCGTGGCCGTGCAGCAGCTCGAGCGCGGACAGACGATCCAGTTCGTGGACAGCACCACCGTGTACTTTCGCCCGCTCAGCGATGCCGAGATCGAGCGGTACGTGGCCGCGGAAAAGCCCTGGGATTGTGCCGGCGGTTTTCGCTGCGAGGGGCTGGGCATCAGCCTGTTCACGCGCATCGTCTGCGAAGATCCCACCGCGCTGATCGGCCTGCCGCTCATCGGACTATCACGCGCGCTGCGCCAGCTCGGCTACCCACTTCCGTAGGAGCCGGTCGTTTCCCCCGAGGTGCACCGGGGTGTGCGGCTTCAGCTGATGCCACCCACCTCGTGCAGCGACAGGCGCACCAGCTCGGACTGGCGGTGAGTGCCGGTCTTGGCGAGTACGCTGCGCAGATGCGTGCGCGCCGTCGTGACGCTGATGCCGAGCTGCCGGGAGCTGCCGGCAAGATCGCAGCCCGACAGCAGCAGATGCAGCAGCCCGGCTTCCGCTGCCGTCAGGCCATAGGACTGCATCAGGCGCGAGCACGCCGGCGCATCGATGCGTTCCGGCATGCAGATCCACACCACCGCACCCCCATCCCTCTGCGGTTGGGCAGCGATGCCGCGTGTCGGCCCCATGGCCGTCACGAGCACCGACAGGGGTCGCCGCCCGGAGGGCCGCGCCAGGCGCAGCAGCTCGGTGGCCCCACCGTATTGCGCCCGTCTGAGGGCGGCCGCGAGCCGGGCGGCATCCGGGCTCTGCGTACCCGTGAGCCGCCCCTCGCACAATGCCAGGCCGTCACCCGCCGCACAGATTTCCCGCGCCAGGCGGTTGGCGTGGTAGACCTGACCGGCTTTCCCGACCAGCACGACACCCCGGCCGAGCTGCTCCAGCGCCGCGGTGGCCAGCGAGGCGATTTGCGCCTGCGCCATCAGCTGCCGGTCGAACAGCCGCCGCGCGCTCCCGCGCTGCTCGTGATGGGTGCGCGCCTCCGGCACTGCCGATTGACGGCCACCGTCCATCAGTGCTTTCCGCCCTGCCCCGTTGCCGGGGACACGCGCAGCGACCCTGCGACGTTTCTTTTGCATCCCACTGGCTAAGGCGCAGAAGGGCGCCGATCTGGCTCAAGGCCGTACGGATTTGACTTATCGGACGCCCGCCTGCGGCTTCCCAAGGATTAATTTTCCGGTCGCGCACTTCGGATAGCATGCAAGTGGCAGGGAGCGCGCCAGGCGATGACCCCCGAGCGCTGGGAACAAGTCAAATCCGCGTTGCACGCAGCGATGCAGCTCGAGCCCGAGCCGCGCGTGGCGTTCCTCGAACGGCTGACGGGCGCGGACGCGGAGCTGCGTCGCGAGGTCGAGTCGCTGCTGACGGCAAACGAGGAGCTGCGCGCGACCTTCCTCAGCGTGCCGGCCGCGGCGGCCGTCATCCTGGAAGACACGCCACTGCGTGACCCCTGGATCGGTCGCCGGCTCGGCCCCTACGAGATCGTGGAGGAAATCGGCGCCGGCGGCATGGGTGAGGTGTATCGGGCAGTACGCGCGGACGAGGAATATCACCAGAGCGTCGCCATCAAGCTGGTGCGCGCCAGCCAGGGATCCGGCTTCGTGCTGCAGCGTCTGCGCAGCGAGCGGCAGATCCTGGCGAGCCTCGAGCATCCGAACATCTCGCGACTGCTCGATGGCGGCACGAGCGCCGAAGGCGTGCCCTACCTGGTGATGGAACTGATCGAGGGGCTGCCGATTCAGCGCTACTGCGCCGAGGCCGATCTCGATACTCATGCGCGACTGACGCTCTTCGTGCAGGTGTGCTCGGCGGTTCACTACGCACACCAGCGACTGGTGATCCACCGCGATATCAAGCCCGGCAACATCCTGGTCACGCGGCAGGGCGTGCCGAAGTTGCTGGACTTCGGCATTGCCAAGCTGCTCGAGCCAGGCGAGCCGGCGCTGACCGGAGCTACCGCCAGCGTGGTGCGCCTCTTTACTCCCGCCTATGCCAGTCCCGAGCAGCTCAGCGGCGGACCACTGACCACCGCGACCGACATCTATTCACTCGGCGTGGTGCTGCTCGAGCTGCTGACCGGGCGGGCGCCCACCGAGGCGGCGGACCGGTCCGCCGCGGTGGACCGGTCCGCCGCAGTCGACCGTTCCACCGCAGCGCGCCGGCCAGCAGCGGTGGGGAGAGCTGCGCGGCAGGCGCGCGGGCTCCCGACCGACCTGCGCAACATCGTGCAGATGGCGACGCGTCCCGAGCCCGGGCGGCGCTACAGCTCCGCGGAGCAGCTGGCGGCCGACGTATCGCGCTACCTGCGACGGCTGCCCGTGATCGCGCGCCGCGACTCGCTCGGCTATCGCATGCACCGCTTCGTCGCGCGCCACGCGGCCGCCGTCGCGGTCACGGGATTGCTGGGCGTCGCGCTGCTGGCCGCGGTGGCAGTCTCGATGACCGAAGCGCACATCGCCCAGGTGCAGCGTGCGCGCGCCGAGCGGCGCTTCGAGGCGCAGCGCCGGCTGGCCAATTCGCTGATGGGCGAGATCTACGCCGCGGTCCGCGATCTGCCCGGCTCGACGAGCGCGCGTCAGCTGCTGGTCAGCCGCGCGCTCGCCTACCTCGATGATCTGTCGCGCGATGCGGCCGGGGACCCCGCGCTGCAGATCGATCTGGCCAATGCCTACGCCTTGCTCGGTGATGCGCAGGGCAATCCCTTCTACGCCAATCTGGGCCAGCCGGCGGCAGCGCTCGCCAGCTACCGCAGGGCGCTTGCCATCCGTACGGACGAGCTCACCGCCGCCCCCGGCGATGTCTCGCGCGTGCGCGCGCTGGCCGGAAGCTACAACGGCATCGGCGCGGTGCTCGGCGCGCTCGGCAATTTCCGCGGCGCCCTGGATAACTTTCGCGAGAGCGCCACGCTGCTCGAGTCCGTGGATGCCGCGAGCCAGGACCCGCGCGTCCTGGATCAGCTGGCGGGAGCCTACTACTACGTCGCCACCGCCGCCGTACGCGTGGCCGATCTGGATCGCGCCGCCGTCGCGATCGCGCGCGCCAGCGCGGTACGCGATACGATCGTCGCCGCCGATCCCGGCGTGCACCGCGATGTGCTCACGCACAGCGCCGGCGATCACAGCACCGCGGCGCTGATCCTCTCGAGCCGGCACCGCTACGCGGCGGCGCTCCAGGAACAGCGCAAGGCGGTCGCCATCATGGCATCGCTGTGCGCCGATAACCCGGGCAACGCCACGCTGCGCACCTTCCTCGGCGTCGGCATGGAGTATCAGGGCCGCATACAGCAGCACGCCGGCCAGGCTCGCGATGCGCTGGCCAGCTATCGGGCGTCGCGGCCGATATTTGCGGATCTGCTGCACGCCGACGCGCGCAATCTCTATGTGCGCTCCTATCTGACCGACGATCTGGAGCGCAGCGCCGCGCTGGAGGTGGACGCAGGAGAC
>JASHSK010000018.1 GCA_030038755.1 Gammaproteobacteria bacterium
AGCTCCTGCTCGCGCTCGCGCGACAGCACGGGAATGCGGCTCACCCGATCCAGGTAAGCATCAAAGCTCCCGATGGGGCCGGCCAGGCCGAGCCCTGCGTGCTGTGCGATCAGCGCGGTTTGAGCGTTCATCGTAAGGGGGTCCTCCGTGGGCAGCGATTTTAGCACTCGGCTTGCTAGAGTGCTAATTTTGCGGCGGCGCGGCAACGAAGCGGCGGCGGCGCGGCAGCGAGGGGGCCGCGGCCACGCCGCACTGACCGCCGGACTCTCAGCCCGCCTGCGGCGCCAGTCGCGCGATCTGCCGACCTGCCGTCAGCAGCGCACCGAGCCACCCCAGTACAACGCCCGAGCCGATCAGCAGGCTGACCTCGCGCAGACCCGGACCCTGCAGGGCGAAGTGGCTGCCGTAGGCAGCCGCCAGGTCGGCGACGGCCCCGGCCAGCGCCAGGCGCACTCCCGTGACGATCGCACACGCGAGCAGTGCGCCGACCGCCCCGTAGGCCACTCCGGCATACAGAAACGGCCGCCGCACGAAGGCGTTGCTGCCCCCCACGAGCTTGGTCACTTCGATCTCGGCGGTGCGGCCCTGAATCTCCAGGCGCACCGTATTGCTGATGATCGCGATCACACCCGCCGCCAGCAGCGCCGCGCTGACGACGAGCAGCTCGCGCGCCAGCGCCACGATGGCGTTGAAGCGCAGCGCCCAGTCGCGATCGAGCTGTACCGTATCCACGCCGGCATTTGCCGCGAGCGCCGCGCGCAGCGTCTCGAGCTGGCTCGGACTCGTGGCGGTGGCGGCCGGGTGTATCTCGAGCACGTTGGGCAGCGGATTGCCGGAGAGCGCATCCAATGCCGCTCCCAGTCCGGACTGCTGGCGCAGCAGCGTGAGGCCGGCGGCTGCGCTGATCACCGTCACGCGCGCCACATCGCGGCGCGCGCGCAGCGTCGCCGCCAGCTGCCGCGCCGCTGCTTCGGAGACCTGCGGCTTCAGGTACACCGACAGCCCGACCGAATCGGAGAGCTCCCCGCCCAGACCGCCGACGTTGTCCACCAGCACCTGCAGCGCCAGGGGCAGCGAGAGTGCAACGCCGATGGCCAGCACCGTCAGTACGCTGGCGAGCCCGTGGCGCGCGAGGTGCCCGATCGTCGACACACACGCATGGCCGTGGCGCACGCCCCAGTTAGCGATCCTGCCGCTCACCTGCTGCCCTGCCTGCGTGCGTGCATCACCCTGTCCACTCGCCCGTCCGTCAGCCTCAGCGCACCGCGACGATCACCGGCAGCGGTTCTTCGGATCCGGCGGCGGCGCTGACGACGACGCCGTCCCGCAGCGTCAGCTCGCGACAACCCACGCTGCCCACCCGCGCCAGGTCGTGCGTCGCGATCAGGACGGTCACGCCCGCTTCCTGGAAGCGGCGGAACAATCCGATCACCTCGCCCGCGAGTGCTGCATCGAGGTTGCCGGTCGGCTCATCGGCGATCAGCACCGGCGGCTTGCTGACGATGGCGCGTGCGATGCCCACGCGCTGCTGCTCTCCCACCGACAGCTCCGGCGGCAACGCGCGCTCGCGACCGAGCAGCCCGACCTGATCGAGCGCGGCGCGCACGCGCCGATCCAGGTCGCGCAGTGACACGTCGGCCACCATCAGCGGCAAGGCCACGTTGTCGAACACCGGACGGTCCTGCAGCAGGCGGTGATCCTGGAAGACGATGCCGATGCCGCGGCGGAACCGCGCGATGCGCCGGGAGGATAGTTTCGCGGTGCTCTGCCCGTTGACCCACACCTGACCGCGGCTCGGGCGCTCCAGCAGCGCGATGAGCTTGAGTACCGTGCTCTTGCCGGCTCCGGAGCGGCCCGTCAGGAACACCATTTCGCCGGCGCCGATCTCGAAGCTCACATCCGCGAGCGCGTCGCGGCCGTTCGGATAGCGCTTGCTGACGTGCTCGAAGCGGATCATTCAGGTGCTCGCGTCGGCCGCGCCGTCCACCAGCGCAGCGGCGAAGGTGCGGGCGTCGAAGAGGCCGAAGTCCTCGGCGCGTTCGCCCACGCCGACGAAGCGGATCGGCAGCTGCAGCGCGCGCGCGATGGCCACCACGATGCCGCCGCGCGCGGTGCCGTCGAGCTTGGTGAGCACGAGGCCAGTGACCCCGAGCGCGGCGTGAAACTGCTGTGCCTGCGCGAGTGCGTTCTGGCCCTGATTGGCGTCGAGCACCAACAGCACCTCGTGGGGCGCCGTCGGCTCGACACGCTGCAGCACGCGCTTGACCTTCTTCAGCTCGTCCATCAGATGGGTCTGGCTGTGCAGGCGGCCGGCGGTGTCCGCGATCAACACATCGATGTGGCGTGCTCTCGCCGACTGCAAGGCATCGAAGATCACCGCGCCCGGATCCGCGCCGGCGCGCTGCGAGCTGAACAGCGCGCCGGTGCGCTCGGCCCACACCGCCAGTTGCTCGATCGCGGCCGCCCGAAACGTATCGCCCGCGGCCAGCATCACGGTGAGCCCGTCGGCGCGCAGGCGCTGGGCAAGCTTGCCGATGCTGGTGGTCTTGCCCGAGCCATTGACGCCGACCACGAGCACGACGTAGGGGTGCAGCGTGCGATTGACCGCCAGGGCGCGCTCGCAGGGCGCGAGCAGCTCCACGAGCCGCGCGCGCAGCGCGGCCAGCAGCGCCTCCACATCGTCGAGCTCATGACGGGCCACGCGACGGTTGAGATCGGACAGGATCTCCTGCGTGGCCTCGACACCCACGTCAGCCGTCAACAGCCGGCTCTCCAGCTCCTCGAGGACCGCGGCATCGACCTTGCGCCCGCGCAGCAGGCCGCGCAGATCGCGCGCGATGGAGGCACCGCCGCGGTTCAGGCGCGCTCGCAGGCGCGCGAGAAAGCCCTTGGGCTCATGGGATTCTTCTGCGGACATGCAGCGATTGTCGCACGCCGCCGCACGCACGCCGATGACGCTCTGCGCTACGCTGCGCGATATGTCCTCATCCCGCCCGCCACGCTCCGCACCCTCGCCACGCTCCGCAACCTCGCCACGCCGCGCACCCTCGCCACGGCCGGCCCGCGGCCCGGCGCAGCGGCAGCTGCGCATCATTGGAGGACGCTGGCGGGGAAGGAGGTTTCGTTTCCCGCCATTGGAACTGCGGCCCACGCCCGATCGCGTGCGCGAGACGCTGTTCAACTGGCTGCAGGAGCGGGTAGCCGGTGCGCGCTGCCTGGATCTGTACGCCGGCTCCGGGGCTCTGGGTCTCGAGGCCCTGTCGCGCGGGGCCGCCGGTGTCGTGTTCGTCGAGCAGCAGCGGCGTGCCGCACAGGGGCTCGAGGAGCTGCTGCGCGAGTGGCAGCACGAGCCCGCGCCCGCACCGCTGGGGTCCTGGCAGGTCATCTGCGGACAGGCCCTGCAGTTCCTTGCGGGGAATGCCACGGCGGGGAGTGCCATCGTGGGCGATGCCCTCGCGGGGAACGCCATCGTGGGCAATGCCCGGGTCGGCGAAGCCCGGGTGCACGCACGGTCGCACGCTCGCTACGACATCGTTTTCCTGGATCCGCCGTTCGCCTCCGGAGAGCTTGCCGCCGCGACCGCCGCGCTCGAGCGTGGCGGCTGGCTCGCGCCGCAGGCGCGCATCTATGTCGAGCACGCGCGCGCCACGGCGCTGCCGGCGTTGCCGGAGGGATGGCACGAGCTGCGCGCGAGCCACGCGGGGGAGGTCGGGTATCATCTGTTCACGCCCGCGGCGAGCGCGGGCGCGGGAGAGGGCCAGCCATGACGACCAGTGCCGTCTATCCGGGAACTTTCGATCCCTTCACGCGCGGCCACGAGGACATCGTGCGGCGCGCGAGCCGGATCTTCGATCGCGTGGTGGTGGCGATCGCCGCCAATCCTCACAAGACGCCCGCGTTCCAGCTCACCGAGCGCGTCGAGCTGGCCCGCGGCTCGCTCGCCGACGTGCGCAACGTCGAGGTCGTCGGCTACAGCGGCCTGACCGTGGAGTTCGCACGCTCGCGCGACATCAGCGTGATCCTGCGTGGCCTGCGGGCGGTGTCGGATTTCGAGTTCGAATTCCAGCTCGCGAACATGGGCCGGCACCTGCAGGCGGACATCGAGACCGTGTTCATGGTGCCCACCGAGAAATTCACCTTCATCTCTTCCACGCTGGTGCGCGAGATTGCGAGCCTTGGCGGGGATGTCGCGAGCTTCGTGCACCCCTCGGTCGAATCGGCGCTGAAGCGCCGCTACGCTCGCTGAGGCCGCCCGCGTCGCCCGGCCGGCGCGCGTCGCCCGGCCGGCGCGAGCTTGCGGGCCAGGGCGCGCACCGCGATG
>JASHSK010000147.1 GCA_030038755.1 Gammaproteobacteria bacterium
GCCCGCGCGCCGGTGGCGACGCTGGCGCGAGCCCGCCGCCGGTCACGGTGCTCAAGGCCCTTTGTGGCGCAGAGCCCGGCCTGCACGAGCAACTGCGCTCCTTCTGCCGTCAGAGCTACGCATCCTTCCAGGTGGTCTTCGGTGTGCGCGATGCAGCCGATCCGGCCCTGCAGGTGGTGCAGCGGCTGCGCGCGGAATTCCCCGGGCTGGATACCAGCGTGGTGATCGATCCGACCCTGCATGGCTGCAACAACAAGATCAGCAATCTGCTGAACATGCTGCCGCATGCCCGCCACGCACTGCTGGTCATGGCCGACAGCGATATCGTCGTACCGCCGGACTATCTGCAGCGCGTGGTCGCGCCGCTGGCCGATCCGACGGTGGGCCTGGTGACCTGTGCCTACTTCGGGCGCCCTGCTCCCGAGCGCGCGCCGCGCCTGGCGTCGCGGCTCGGCGCGATGTTCATCAACGATTGGTTCATGCCCTCGGTGCTGCTGGCCGCGCGCTTCGGCGGACGCTCATTCGTCTCGGGGGCGACGATCGCGATGCGCGCCGACGTGCTCGAGGCTGTCGGCGGATTGCGACGCCTGGCCGATCAGCTCGCCGACGACTACCGCCTTGGGGAGCTGGTGCGGCAGCATGGCCGGCGGATCGTGCTGTCGGACGTTGCCGTGGTGACCACGGTCAGCGAGCACGATCTGCGCTCGCTATGTCGACACGAGCTGCGCTGGCTGCGCACGATCCAATCGGCGCAGCCGCTGGGCTATCTGTGCTGCTTCCCGAGCTTCGCGCTCCCCACCGCCCTGGTGGGCGCGGCGCTCGCACAGTTCCGTGGTGTGGCGGCCGCGCTGCTGGCCATCACAGCCGCCGCCCGTCTCGTGCTACATTATTTTGCAGGTAGCGGGAGTATCCGGCAGCGATGCCGGGATGTGGCGCTTCTACCACTGCGGGATGCACTGCTGGCGGTGCTATGGCTGTGGAGCTTTCGCCGGCGCGAGATCGTCTGGCGCGAGCAGCGCTTCGGGATCGGTCAGGATGGCTCCCTGCATCGGGTAGGCTGACGATCGCATCGCGTGCAAGGAACCCATGAAGAACCCAAGGTGTCAGCGATGATGAAGACGCTCTTTCTGCATCCGCCCTCCTTCGACGGCTTCGACGGCGGTGCCGGCTCGCGTTACCAGGCCAAGCGCGAGATCCGCTCGTTCTGGTATCCGACCTGGATCGCGCAGCCGGCGGCGCTGGTGCCCGACAGCCGCCTGCTGGATGCCCCGGCGGATGGGCTGTCCCTGCAGGACATCCTGCCCCTGGCACAAGATTACGAGCTGGTAATCATGCACACCAGCTCCCCGTCCTTTCCCACGGATGCACATACCGCCGAGATGCTCAAGGCGCGCAATCCCGCCCTGAGGATCGGCCTGGTGGGCGCGAAGGTCGCGGTGGATCCCGCCGGCTCGCTGGCAGCGAGCCCGGCGATCGACTTCGTGGCGCGCGAAGAGTTCGACTATACCTGCCAGGAGGTGGCCGAGGGCCGACCGCTCGCCGAGATCGCCGGGCTGTCGTTCCAGGACGAATCGCGGCGCGTGCAGCACAACCCCGCGCGCGCCATGCTCGCAGACATGGACGAGCTGCCCTGGGTGGCCCCGATCTACAAGCGCGACCTGAAGATCGAGAATTACTTCATCGGCTATCTGAAGCACCCGTACGTGTCGCTGTACACCGGGCGCGGCTGCCGCTCCAAATGCACCTTCTGCCTGTGGCCGCAGACCGTCGGCGGCCACCGCTATCGTGTGCGCAGCGTGCAGAACGTGCTCGACGAGGTGCAGTGGATCCGCGACAACCTGCCTCAGGTCAGGGAGATCTTTTTCGACGACGACACGTTCACCGACTTTCGCCCGCGCGCCGAGGAGATCGCCCGCGGGCTCGGGCGCCTCGGGGTCACCTGGTCCTGCAACGCCAAGGCGAACGTGCCCTACGAGACGCTGAAGGTCATGAAGGACAACGGCCTGCGGCTGCTGCTGGTGGGCTACGAGTCGGGGAACGATCAGATCCTGCACAACATCCGCAAGGGCATGCGCGCGGACATCGCGCGCCGCTTCACGCGCGACTGTCGCAAGCTCGGCGTCATGGTCCACGGCACCTTCATCCTCGGCCTGCCCGGGGAGACCGAGGAGACGATGCTCGAGACGATGCGCTTCGCCATGGAGATCAATCCCAACACCATCCAGGTGTCGCTCGCCGCACCGTACCCGGGTACCGAGCTGTACCGCCAGGCGGTGGCGAACGGCTGGCTCACCGAGAACGCGGCTGCCAACCTGGTCAATGATCGCGGCGTGCAGCTCTCGCCGATCAGCTATCCGCACCTGTCGGCCGAGCGGATGTTTCATGGCGTGGAGACCTTCTACCGCCGCTTCTACTTCCGGCCGCGCAAGATCGGCGAGCTGCTCGCCGAGATGATGAGCAGCTGGGACATGACCAAGCGGCGATTGCGGGAGGGCGTGGAATTCTTCCGCTTCCTGCGCGCGCATGAGGCCTGAACGCTTCCTGATCGTCACGGCCGATGATTTCGGCCTGCACGAGGCCGTCAACGAGGCCGTCGAGCTTGCGAGTCGTACCGGCACGCTGAACGCGGCCAGCCTGATGATGGGCGCGCCCGCAACCGCCGATGCCGTGCGCCGCGCTCGCGAGCTGCCGACGTTGCGCGTCGGGCTGCACCTGGTGCTGACGGACGGCGCACCGACGCTGCCACCGGATGAAATAGCCGCGCTGGTGGATCGACACGGCCGCTTTCGCAGCCGGCTGGTGACCGACGCAGCGCGTTACTTCCTGTCGCCGGGGGCGCGGCGCCAGCTCGAGGCGGAGATCCGCGCGCAGTTCCAGGCGTTCGTGGCGACCGGCCTGCCGCTCGATCACGTGAACGCGCACAAGCACTTTCACATCCACCCGACCGTGCTGGGGCTGATGCTGCGCGTGGGGCGCGATTTCGGTCTGCGGGCCGTGCGCGTCCCGTACGAGCCGGCGGCGCTGCTGCAGCCACCGTCGCTGATGGCGCGTGTGGCCGGCTGGAGCATGACGCCGTGGCTGCAGCTGATGAAGGGCCGCCTGCAGCGCGCCGGTGTGCTGTGCAACGATCAGCTGCTCGGCATCCACCACAGCGGCGCGATGAACGAGACCACGCTGCTCGAGGCCATCAAGCGCCTGCCGGTCGGCGTCACGGAGATCTACCTGCACCCCGCGACCGTGTCGGGCGCCATCATCGCGCGCTCGATGAGCGGGTATCGCCATGCCGAGGAGCTGGCCGCGCTGCGCAGCCCGCGGCTTCGCGCTCTGGTGACGCAGATGCGCGCGGCCTGCGGCGGATACGGCGACCTCGCGCGGTTGCGCAGTCAGCGCTACGCCGCCTAGTGACATGCGTCCGACGGCGCCGCTGCCGTTCCGGCGGCGACTGGTGATTTCATCGTGGAGAACCATTTGATGTCCACCCTGGCACCGGCGATGACCCCTTCAATCGGCATTGGTTCCAGCGAGCACCGGCAGCTGTTGGCGGAGTTTTTCCTGCAGACGCACATCGAATTCGCACCCGAGAGCATCACCTGGCCGCAGCTCGATGCCGCCTCGCTCGAGCGGCTGACGCGCCTGCCCTTCTGGCAGGAGGCCGTCAGCACCGAGGCGGAGACCTCACGGACCGTGACCGCGGCTGCCGCACTCGAAGATGATCCGCAGCTGCGCCGTGCGATCGCGCTGCAGGGCCTCGAGGAGCAGCGTCACGCGCAGCTGCTGCGGGCAATGACCGGGCACTTCGGCATTCGAGTGACCGTGCCGCCCGCGCCGCCGTCCACCTCGCTCGAGGACGATTTCCTGTTTGCCGGCTTCGGCGAATGCTTCGACTCGTTCTTCGCCTTCGGTCTCTACCGTGTCGCACAGCAATCCGGCTACTTCGCTCCCGAGCTCGTGAGGATCTTCGAGCCGATCATCCAGGAAGAAGCCCGCCATATCCTGTTCTTCGTCAATTGGGTGCGTTATCGGCGCGCGCGGCTGTCCTGGTGGCGACGGCCGCTGTTCCGGATGCGCTGCGCCGCCATCATCCTGCGCCATATCGCCAGCCGCGTGCGCACCGCGCGCACGATGAGCGCGCAGCCCGCCGCGCCGGATGCCATGTCCGATGCCGCGCCGCTAGCGCCCGCGAACGCAACGGCCGCCGCGCCCACATCGGCCGCCGCGCCCGGCGACGGCGAAAACTTCACCCTGAGCGCACATCGCGATCTCGGCGGGTCGATGACGCTGCGTGGGCTGCTCGGTCTGTGTCTGCGGGAGAACGAGCTGCGGCTGCGACGCTACGATGCACGGCTGCTGCGCCCACGGCTGGTCCCGCGGCTGGCACGCTGCGCCCACTGGCTGCTCGGCCTGTGGCCCGAGCGCGCTGCTGCCACGCCTGCGAGCTGATGCGCTCGCCGCAGCGCCCGTCGCCCTTCGCCGTCGCCCGCTATGCCGCTGCCCATGCAATACATCGCCTACGGCGGCGACGGCAGCGCAACGTCACTGCACATCGAAGCGGGCGAGGCGCCGTCGCCTGCGGCCGGACAGATACAGATCCGCGTACAGGCTGCCGGGGTCAATCGGCCGGACATCCTGCAGCGCCAGGGCAGGTACGACCCGCCGCCGGGGGCATCGCCGATTCTCGGTCTCGAGGTCGCCGGCTCGGTGGCCGCGCTGGGCAGCGATGTGCAGGACTGGCGCATCGGTGATGCGGTGTGTGCGCTGGTGCCCGGCGGCGGTTACGCGCAGTACTGCGTGACCAGTGCCCGCCACGCGCTACCGCTGCCCGCCGGGCTGTCGGCGCTGGAGGCGGCAGGGTTGCCCGAGGTTTGGTTCACGGTCTGGGCCAATGTGGTGGACCTTGGGCAGCTGCGGGCCGGCGAGCGGCTGCTGGTGCACGGCGGCGCAAGTGGCATTGGACTCGCGGCCATTCAGCTTGCCAGTCTGCTGGGCGCCCAGTCGATCGTCACGGTCGGCAACGAGACGAAGGCTCAGTTCTGCCGCCGCTATGGTGCGCTCGCCGCCATCGACTACCATCAGGAGGATTTCGTCGCGCACTGCCTCGCGCTGAGCGGCGGCGAAGGCGTCGAGATGGTGCTGGACATGGTCGGCGCTGCCTATCTCGAGCGCAACCTGCGCGTACTGCGCCGCGATGGCCGGCTGGTCCTGATCGGCTTCATGCAGGGCAGCCGCGGATCCATCGACCTCGGCACCGTGCTCGCCAAGCGGCTGCGCATCACGGGCTCGGCCATGCGTCCGCGCACGGTCGCAGAAAAGGCGGCGATCCGCGACGCGCTGCTGCAGCATGTCTGGCCGGCGCTGGCCACCGGCCGCATCCGCAGCCACGTGCACGCGGTTTTCGCCCTGGGGCAGGCGAGCGAGGCGCACCGGCTCATGGAGAGCAGCCAGCATATCGGCAAGATCATTCTGCGCGTCGACTCCTGACTGCGCTGCCGCGGGCCTGAAAATAGCGAATGGCATCCTCCAGCGCCTGCTGCGGGGGCCGGGCGCGGTAACCCAGCTCGCGCGCGGCCTTGCCGCTGGAGAAGAACATGTGGTGGCGGGCCATGCGCACTCCGTCCACGGTGATGCGCGTATCCGTATTCATGAGGCGCGCGTACGCTTCGGCCGCGTACGCGAGCGGCAGCACCAGCGCGTGCGGAAGGCGCACGCGCGGCGGGCGGCGGCCTACGAGCGCCGCGATCGTCTCCAGGATCTCCCGTAACGTCATATCGGTGCCGCCGAGAATGTAGCGCTCGCCGATACGCCCGCGCTCGAAGGCCAGCAGGTGACCTTCGGCAACGTCATCGACATGCACGATGTTCAGGCCCGTGTCCACGTAAGCAGGCATGCGGCCGTTGACGGCGTCCAGCACTATCCGACCGGTCGGGGTGGGCTTGATGTCTCCCGGACCCACCGGCGTGGAGGGATTGACGACGACGACCGGCAGTCCGTCGCGGGCGGCCTCGAGTACCCACTGCTCGGCGAGGAACTTCGAGCGCTTGTAATGCCCGATCATGTCCGCGAGCTGCGCGCCGGTCTGCTCGTCCGCGGGCGAGCCATCGGCGCGCAGCCCGAGCGTGGCCACGCTGCTGGTGTAGACGATGCGCGCAACGCCGACGCGGCGCGCGGCGCTCAGCAGGTTGCGCGTACCCTCGACGTTGCTGCGATAGAGAGTTCCGGGGTCGGGTGTCCACAGCCGGTACTCCGCGGCCACATGGAAGAGCGCCTCGCATCCGGCGAGCGAGCTTTCGAGCGATACCGCATCGCCCAGCTCGCCGGTGGCGAGCTCGACGTTCAGCCCCTGCAGGTTGCTGCGATCCGAACCGGCGCGCACCAGCACCCGCACCTCAGTGCCCGCGCGCAGCAGGGCGCGCGCGACGGCCGCGCCCACGAAGCCGCTGGCGCCGGTGACCAGTGCCTTCACGAGGGCGTCCCCGGTACGCCTGCCCCCGGCGCTCCTGCTTCCGGCGTACCTGCCCCCGGCGTATCTGCGCCCGGCGCCGATAGCGCGCTGCCGGAGTGCTGCGCACAGCGGCGCAGCACCTCTCGCGCCCGCCTGTAACGTCGCCCCAGCCGCAGCAATCCCGGCCACTGCGTCGGCACGCAGAGCGCGGGAAGCCAGGTGATCCAGCCGAGCGGCCCCAGGGATTGGGCGGCAACCATGGTGCGCAGCGCCGGCGGTAGCGATTCGGTCGCGCTGTCCGCGATGACTCTCAGGACCATGAAGGGCAGGTCATACAGGTTTGCCACGACCCCCACCGCCGCGCTCTCCATATCGACCGCCAGCGCCGCGCTCTCGCGGAACAATCTCGCCTTGAGCGTCGCCTCGCACGCGAGCGTAGGTCGCGTAAGAATCGTACCGCGCACGATCGGTCCGGCCGACCGCAGCGCCGCCTCGAGCTCGCCGCGCCACGGGTCGCAGGTGTGCAGGCGGGCATGGGCCGGCAGTGCCGTCGGAGGCCACCCCGGCAGGTGTAACGCCAACGGCGCCTCGCAGATCACCTCGCTGGCCAGCACGACATCTCCGCAGCGCAGGGAGGGATCCAGGGCGCCGGCGACCCCCCAGCACAGCAACGCTCGCGCGCCCCGCCGCACCAGGCCCAGCGCCGTGCGTGCGGCGCGCTCGCAGCCCATGCCGCCGGCCGCCACCTGCCATGCGTCGGACAGGGCCCCGGGACGGCGCGCCGACAGGCTGCGCGCCTCGGCGCGCAGCGCGGTCACGACTCCGGTGACATTGCGGCTCGCGCGACTCACGGCGCGCCGTCAACGCCGGATGTGCGTCCGACGACGGCGGTAGCTCGCCAGCGCCCACAGCGGGAAATAGGCGCAGTAGCCGTGATACTTGAGGTAGAACACCCGTGGGAACCCCGGTGCCGTGAAGCTCGCGTCATACCACAGACCATCGCGTCTCTGGGTGCGCAGCAGGTAGTCGACCCCTCGCTCGATCAGTTCGACATCCTCGCAGCCCACCGCCAGCAATCCGAGCAGCGCCCACGCCGTCTGATAGGCAGTACTGTCCAGGCCACGCCCGGCGAGCGCCTTGTCCGAATAGCTGTCATTGCTCTCGCCCCAGCCGCCATCGCCATTCTGGCGGGCACGCAACCACTCGATCGCGCGGCGCACCGCCGGATCGGTGGCGTTGAAGCCGGCCGCGCCGAGGGCCACCAGCACCGACCAGGTGCCGTAGATGTAGTTGGTTCCCCAGCGACCAAACCACGAACCGTCGGACTCCTGCTCGGAGCGCAGGTAGGCCACTGCCGCCTCGCGGACCGCGCGATCCTGCACGCGACCGCGGCCGGCGAGCGCGGTCACCACACGGCCGGTCACGTCCGCGGTGGGGGGATCGAGCAGCGCACCGTGATCCGCGAACGGAATGTGGTTGAGGTAATAGTACGTGTTGTCGACATCGAAGGCCGCAAACCCGCCGCCGCGGCTCTGCATGCCGGCCAACCAGTCGAGCGCGCGCGCGCCCGAATCGGCATACGGGTCGGCCGTCGCCGGATCGGTCCGGGCGGCGTGCCGGGGTTGATTCTGCATCGCCCAGACGACCACGGCCGTGTCGTCCAGATCGGGGTAATAGTCATTGCGATACTGGAAGGCCCAGCCCCCGCCGCGCAGCTGCGGCCGCCGCACGCGCCAGTCCGCCGGGGCATCCGCGGCAAGCTGCAGCGGCAGCAGCCAGTCGAGGCCGCCGCGCGCCGCCTGCAGGGACGCCTCGCTGCCCTCCGTCTGCAGCGCCAGGCAGGCGAGCGCGGTATCCCACACCGGGGAGAGGCAGGGTTGGCAATAAGCGCTCGATTCGCCGATCACGAGCAGCTTGCGCAGCGCCCGGACGGCGATGCTTCGATGCGGGTCCTCGGGCGGATAACCCAGCAGCACCATGACCTCGAGCGCATTGACCATGGCCGGAAAGATCGCCCCGAGCCCATCCTCATCGTTGAGGCGCTCGATGATCCAGCGCTCGGCGCGGCGCATGGCCAGTGCGCGCATGCGGCGTGGCACCCAGCCGTCGGCGATCCGGCCGGCCCGATCCAGCAGCATGAACAGACGGTTGATCGGTCCGCGACGCGGAAAGTAATGCCGCTCGCGCTCCGCGGGGACCGTGAACAGCTCGCGCACATGCACGGCGCCGGGGTTGCGCGCGCGGGCCTTGAGCGTACAGAGCACCAGCAGCGGCACCATGACGGTGCGCGACCAGTAGGACACCTTGTCGAGGTGGAATGGAAACCAGCGCGGCAGCAGCATGATCTCGACGGGGATGTACGGCACCGCGCGCCACGGCACCTCCCCGAACATGGCGAGCGTGATGCGCGTGAAGACGTTGGCGCGCGCCGCGCCACCGTGCTCGAGGATCGCACGTCGCGCACGCTGCATGTGCGGGGCCTCGGGGCTGTCACCCGCGAGCTTGAGCGCGTAGTAGACCTTCACGCTGCAGCTGATGTCGAAGGCCCCACCGTGATAGAGCGGCCAGCCGCCGTGCCCGGCCTGGCGCTCGCGCAGATACACCGCCAGCTTCGCCTGCAGCGGCGCATCGATCTCGTCCAGGAAGTGCATCATGAGGATGAACTCGGCCGGGATGGTGCTGTCCGCCTCGAGCTCGAAGGACCAGTGCCCGTCGGCGCGCGCGCGGCCGAGCAGCGCGTCTCGAGCGCGCTCGACGCCGCGATCCAGCTCGGACGCGCCGATGCCTCCGGGGACCGCTGCCTCCAGTGCTCGTTCCACCGCCACGCTTGAGCCCTCAGCTGCCGGAGCCGAGACTGGCTTCCCGCTGGTGGAGCGCTTCCCGGTCGTGCACCGCTTCGCGCTCGCGGATCGCTGCGCGCTCGAGCTCCCACTGCTGGCGGATCGGAGCATGCAGCTCGGCCCCGCCGCGCGCATTCGCCTGCGTGATCAGCGGCAGATCGCGGGCCGCGTACTCGAACAGCCGCTTGAGCATGCGGTCACTGTGCACGGTCAGATTGGAGCAGGCCGTCACCATCATCACCTCCCGGCGCGATATCTTGACCTGAGCACCGGCGGTGAAGTGTGGATTATCCTTGATGGAGCGCAGGGTCAGCAGCGCAAGGCCAATGGACCAGGAGCAAAATCGCCGGATGCCGGTCTCGTGCGAGGGAATCAGCAGCGTGAACGACAGCGCGTTGCGCAGGTGCCCGTGGGCGATGGCGATCAGCTCCTGCAGGCTGTCGCGGAAGCTCTGCTCCTCGCGCGCACGCAGCAGATCCAGTTCCGAGCCGTGTGCGAAGCCGCGCCGTGCGAACACCTCCTGTGGCAACCAGCAGGCGCCGCGGCTGCGGTCCTCCCACAGGTCCTTGAGGATGTTGGTCATCTGCAGCCCCTGGCCGAAGGAAGGTGCCAGGCGCCGCAGAGCTGCCGCATGCAGGTTGATTTCCGGGGAATAGGTGCAGAACAGATCGGTCAGCATCTCGCCCACGACGCCGGCGACATGGTAGCAGTAGCTGTCCAGGTCCTGCAGCCGCGGCAGGCCGTGTACACTCGCGCTGCGCTGGAAGTGATGCATGCCCACGCACATGATCTCCACGCAGCGGCCGATGGCCTTCTGCGCGCGCGGATCGAGGCTGAGGCACACGCGCATGACGCGCGCCATGTTGGCCACCAGGTCGCGTTCGTGCTCGGAGGTCTGCGCCGACAGCTGCGGCGCGAGCTCCCGGGCGAGAGCTTCCGCGTCCGCCATACCGGCGGCGACGCGACTGAAGGACGACAGATAATGCAGCTTCTGCGCGGCACTGAGCGCCGGCTCGTCCTCGATGGTGTCGGCCAGGCGGCACAGCAGGTAGGCGGTGGTGACGGCTCGGCGCAGATCCGCGGGCAACTGGGGAATGGTCAGGGCAAAGGTGCGCGACACGTACACCAGGATATGGCGTTGGTATTTCTCGTCCGCGCGCTCATCCGCTTGCGTCAGATCTCGAGTCATGGCGCTCCAGCTGTCCATCGAATCACCGGCGGCGGTTGCCGCGGCGGCCGTCCAGTCACGCCCCGGCCGCCTGCGTGTACGAGTGAGCCTACAGCCCGGGGGCGCCTACGACGGCTCGGCGGGGCCGATACCTCCCCGCTCAACGCATCGGCCTGCCCACATCCTCGCACAACATGGCCTCTCCATGAATGCCCGGACTGTTCTGGCGGCGGGCAGGAGTCCCTACCGGATGCCTGATCCCGCGCCCGTTCAAAGTCCGCCGGTGGGCCCCCGTCGGGGACGACCCGGCCCTCGAGCCGCTGCGCACTCGGCGAGTATCGCCTGTCTGGCGCTGATTTGCAGCCTCGTCGTGGCCGGGGTCCCGCGCCGCGCGTCTGCATTCGACTGGTCGAGCTTGCTCAACCCCGCGACGGCTCCCTTCCTGCCCATTCCGGAGATCGACACCGATCCGGACAGCGGCCGCACCGTCGGCCTGATGCCCACGCTGCTGCAGACCGCCCCCGACGGCAGTATCGAGCGCATCATCTCCCCGGAGATCTACCAGAATAACTACTTCGGCTGGGGGGTCGGAGTGAGCGTCTACGCCTATCCCTCCGCCGATACGCAGTGGTCGATCCAGAGCGACATCGAGCAGCGAGTCGAGCGGCAAGTCGAGTTCAACTATCAGACCGGGCTGCTGCGCAACCGGCCATGGTCCTTCAACGGACAGCTGACCTATGACCGCGACGGCACTCCACGCTTCTTTGGCATCGGCAACGAGACCACTCAGGCCGATGAGACCAACTACACCAGCGAGGAGGAGCTGGTGCAGGCCATGCCGGGCTGGAACATCACCCCGCAGCTGCAGCTGGCCTACATGCTGCAAACCGAGACCGTGGACGTGACGCGGGGATCGGTCCCGGGCATCCCGTCGATCGAGCGGCGCTTCACGGTCCACAATCTGGGCATCACCAGCGCGACGCTGAACCGCGTGCTGCTGTTCTACGACACCCGCGACAGCCTGACCCTGCCGACCCGCGGAGTGCAGATCATCGGCTACACCGGCATGGCCGCGCGCGGCGGATTCATCAACGCCTCGCTCTACAGCGAAGCCGGGACCGAGGCGCGCGCCTACCTGCCCTTCGGCCGGCGCACCGTGCTCGCCCTGCACGGCGCGCTGCGCTACCTGCTGCGATCACATCACCTGCCCTTCTGGGCGCTGAGCACCATCGGGGGGGACCGCGCCTATCTCGGTGGCGCCCAGCCGCTGCGCGCCTTCGGCCTGGGCCGCTTCTCGGATCTCGATTCCTCTTCGTTCAGCGTGGAGCTGCGCGAGAAGATCGCCTCCTTCAACGCCGCCTCGACGCCCGTCGAACTGCAGCTCGCGCCGTTCATGGACACCGGGCGTGTGTTCCAGCGGCCCAGTACCGATCCGGTCAGCCGCCTGCACTATGTGGGCGGCCTCGGGATGCGGGGCGTCGCTCCGCCGTTCATCGTCGGCTATGTCGACGTCGGCTACGGCAGCGAGGGCGCCGCGGTGTTCACGGGCATCAACTACCCGTTCTGAAGCACACCTCTGAAGCACACCTCCGAAGCGCACCTCCGAGGCGCACCTCCGAGGCGCACCTCTGAGGCGCACCTCTGAGGACACCTCTGAGGCACACCGCTCAGGCCGTCAGCAGCGGCTCCACTTCGCTCAGGCGCGCGAGTGCCAGCAGCGCCGGCGGGGCCTGCAGGTAGCGCAGGCGCTTGCCGGCGGCGCGTGCCCGGCCCAGCCATTCGATCAACAGCGCCAGCCCGGCGCTGTCGACCGCAGGTACCGCCGACAGATCCACCGTCAGCTCCTCCGGGGCGGCGGCAATCAGCGCCAGGCCGTGCCGGCGCAGCTGCGGCACCGTCGTGAACCGCAGGGGTGCCTGCAGGCGATAGCCACCGGAGGGGCTGGCAGTGAACGCCTCGGCGGCCTCGTAGGAGCCTTCCCCGACTCGCCCCGCGACGGCCGCCCCCGGCGGTGTGCCTGCGCCTGGCGGTGTGCCTGCGCCCGACGGTGTGCCTGCGCCCGGCATCAGGAGCTCGTAGTGCGCTTGATGGCGGCGGGGGTCTCACCGCGCTCGAGGCGCGAGATCACCGCCTCGATGCCATCGCGTTGCAGCTGCTCGCTGAAATCCTCCTGGAAGCTCTTGTCGTAGCTGATGCCTTCGACCACGACGTCCCAGACCTTCCAGCCCTCGGCAGTCTTATCCAGGCTGTAATTCACGGCCACCGTCGACCCATCGGTCTTGCGCACGCGTGTCTGCACCGTGGTGTATGGGCTGTCGGGTTGTCCGCGGTATGGCAGCACCTGCATGCTGCTGGCCGTCAGATCGAGCAGCGCGCTGCCGTAGTTGTTGAGCAGCGAGTCGTAGAAAGCCTTGACGAAGCGCTGGCGCTGGTCCGGCGTCGCCGTGCGCCAGTACCGCCCGAGCACCAGGCGCGCCGCCAGCTGGCTGTCGAAGTGCGGCAGCAGCGTCTGCTCCACCAGCGCCCGCAGCTTGCCCGGATCCTGGCGGTAATCGGCGCGATGCTCCTGCAGCGCCTGCAGCAGCGTGGTCGCCGCGGTGTTCACCAGCTGAGAGGGTCCGCTGGCATCCACCGCGCCGCCGCCGGCGGCTGTCCCGGCGGCAGCGGCCCCGCCCGCCTCGGCGGGAACCACC
>JASHSK010000148.1 GCA_030038755.1 Gammaproteobacteria bacterium
CCCGGCGAGGTCAACTGGATGATCGCGGGGCGCGGCATTGCGCACTCGGAGCGTACGCCGGTGGACGTCAGACAGTCGTCCTCACGGCTGTCGGGGATTCAGCTGTGGGTGGGACTGCCGCGCGGGGACGAGGAGATGGAGCCGCTGTTCGCGCATCACGATGCGCAGCAGCTGCCGCTGCTCGAGAATGGCGGCACGCGGCTGCGTCTCATACTCGGCACGCTCGGCGGTGCACGCTCTCCGGTTCAGACGCTCTCGCCCATGTTTTACGCGGACGCGCAACTTCAACCCGGTGCGACACTCGAGCTGGATGCGGAACATCCGGAGCGGGCCGTGTTCGTCTCCGAGGGAGCGCTGCGCGTGGACGGAGCGCAGTTCGACGCCGGCCAGCTGCTGGTGCTGCGCTCCGGCCGGCGCGTGCGCCTGCAGGCGTCCGGCGCCGTGCCCGGCATCGGGTCCGGTGGCGCGTCCGGCGCCGGGTCCAATGGTGCGCCCGGTGGGGCGCGGCTGCTGCTGCTCGGTGGCGCGCCGCTCGACGGACCGCGCTACGTCTGGTGGAACTTCGTCGCGAGCTCGCGCGAGCGCATACAGAGAGCCGCCGAGGCTTGGCGCGCGGGTCGCTTCGATGCGGTCCCCGAGGACAGCGAGTTCATCCCGCTGCCGGACACGCCCATGCCGGCATCCATACCGGCGCCGAGCCCGGGGGCCTGAGGCCACCGCGGCGAGACTGCGGCCGGAAGACAACCGCAGGAGGCGACCGCAGGAGGCGACTGCGGGAGGTGACCGCGGTGGGCGACCGCGGCAGGTGACCGCGGTGGGCGATCGCGGTGGGCGAGTGCGGGAAGGCCTGCTCAGGCGATTGCGTTCAGCAGCAGCCCGGTGCTCGCTCCCGCCGTTCCCTGATTCTGCAGGTTCTGCAGCAGCGTCTGCAGGAACTGCTGCAGCGTCGGTGCGCTGGTCGTCGCAGTCGTACCCGCCGCGGCAGTCGTGGCCGTCGTCCCGGCAACCGCGCTGCTGGAGCCCGCCGTGCTGCCCGCATTGGTGGACAAATCCTGCATCATCGTCTGAAACGCGCTCTCCAGGTTGGAGACGCTCTGCGTCCCCGCGGTCGATGCGCTGGCCGACGTGGAGCTGGTGCTGTTGTCGCCATCGACCTCATCGATCAGCGACTGCAGTTGCGAGGAGATATGGCCGTGACCGCCATGGCCGCCATGGCCGTGCGACCGGTAGAGGCTCGCGGCAGTGGTGGAGGCGGAGCCTGCCGCCGCGGTCGCCGCGGCGGCCGTCGATGCGCTGGTGGTGGCGTTGCCGGCGGCCGTGACACCATTGCTGCCGCCGGTGCTGGACTGGTGCAGCGCCTGCATCAGGCTCGCCATGAAATTCTGCAGATCCTGGGCCTGCTGCGAGCTGGGGGTGGTGGATCCGGTGCTGCCGCTCGCTTGAGTGCTCCCGCCGGTGGCCGATGCGGCCGTCGTCCCGGTCGTGGCCGAGGTGGACGAGAGACCAGACTGGGAGATCATCTGCTCGAGCGTCGCGAGGATGTCCTGCATCAGGCTGCCGCCGGGCGCACTCGAGGGAGAACCCATGCCGAAGCTCGAACCGGAGGTTTTCCCCGCGCTGCCGGCCGCGGTCGCCGAGGTCGCAGAAAGGCCTGAGATCCCGGAGAGGGAGTTTTGGGTCGCGAGCTGGCTCACCCACGAGGGATAAGCCGCGACGCCGCTGATCGACATGGCTGGGTACTCCTGTCAGGAAATCCTGTTGTCGTCACATACGAGCGCCACGCGCAGCACGGTCGTGCCTGGCCGGGCGCAACACGGTCCTGCCTGGCCGATCCGGCGGTGGCAAGGGTTTGCCGCCCGCCGCTCAGATCGGGGCAGGGCGTTGCCGTCTCGATGCGGCGATTGCTTGCCGCCGCACAGCCGCGTTCGCTGCCGAGCCAGCCAGCCGGCGCGCGATGAGCGCGCGCGGCCGCGGGGGCGGACGGATGTTGCTGCCCGAACGGGGTGTGGGGCACCGATGAAGGTGGGGCCGATACGTGTCATCGGCAGATAGGAAGCAAGCGCGATGCCAGCTACACGCGAGCCCCGTCACGAAACGGGGCGGTGTCTGGCCCTCGGGGCCCGTTTCGCGCTCAGGTCCCGCCGATATGCTGGGGCGAGCCAGCCAGACGTGGGGTCGCGCCGCGCGCGGCCGCGGCAAAGGCAGCCACGAGCATGTGATGCGCCATCCACCAGCGCTTCTGTGAATCGAGCAGCACGAGCCACACGCGATGGCCCGACTGCTCGGCAACGGCGATCAGACAGCGTCCGGCGTGAGCCGTATAGCCGGTCTTCATCCCCATGATGCCCGGCATCTCTCCGAACAGGTGATTGGTGCTGCGGAAGCTCAGCCGCCGGATGCGCCGGCCGGAATCCGCCGTGATCGACCCCTGACGCTGGCTGACGATATCGGCGATGCGTGGATCGGCATACGCCGCCCGCGCCAGGCGCAACAGATCGTTGGCGGTCGAATACTGGCCGGGCTCGTCGTAGCCGCAGGGGTGCACGAAGTGCGAGTCGTGCATGCCGAGCTCGGCGGCGCGCGCGTTCATGCGCGCGGCGAAGGCGGCCAGCGAGGGGGAGTTGTTCTCGACCAGCACCAGGCAGGCGTCGTTCGCCGAGTGCATGAGCATGGCCTTGAGGGCGTCCTGCGCGCTCACGCGGTCCCCGGTATGCAGCCCGACTCTCGAGGGCGTGGTGTGAGCCGCGTCACGGCTGACGGTCAGGATGGCGTCGGGATCCCAGTGAGAGTCGAGCAGCACCAGCGCGGTCAGCAGCTTGGTGAGCGACGCGGGAGCGTGGGGCGCGTCGAGATTGCGACTCCAGAGCAGCTCCCCATCCACGACGGTGGCGTAGGCCACGGCCGCAAGAGGGTAGGGATTGTGATCGGGGTCGGTGCGGTAGCGGTGCGGTTTTGCCCAGGCTGCAGACACTGCGCACAGGCACATGAGCAGCGCGCAACCGCGGATCCATCTCCCCGGGGCGTTCATCGGATGATAGGTATCGAGACCACAGTCAGCACGCGCCGGCCGCCGTTGTCATTGGCGTGATGCGCCTCCCTTGAAGCGAGTCTAGCGGGACATCGGTATGTTGGGTAGAGACTCGCTGCAGAAAATTTGCAGAAAAGCCGATCGCATCTCGCTCGCGCGAGCTCGCGGAAGGTAGAGACGCTCGCGCACGGCGATGAGCCGCCGCGTCGTGCGCGAGCGATGAGCGCGTGTGGTCAGGTCAGGCGGCCTCGGGCGCGGGCGTCAGATCCAGCCTCAGGTGCTGGCAGCGCTGTGACGTCGGTGGCGCGCGCGGCCGGCGCCGCGGACGGAGCTCGCATGGGCGGACCCCTGGCTCGTCGGCTGCGCCGATGTCAGCAGTGCCGTGGGCGCGCCTGCGTCGAGCAATTGCTTGCCGGTCGCGGCGCTGACCCTGAAGTACCAGGGCTCGGAGGAATCCTTCAGCACATAGTATTCGGGTGCGCTGGCCTTCGGGCCTGCAGGCGATGCAGCAGGCGCGCCGACCGTCCTGGTCGCGGTCTTGCTGCTGGTCGGCCGCGCGCCGTGGCTGGGCGCCGACGTCGACGTGCCTGACGGGCCCGCCGAGGCTGCCGCGCCGCTGCCCGCGTCCGGCAGCGGCTGCGAGAGCGTCCACGTATCGACCTGCCCCGGATGCTGATCGTTATGGATCGCGAGCGTCAGCAGGGGGTGGTCCTGCTGCCACTCCGGCTGCGCGGACACGCCCAGGATTCCATCGACGCGCAGATCCGCGATGTCACGCGCCAACGCGTCGACATGTGCGCCGTCCACCTGCTGTCCTGACGGCAGCGATGGATCCACCCAGACCTTGGTGCCTGTCGTGGCGGCAGCGATGGCGGTCGCGGCAGGGCTGGCGGCAGGGGCAGTCCCGGCAGTCGTCGTGGCTGCAGGGCCGCTCTTCGCAGCAACACCGGCCGCGCCGGAGGACGGGCTGGCAGCGGCCGGCGCGGGCGTGGGCGCGGGCGTGGGCGTGGGCGTGGGTGCCGGTGCCGGTGCCGATGCCGATGCTGATGCCGGTGCCGGTGCCGGTGCCGGTGCAGCAGGATGAGTCTGGCGCAGCAGCTCGATGGTGGGTTGCGCGTTCGTGGTGACGTCCACCTGCGAGAGCGCGTCTGCGTCGCTCTCCAGCATGCCGGCATCGAACCATTGGCTGGCCTGCGTGGGCAGCTCATAGGTGGCGAGGTCCACGTCGTAAACGGCGTGGTCGCGTGCGGTGCGTGCGTCGGTCTTGCGCGCTCCGGCACTGCTGCCGAAGTACACGGTGCTCAGCACCTTCTTGCCGGCGCTCAAGGTCAGGCGGCGCTCGAAGTTGTCGTCCATGAGCTTGAAGCGATCGAGCGCCGAGGAGGTCGTCGCGACCGGCAGCCCACGCTTGAGGTCGGAGAGCTCATCGAGCACGTCGTTGAGCTTGAACTTGTCGACCGGGGCGTTGAAATAGTCGGGCAGCACCCATTTACCGTCCTGCTTGGCGAGCTCCACTTTCGCCAGCGTCGCGCTCGCGCCGCCCGGGGCGGTCGCGTTCGCACCACCCGGGGCGGTCGCGGCCGCTGCGCCTGCAGCGGCGCCGATGCCGCTCCCGTGGCCTTCGATCAGCAGATGGTCGACGCTTTGCAGAGAGGTACCGATGAGCGGCGTCTGCGGGGTGGTGGCCGCGAGTGGGTCCTTGCGCACCGCGAGCAGCGCGGCCAGCCCGATCTGCAGTGCGAGGATCACGGTCAGCAGCGGAATCGTACGGCGCATGAGCTAGCCCTCCTGCAGCAACTTCAGGTGCCGCGCGGCCAGGCGCCGCCGCCGCCGGCGGTTGAACAACCACACCAGCGCCAGCCCGCCGAGCGCGATGCCGTAGTTCAGATACTCCCAGAACTGTTCAGCGCCGTTGCTGAGGGGCTCGAGCGTGCGGGCGAAATGCTCGCGGCCGCGAATCGACATCAGGCCCTGGTCCTCGAGGGACGAGTCGATGACGTTCTGCAGGAACTCGACCGGCTTGGTGTAGGTGTGGCCCTGTGCCTGGCCGAGCAATTCGAGCACCTGGTCGCTGAACATGGTGCTCGAGCCCACCAGGATCAGGCGCGCGGTGTCGGGCGAGTGCTCGATGACACCGTTGAACTGATCGGGTTGCGCACCGGCAGTGGCCGCAGACGCCGGGGTGCTTGCGCCGGCAGCGCCCGGCAGGAGCGGGGATGGCTTGCCCTTGAAGGCGGAGTCGAACTGACCCTCGAGCATCACGGCGAGCGGGTGCGATTCGACCTTGCCGCTCGGAGCGAAGCGGAAATCGGCCGGTACGAGGTCGGTCGAGTCCGAGACCCAGCTGCCGGGCGAGGAGCGCAGCAGCACGGTGACCTTGCGGCCCATGTTGTGCCGGGCGTCGACCTCGATCGGCGCCACCCAGGGCATGTCGATCTGCCCCAGGTCGCTGGTGATCGGTGTCGCATCGCTCAGGCCCGCGCCGCGCACATCCACGATATAGGGGTAGCTCGCGAGCTCGAGCTCGGGGATGACCGCTCCGCCGACGTTTTCGCGCACCGGGATCGGGAGCGCCCCGCTCTGTCGGTCGAGCACCAGACCGTGATCCAGCGTCAGACCGTAGCCGCCGAGCCAATCGGCCAAGCCACTGCGGATCGGACGCGGCGAGAGGTTCTGGCCGTTGGGAGCGACGTCCTCCGGGGCGGTTGCCACCAGTACCGTCCCCCCCTGCATCAGGAACTGATCGATCGCGAACACCTGCCGGTCATCGAGCCCCATCGGCTCGAGCACCATGAGCATGTCCGCATCGGCGGGCACGTGCCCGTCCTTGAGGTCCGTGTCCAGCCAGCGCACCGAGTCGCTGAGCGACTGGCGCAGCGTGGAGAAGCTCTCGCCGCCGAGCCCCTCCTGCACCGCGGCGGCCGGCGGACTGACCACGGCGACGGTCTTGAGCACCCCGGGGGCGAAGCGCTTGACGACGTCGTCGATGGCACTCTTGAGGTGTGCCTCATCGAGGTCGGATGACGGCAGCGGTATCTGCTGGGTCTGCTGCGCATCGCCGAGTGTCATGTAGAACCAGAACGGGTGCGCGTCGTTGAGACTGAGCACCATCGGGTGAAAGCCGAAGTCGTGTGTCAGGCGCGTGGCGAGCGTCGCGTCGGCGCCCGGATCCTGAAACTGCACCTTCAGCCGGCCGCCGGCCTCCTTCTGTACGTCGCTCAGGGCGGCGTCGAGTGCGCTGCGGGCGCTCTGCAGCTGCTCGGGCAGATTCGCGGAAGAAGAGATGTAGCCCGTGAAGGTCAGCGGCGCAGCGAGCGCGTCGAACGGACTGCCGCCGCCCTGATAGCTGAGCAGTACCTTGCGGATGGCGCCGGTGATCGCGTACTCGGGATTCTTCAGCTCCACGTTGATATGGGTCTCGTCCTGCGCCTTGACATCGATGAGGTCGCGGAAATCCAGCACCTGGTACTGATCCCCATAGGAGACCAGGATGTCGAAGTAGGTATTGACGACCGAGGCCTTGTATTTGCCCGCCACCTCGAAGGGCACGGGACGGATGTTGTAGCGATTGTTCGCTTCCGCCTCTACCCTGGAATCCTCGTGCGGGTCGACAAACTCGACATGCACCTTGCTGCCACCGGCGACCGCGTATTCCTCGAGCAGATCGTGCAGCTGCGGGATGAGCGGGGCGAGCAGCGGGTGCGTTGCGCTGCTGAAGTAGCCACGGATCAGCAGCGGCTCCTGCAGCTCCGCCAGGTAGCTGCGCGTCGCGTCCGAGAGCGTGTATTGCCGTCCGGCCGTCAGATCGAGGCGCGCCGAACCGATCTGACCGAGCCAGAAGTTCGCGCCGACGAGGTTGGCGATCAGCAGCGCCGCGACCCAGTACCAGCGCTGGTGCGCAGCGGTGGCGCGATTGCCCGCCCAGCGCAGCCGCTCGAGCGACAGGCGATTGAGCACCAGGAAGGTCGCGGTGATGGAGAAGTAGTAGTACAGGTCGCGCAGGTCGAGCACCCCGCGCGTGATCGAGGCGAAGCGCGAGCCGGCGCCGAGGTCGTGCAGCCACTCCGCACCGCGATAACCGACCAGCGACGTGAGCGTATCGGAGCCGATCAGGTAGAAGGCACCGGTGATGACCACCGTCAGAATGAGGCTGACGATCTGATTGTCCGTGCGGCAGGAGATCCACAATCCAACCGCCACGTAGGAGGCGGCCAGACAGATCGCCGCGGCATACCCGCCGATCACCGGACCCCAATCGAGCGGTCCGAGAAACGACACGGTGATCGGCAGCGGCAGCGTCAGCAGCAGCGCGACCAGCACCAGGACCAATACGCCGACAAACTTGCCGAGCACCAGCTCCGTCGGAGCGGTCGGTGAGGTCAGCAGCAGCTCGAGCGTGCCGGAGCGGCGCTCCTCGGCCCAGGAACGCATGGTGAGCGCCCCCACCAGGAAGATGAGCAGCACCGGCATCCATTGGAACAGGGGCCGGACGTCGGCGAGGTTGCGCTCGAAGAAGGTCGAGGCCCAGAAGAATACAAACAGTGTCACGCCGAGGAAGGCCGCGAGGAACAGCACGGCCGCGGGCGAGGCGAAGAAGCCGGTGAGCTCCTTGCCGGCGATGTTGCCGATCTTACGCAGCACGGGCCACCTCCACGCCGCCAAGGGCGCCGAACGTGCCGGAGCCGTTGACCTCCGCGAACACCGCCTCGAGGGTGCGCTGCTCGCGCAGCAGCCCGTACAGCGCGAAGCCGGCGTCGTGTACCGCGCGGCTCACCAGCGGTGTCGAGACCTCGTCCGCCTGCAGGGCATATTGGTAGCGCGGTGGTGGCCCCGCCGTGCCGGGGCCGCTGGGCGGCAGCAGCTTGACCGCGCGCACGCCGCGCACCGCCTGCAGCACCGGGCGGGCGCTCGTCTCGTCGCGATCGAGCGTCACGAGCAGCCGCGCGTCCTGCTGCAGCTCGTCGAGCCGCGCGTCCACGACCTTGCGGCCGGAGCGCAGGATCAGCACGCGCTCGCACACGGCCTGCACCTCCTGCAGGATGTGCGTAGAGACGATGACCGTGGCGTTCTCGGCGAGCTCGCGGATCAGGCTGCGCATGTGCAGGATCTGCGTGGGATCCAACCCATTGGTCGGCTCATCGAGGATGATGATGTCGGGCGTGTGCAGGATCGCCTGCGCGACGCCGACGCGCTGGCGGTAGCCGCGCGAGAGCGTGCTGATCGACTGCGTCGCCTTATCGGCGAGCGCGGTGCGGCGGATCGCCGCGGCGACCGCCGCGGAGCGGCGCTCGGGGGGCACCTCGTGCAGCAGTGCCTGGTATTCGAGGAACTCGACGACGCTCATCTCCGGCCAGCTCGGACAGTTCTCGGGCAGATAGCCGATGCGGCGCTGGATCGCCGCCGTATCACGGCCCATCGTAAGCGTATCGATCTGGATCGAGCCGCTGGTGGGCTCCAGGAATCCCGTCAGCATCCGCATGATGGTGGTCTTGCCCGCCCCGTTGTGGCCGAGCAGGCCCACCACCTCTCCGCGCGCGATCTGGAAACTCACCTCATCCACGGCGACGAACTGCCCATAGCGGCGTGTCAGCTTGTCGATCTTGATCATGTCTCGATCCTGTGTGTCTCGCTCAAGGAAGCGCGGAGGCGCAGGCGGGCGGTTGCCGACGCATGCGCGGCCTGTCGTGCAGCGAATTCACTCTCTTTTGGTTGCCCCGATGACCCGCGGCGAGCGTGAGAGTTCCCTAAACATCTGCGCCGCAGCGTTCTCCGGACACCAGGCTGCCGACTGCGTCATGTGCCAGCCGGTGTCGCCAGCCCACGGTATTCCAGCAGCGGGCCCACCTCGGGCGGACCGCCGTAGAACTCGCGGAACTGCTTCTGCGTGTCCGTCGACCAGCCGCGCGACAGGACGGTATCCCGTAGCCGCTCGCCATTGGCGCGCGTCAAGCCCCCGCGGGCCTGGAACCAATGACCGGTATCGCGCGCCAGGACCTCACTCCAGAGGTACGCATAGTAGCCGGCGGAGTAATCCTCGGCAAAGGAGTGCAGGAAGTAGGGAGAGTGATAGCGCGGCGGCACGCTCGAGGGGTCCATGCCGCGGCGCGCGAGCGCACCGGCCTCGAATTGTACGACCTGATCGGGGCCGGGAACCTCCTCCGGGGCGAGCTGGTGCCAGGCCTGGTCGATCAACGCGGCCTCCAGGTACTCGGTGGTCAGATACCCCTGGTCGGATTTTTGCGCCGCGATGATCCGTTCGAGCAATGCCGCGGGCAGCGGCTCGCCCGTGCGGTAGTGCCGCGCGCAGCTGGCGAGCACCGTGGGGTCGCGCGCCCACATTTCGTGAAACTGCGAGGGATACTCGACGAAGTCGCGCGGCACGTTGGTGCCCGACAGCAGCGGATAGCGTACGTTCGAGAGCAGACCGTGCAGCGCGTGGCCGAACTCGTGGAACAGGGTGACGAGCTCCTCGAAGGTCAGCAGTGTCGGCTCGCCGCTCGGCGGACGGGCGAGGTTCAGACTGTTCACCACGACGGGACACTGGGAGAGCAGATGCGACTGGGTGACGAAGTTGCTCATCCAGGCTCCGCCCTGCTTGTTGTCGCGCGCGTAGTAATCCGTCAGGAACAGCCCCCGCGGCCGACCGTCGGCCTCGAACACCTCGTATACCCGCACGTCCGCCTGATAGACGGGCAGGTCGACGCGGGGCCTGAAGCGCAGGCCGTAGAGCCGCTCCGCGACGTGGAACAGGCCATGGTGCAGCACGCGATCGAGCTCAAAGTAGGGTTTGACCGCCTCGCTGTCGAACTGGAAGCGCACCTGTCGCAGCCGCTCGGCGTAGAAGTGCCAATCCCACGGCTGCAGGGGAAAGCCCGCGCGGCCGGCGGCGGCCGCCTCCGTGTCGATGGCTCGCTGCAGATCGGCTGCCTGCGAGCGGGCATGTGCCAGCGCCGCGCCGGCCACCTGCTGCAGCATCTGCTCGACGGACGCGGGAGAGCCGGCGTTCTCATCGGCGAGCACGTAGGCGGCGTGGTTCGCATAGCCGAGCAGGCGGGCGCGCTCGGCGCGCAGCTGCGCCAGCCGCACGATGATCGCGGTGTTGTCGTACGGCCCACCCGCACCGCGGCTCACCGACGCCTGGTGGATCCGCGCCCGCAGGGTGCGGTTGCCGAGCTGCGCGAGGGCGGGCTGAGTGGTGGTGTTCTGCAGGCTGATGAGCCAGCCGCGCGGCAGTCCCCGGGCGCGTGCGGCCTCGGCCGCGGCGCCCTGCTGCGCCGGCGATAATCCCGCGAGCAGCTCGGGCGCATCCACCAGCACCGCCCCCTCGCGCGTGGCCTTGAGCACGTGCTGGCGAAACTCGGTGCGCAGCGCGGCGAGCTCGGCGTTGAGCGTGCGCAGCTGCGTCTTCTCCCGCACCGGCAGCCGCGCACCGGCGCGCACGAAGGCGGTGTGATAACGCTCGAGCAGCTGCCGCGCCTCGGGGTCGAGCGCCAGCCGCTCACGCGCCTCATACAGCGCATCGATGCGCGCGAACAGCGCCTCGTCCAGATACACCGCGTCACGGTGCGCGGTGAGCAGCGGCGTCATCTCGGTCTCCAGCTGCAGCAGCGTCTCGTTGCTGTTGGAGGTGGTGAGATTGAAGAACACGCTGGAGACGCGTTCGAGCAGCCGGCCCGACCGCTCCAGGGCAACGACGGTGTTGTCGAAGTCGGGCGGGGCGGGATTGCCGGCTATGCGCTCGACTTCCACACGTTGCTCGACCATCCCGGCGGTGAATGCCGGACGGTAATGCTCATCGGCGATCCGGTCGAACGGCGGCAGTCCGTAGGGCAGGGTGCTGGGGCCGGCAAAGGGATTGTCAGGCGTCATGAGCTGGTGCCTTTCAATCTGCGCGCGCGCCCACGTGTCCAGGCAGCGTCACGATCACGCTCTGGCGGCGCAGATGCGTGACGGCGAGCAGCTCGCGCACGCGCTCGCCCAGCAGCTCGTAGAGTGCGTAATAGGAGTCCTCCAACGCTGATGCGTCGGGCAGGTAGTCGAGCACCGGCAGTTCGGGGTTCGATGCATACCGAGGTGCGACCATATCGACGGGCGCCGGGACGACCTGCAGGCCCGTCGCGGCAAATTCATGCACCGCGCGCCACATGTGCGTGGTCGCCGTCACCAGAATGATGCGATGCACGGCATCGGCCTGCAAGAGCCGCGCGGAGTAGCGGGCATTGTCGAATGTGTCATAAGACTGCGCGTCGACCCAGCGAGGCTCGATGCCGAAATTTTTCTCCAGCGTGTCGCGCATCGCGACCGCCTCGATACCGTGGCCGGTGACCAGCACCGGCAGCCGCGTGCGCCGGGCGAGGAAGGCGCCGTACGCGAGCCTGCTGAGCAGCAGCGGCTTGGCCGCGGGTCCCGCGTATTCGGGCGAATAGCGGTATTGGCCGCCTCCGCCGAGAATCACGATGGCCTGCGCCCCGGTGGGCCTGGACGGATCGAGCGCCGGATAGTGCTCGGTCGCGCGCACCAGAACGTGCGAGGCGGCGGGCAGACTGATCAGCCACAGCGACCCCAGGCCCAGCGCCAGCAGCAGCGCCGCGAAGCGCGGCCGGGCCCGCACCAGCAGTGCTCCCGCGATGGCCAGCAGCAGCGGCGAGGCCGGCGGCACGATCAGCTGCCTCAGTACGGTCTTGATGTGATCGAGGAGCAACAGCAAAGCTTCACCGAGTGTGCGCCGAGGTATGCATCCGGGTGTGCGCCGAGGTGTGCGTCAGGTGCGCCGCTCAAGGCGCGAACGCGGGCTCCGGCCCCCTGCGATGCAGGCGGATCTGGAACAGCTTGGGCCAGTTCTTGCCGGTCACGAACAGGCGATCCCCACGCGCATCGTAGGCGATACCGTTGAGCACGTCGGTCTGCCCGGGCACGCGGTCGGCGTCCGGCAGCAGACCGCGCAGGTCGATCAGTCCAACGACCGCACCGCTGTCCGGATCGATGCGCACGATCCAGTCGGTTTCCCACACGTTGGCGTAGATCTCGCCTTTGACCCATTCGAGCTCATTCAGGTTGCGCAGCGGCCTGCCCTCGTAGGTGACCAGCAGTTCGCCCGCGACCGTGAGGGTCTGGGGATCGAGGTAGCGCAGCTCCGGCGTGCCATCGCTCATGATCAGCCAGCGGCCGTTCTGCGTGAGGCCCCAGCCCTCTCCCTGGTAGCTGAACTGCCGCTGCTGGCGGAAGGTTGCGAGGTCATAGACGAACCCCACCTGTGCCTGCCAGGTCAGCTCGACCAGATGATCGTCCCAGTTGACGATGCCCTCGCCGAAGTAGGCCGCGGAAATATCGAGCTGCTGCAGGACCTGGCTCGTCTCGAGCCGCTCCTTGCGGATCGAGGATTGACCCTTGAGGCCGGTGCTCTCGTAGAGATAGCCGTCCAGATAGAACAATCCTTCCGTGAAGGCGTGCGTGTCGTGCGGGTAGACGTGCACGACATCGTAGCCGTAGATCGGCACGGCCGGCGCTGCCGCGCGGGCGGTCCCCGCCGCGGCGAGCACTCCGGCCAGGGCTACTGTCACGGATACGGAGCGATGCTGCGCTGCGCTTGCCATCGGGTGATTCTACGTGCTCGCTAGAGGCCGTGCTCGTCGAGCAGCCGAAGCACCTCCGGATCCGACTCAAGGGGTAGCGGTCCGAATCCATGGCGGGCCCCGAGCGCATCGAGCACGCGCTCCTGCAGCGCGCCGCGCCGCTGCGCCTGCGCGTAGGGAATCTCCGGATGGAACATCACCATCGAGTAGCGCGGAATGAAGCGTCCGGGAAAGCGCCGTTCGAGCTCGGCCGCGAGCGCCTGGCGCGACGCGAACTGCGCGCCGCGCACCCCGTCGCGCATCTCGATGTAGTTCTCCAGGGCCATCGCCGCGATCGCCGCGGTGTCGGGTCGGCGCTGACGCTCGAACTGCTCGAAGGTGCGCGCCGCCGTCGGCTCGCTCGCCAGCAACGCATCGAGCAGCCGGCAGTCCTCGAAGCCGCAATTGAGCCCCTGGCCGTGAAACGGCACGATGGCATGCGCGGCGTCCCCGAGCAGCGCGACGCGCCCCTCGAAGTGCCAACGCTCACAGTGCAACGTGCCGAGCCGCCCCTGCGGGTGCGCGGCGAACTGCGCTTCCAGATCGGGAATCACCGCCGCCGCGTCCGCGAAGCGCTGCTGAAAGAAAGCGCGCACCGCGCGCGCGTCGCGCAGACTCCCGAAGCTCGGCTCGCCCTCGCGCGCCAGGAACAGCGTCGCGGTGAAGCTGCCATCGGTGTTCGGCAAGGCGATCAGCATGTGGCCGCCCTGCGGCCAGATATGCAGCGCGTGCGGCTCGAATACGTAGGCCGCGCGCGGAGCATGCGCCGCCTCGAGCGCACCGGCCGCGCGCCGCGCGGGGATCATCAGCTCCTTGTAGTCGTGCGCCAGCAGCTCGTGGTGCGCGCGTGTGAGCCCGCGCCGCACCAGCGCCTCGCGTACCGCCGAGCCCACCCCGTCGGCCCCGAGCAGCACTTGGAAACTCTCCGCGCGCCGGCTGCCCTGCTCCTCATCGCGCAGCTGCAGCACCCCGGCCGCCACGTCCACGTCGACGCAGCGCTGGCAGAACTGCAGGTCGATCGCCTCGTGCTCGGCCGCGGCCTGGATGAGCAGCCGGTTGAGCAGTTCGCGGCTGATGGAATAGATCACCTCCTGCGGCCGCTGTCCGTAACGCAGGAAAGTGAGATCCCCGCGACCATCGTGCAGCAGGCGCCCGGCCATGGGCACCAGGTGCGCAGCGACGCGGCTCATCAGTCCGGCCTGCTCGAGAGCGGCGATGCCGCGCGCGGCGAGCGCCAGGTTGATGGAGCGACCACTGATCGCTCGCGCCAGGGGTGTGTCGCTGCGCGGATCGCGCGGATCGGCGCGCCGCTCGAGCAGGCGCACGCGCTGCCCGCGCCCGGCCAGCAGCAGCGCCATCAGCGCGCCGACGGGCCCCGCGCCGACGATGGTGAAGGAGCCGGGGCTCACGCGAGCCAGGTGTCGACCAGCCATGTGCGCGCCGGCATGCGCGGCTCAGGCGGCCGTGCCGGGCTCGCGCAGCGCGAGGCACAGCTGCCAGGCCCCGCGCAGCACATCTTCGTAGCGGTTGTAGAGCGGGACGGGCGCGAGCCGCAGCACGTCGGGATCGCGCACATCGCACACCACGCCACGCGCGCCGAGCGTCCGCCATACGCTCCGGGCGGCGGCGGGGCCGGCACGCACGCGAACCGACAGCTGGCAGCCGCGCTGCTCTGGATCGTGCGGGGTGATTTGATCGAGCAACCCATGCGCCAGGGCACCCAGCAGCAACTCCAGATACGCCGTGAGCCCCGCGGACTTGCGGCGCAGCGCCGGCAATCCGGCCGCCTCGAACAGCGGCAGGGCGGCCCGCAGCGGCGCGGCCGACAGGATCGGAGGATTACTCAGCGCGTATGCCGCTGCGCCGGTCGCCGCGGAGAACTCGGGTCGCAGCTGAAAACGCGAGCGCGGCTCGTGTCCCCACCACCCCGCCAGCCGCGGCCGAGCTTCATCGTGAAAGTGGCGCTCGTGCACGAACGCGCCGCCGATCGCCCCCGGGCCGCCGTTCAGATATTTGTAACTGCACCAGACCGCGAAGTCGGCGGCGTCCTCGTGCAGCGCGAGCGGCACGTTGCCGATGGCATGCGCGAGGTCGAGGCCCACGGGACAGCCCGCGGCATGCGCGGCGCGCACCACGCGCGCGACGTCGAAGCGCTGGCCGGACAGATACTGCACGGCCGGCCACAGCACCAGCGCGAGCCGCGCCCCGTGCCGGGCAATCGCCGCCTCGACATCCTCGATGCGCAGCAGCGCTTCCCCGGGTCGCGGCGCCAGTTCGATCAGCTCCTCGCCGGCAGCGAGACCATGCCAGGCGATCTGCGTTGCGGCCGCATGGCGGTCCGAGGAGAACGCGCCCGCCTCCATCAGGATGGCGCGACGCTGCGCGTCCGGGCGATAGAAGCTCGCCAGCAGCAGGTGCAGGTTGACCGTCAGCGAATTCATCACCACGACTTCGCTGGTCAGCGCCCCGGTCAGCGCTGCGAGCGGGGCGCGCAGCCCCTCGGCATAGTCGAGCCACGCAGTGCGCGCCTGCTCGTGCCCGAGCACGCCGAGTCGCTCCCAGTCGGCGATCTCCGCTTCCACGCGCGCGCGCGCCGCGAGCGGTGCCAGCCCGAGAGAGTGACCGCACAGATAGACGAGCGGCGTTTGGTCGGCGGCGCGCGGCTGCGCAAAACAGGCACGCAGCTCTGCGAGTGGGTCGGCCTCATCCTGCGCACGCGCCCACTGGAGCTGCTGCTCGAAGGCGCTGAGGGATAGGTCAGGCGGCGCGTGCGGCAGCGACAGGGGCAGCGACAGGGCCGGCGGCCGGGCCGGCGGCGGCACGCTGTCCTTCGACGCGGGTGGGCACATGCGGCAGCAGTGCCTCAGGGGAGCCGCAGCGGGTAGAGCACGGGGCGGCTGGGGACGGCGTCCCCGGCGATGGCGGGCGACTGCAGTGACAGCAGATACCAGCCGTCGGCGATCGCGTCCTCGATGTAGGCGAGCTCCGTGAGCGTGCCGTCGCGCCGCTCGGCCTCCGCGAGACGATGGCTGCCCGCCGGCAAGCCGAAGAAGACGCGGTGCGCACTGAGGACTCCGCCATCCTCCATGCGGTCGGCCGAGGGCACATCCAGCACCAGATGCGCAATGCCACGTTCCACCAGCCAGCTGGCCGCCGGCAGCGACAGGAACGGGGCAGCCGTCGAGGGTGCGACCGGGGGCGCGGTCGAGGGCGCGATCGGGGGCGCGATCGGGGGCGCGATCGGGGGCGCGGTCGGGGCCGGGACCGGCGGTGGGACTGGGGCGGGAGAGGCAAACTTGTCCGTCGGGTTCGGCAGCGTGCGGATCACCGCGGCGCGCGCGGCAAGCCGCTCGTCGAGCGGGGCCGGCCAGGCGCGCTGCAGAGCCGCGCGCGTGATGAGCGGGTCATCGGGTCGAGGCTCCGGCAGCGTGCTGTCGGCGCATGCGGCGGCCCGTTCGGGCTGGACGCTCAGCACCACCGCCACCAGCAGCCGCTGCGGGATCACGCGGTAGGCATCGAGCGGCTCGAGGGTCAGGTGTCCTGCGCACTCGGTGTGAGTGCCGTTGCCGTGCGGTGTCAGCGTGATGACGCTGCAGTTGCAGGGGGCGCCCTGCTCGACACGGCCGCCGAAGGTCCCATGCACCAGGGGCACGCTGCTGGCGGCGGGCGCGCCGAAGCAGCGCAGCTGCGGCCCCTCGAACTGCGGCCCCTCGAACTGCAGCGGGCGCGCCAGACTCGCTCCGGCGGCCAGGTCAGTGAGCAACGCTACGCCGTCGAGGTCCAGTCGCGCCCACTGCGCGCGTTCATGGCGGGCCATGGGTGCCGGAGGGTGCGCCGTGAGATCCGGCGGCCGCACCCTGGGAGGCGGTGCCTGCGGCGACCGCAGCGGGCGGCTCCATCACGGTGTGGCAATGGCGGCAGGTACGCAGCGCCAGGCTGCCGAAGAAGTGCTCGAAGACCGGCGTCAGCTGCCGCTCGATGTCGGTCAGGGAGAGGAACTGCTCATAGAGCAGCTGCCCGCAGTGCGGGCAGTACCACTGCACTCCGTCGAGCTCGCCGGCACGGCGGCGGCGCTCGACCACGATGCCCACCGTGCCGGCCGGGCGCTGCGGGGAATGCGGAATTCGCGCCGGCAGCAGCAATATCTCTCCGGCGCGGATCGGCACGTCCACGGTGCGCTCGTGCTCGCGCACGCGCAGCGTTATGTCACCCTCGAGCTGGTAGAACAGCTCCTCGGCCGGGTCGACGTGAAAGTCAGTGCGCACATTGGGGCCACCGACCGCCATGACGATGAACTCCCCGTCGTCGTAGATGACCTTGTTGCCCACGGGCGGGCGCAACAGGTGCCTGTTGGCATCGATCCACTGCCTGAGATTCAGGGCACTGGGAACAGAGGCGCCGCGGACGGGGGTGCTGGGGACAGGGGCGCTGGGGACGGACATGGGCTGATGCGCGGATGTGACGGCCACGATCCTTACATTGTGGCCGCATCGGGTATGGTAAGCGCATTGGGAGCCGCTTGCGACTGTCGGGAGCCTTCAAGATGCGCAACATTTCGCCGCTGGTGCTGCCCGCGATGCTGGCGGTGTCCCTTCCGGCCCTGGCCTTCCCCTGGCCCTGGCATCATCACCGCGCCGCGGCGAAAGCAACGGCGCTGCCGCCGGTACACGCGATCGCCGTTACCGAGGATGCGACCGGAGCAACGGCCACGTCCATCGCGCAGTCCTGGGATCGCAATGCGCTGCTGCTCGATCTGACCAGGCAGGGCGGTCGGGGCGAGGCGATGCTGACGCGCCTGCCGGATGCGGGCTGGCCGTTGCGCCTGGAGTTTCGTGTGCGCCCGGGCGCGATCGGGCGCCTGACGGTGCAGGGCGCGCAGCGCGTGGTGTTTTCGGTACCGGCGCAGGGCGCGCCGCTGGTTCTGCGGCTCGACCCCGGCGTCTACGTGACCGATACCGCCAGCATCACGCTTCGATGGAGCGCGGCTGACGACTAGGAACGCCGCGGGGAGCGCTCCCGGGCCTGTCGAGATCGACGGCGGTCAGCTGCCCGCCCCACACGCAGCCGGTGTCGAGGCCCAGAAGACCGGGGGCGCAGTACAGCCCGAGCGCCGACCAGTGCCCGAACACCAGGCGCGCATCAGCCGTGGCGCGCGCAGGCGCCTCGAACCACGGCAGCCATGGCTCGCCGGCGGAATCGGGCGCGCCTTTGTGCCTGAGGTCGATGCGCCCCTGGCGCGTGCAGAAGCGCAGCCGCGTGAGCACATTCACCGCGAAGCGCAAGCGCTTGACGCCGCGCAGGGAGGTGCGCCAGCGATCGGGCTGATCCCCGTACATGTTCGCCAGCAGCGTATGCGGATCGTGGCGCAGGGCCTGCTCGACTTCGGAAGCGAGCGACAGCGTCTGCGCAACGTCCCACTGCGGCACGACGCCCGCGTGGATCAACAGATCCGCCTGCTGGGGCAGGTGGTGAGCGAGCGGCCGGTGCAGCAGCCACTCGAGCAGCGTATCGCGGTCGCTCGCGGCCAGCACCTCCGCCAGGGTGTCGCTCCTGCGCTGCTTCGCGCCGGCCAGCGCGACCGCGAGCAGGTGCAGGTCATGATTGCCGAGCACACACACCACGCTGTCGCCCAGGCTGCGCACCAGCCGCAGCACCTGCAGTGAGCGTGGGCCGCGGTTGACGAGGTCGCCGACCAGCCAGAGCCGGTCGCGCTGCGCGGAGAAGCCGATCAGCGAGAGCAGCTCCTCGAGCTCCTCGGCGCAACCCTGAATATCCCCGATCGCCCAGCGCGCCATGGCCGGCCGATCAGTGCAGCATCCCCGGGATGGCCAGCCGGAAGGCTGGAATGGGCGCATCGAACTGCGCACCGTCGTCCGCGATCATGCCGTAGCTGCCCTGCATCGAGCCCACCGGTGTTTCCAGCGACGCGGCGCTGGAGTAGCGAAAGCCCTGGCCGGGCCGCAGGTGCGGCTGCTCTCCGACCACGCCCTCGCCGCGCATTTCCTTGACCTCGCCGTTGGCGTTGGTGATCACCCAGTGGCGCGTCAGCAGTTTCGCGGGCACCTCTCCCTCGTTGCGGATGGTGATCGTGTAGGCGAATACATAGCGGTGCTCGTGCGGCTCGGACTGATGCTCCAGGTAGGTCGTCTCCACCTCGACACGGATGTCGTAGCGCTTGCCGGTCACCGCTTGAGCTCCCTCAGCCACCCTGGGCTGCGCCGTGCCGATCCCGTGCGGGTCGCTCGCGCCCTCCGATGGCCGGCTCGTGCACGCGTACCGCGAGCACGTCACAGGGTGCCCCATGCAGTACCGAATCCTGCGTGCGATGCACGAGCAGCGACAGTCCGTGCCGTTCGCGACAGCCGATGACGATCAGATCGATGTGCTGCTCGCGCGCGGCGCGCAGGATCTCGCTCTTGGCGTTGCCGGCCTCGACGCTGACCGCCTCGGCAGGCAGGCCGAGCTGCTGCGCCAGCGCCGCGATCTGGCTGCGCGAACGCGTCATCATCTGATCGTCGATCTGGACCACTGGCACCAGCGCATCGCTCATCGGCTCTATCGGCACGAACTCCACCACGTGCAGCAGCCGTACCGTAGCCCCGCACAGTTGCGCGACCTCGCAGGCACGCGCGGCCACGGCGCGGCTGTCCTCCGTCAGGTCGACGGCCACCAGAATGCGTCGGTAGGTCGCCATGGCATTCGCCCCCGCTCCATGGTCCGGTGACGGCTCACCCGCCTGCTAGTGAAGCACAGCGCCGGGCGGCTGCGCCAGCGCGGCGGGCGGCGGCCTTGCGCGCCAGTCGGTTACGCAATGGTCGCGCTAGCCGGATGAGCTTTGTCCCGCGTCAGGCGCCGGCGGCGTCGCGGCCCCGGCCAGGCGCGCGAACTCGCGCGGCGGAAGCTGCTCGGCGCGTGCCCCGGGGTCCAGGCCGAGCGCTTCGATCTGCGCGCCGCTCAGATAGCCTCGCAGCGCATTGCGCAGTGTCTTGCGCCGCTGTCCGAAGGCCGCGCCGACCACCGCGGCATACAGCGGGGGGATCGGCCAGGGCGGCTCGATGACGCGCAGGCGCACGACGCTCGAGAGCACCCGCGGGGCGGGGCGAAACGCTCCGGCGCCCACGTCCAGCAGCCGCTCTCCCTGCACGCGCGGGGCGAGCATCACCGTCAAGCGCCCATAGTCACGGGTTCCAGGGGCGGCCAGGATGCGATCCACCACCTCCCTTTGCAGCATGAAGTGCATGTCGGCGACCACGTCGGCGCACTCCAGCAGCCGAAACAGCAGCGGGGTGGAGATGTTGTAGGGCAGATTTCCGACCAGGCGCAGCCGCGCGCCGCGCGCGGCGGCCAGCGAGCGCCAGTCCACGGTCAGGGCGTCCAGCTCGTGCAGCACGAAACCGGGCTCGCCCCTGAAGCGCTCGCGCAGCAGGCAGGCGAGGTCGCGATCGATCTCGATCGCATCCAACCGTCCGCTCGCATGCAGCAGCTGCCCGGTCAGGGCGCCGTGGCCGGGCCCGATCTCGACCAGGGCATCCCCCGCATGCAGCTCGAGCGCGGCGAGGATGCGCGCGATGACGGCCGGATCGTGCAGGAAGTGTTGACCGAAGCGCTTGCGCGCGCGAATCACGGCGTACGCGCGCCCGGGTGCGCGGGCAC
>JASHSK010000149.1 GCA_030038755.1 Gammaproteobacteria bacterium
GCTACCGTCAGCGGCGCGGTTCTCGACCAGCCGCATGAACACCTCCTCGAGGCGGTTGACCTTGTTGCGCATGCTCAGCACGCCGATGCCGCAGCTGGACAGATGCACGAACAGCTCATTGAGGTTCTGCTCCTTGGAGATCTCGACTTCGAGTGTATGCTCGTCCACGCGCCGCAGCGGGAAACCGGGCATCTGCGGGGCCTGCGAGATCGCCTCGCGCGTGTTGAGCACGAAGGTCTCGGTATGCAGACGGCGCAGCAGGTTATCGACCCGGTCGCGCTCGATGATCGAGCCGTGATCGATGATGGCGATGTTGCGGCAGAGCGTCTCGGCTTCCTCGAGATAATGGGTCGTCAGGATGATGGTGGTGCCGCGCTGATTGATATCGCGCAGAAACTCCCACATGCTGCGGCGGACTTCGATATCGACCCCGGCTGTCGGCTCATCGAGAATCAGCAGCCGCGGCTCGTGCATCAGCGCGCGCGCGATCATCAGGCGCCGCTTCATGCCGCCCGACAGCCCGCGCGCCGCGCCGCCACGCTTGTCCCAGAGCTGCAGCTGCTTCAGGTAGCGCTCGGCGCGTCGACGCGCCTCGACGCGCGGCACGCCGTAGAACCCCGCCTGATTGACCACAATGGTCATGGGGGTCTCGAACTGGTTGAAGTTGATCTCCTGCGGCACCACGCCAATGCAGGCCTTGGCACGCTCGAGGTCACGGTCGACGTCGTAGTCGAAGATCGCGGCGCTGCCGCCCGTCTTGTTAACCAGCGAGGTGACGATGCCGATCAGGGTGGTCTTACCGGCCCCGTTGGGCCCGAGCAGCGCGAAGAAGTCGCCCTGCTCGACGTCCAGATCGACGCTGCGCAGCGCCTGCACGCCGTTCTTATAGGTCTTGGTGAGGGCGCGGGTGGATAGCGCAAGCATGCTCGGCGAGTTCGATGCGTGGCGGTCCGAGGACTTCCCAAATTAGCACAGCCGGCCGCCAGCCGCCCGACGTTCCGTGGCGGCGCGGCAGTGCCCGCGCGGCGGTGCCCCCTGGCACTACCTGCGGCGCAACGGCTTTGCCGTCGCCGCGGCGCTCGAACTGAGCGCCCGAGCCCGCTGCCTACAGCGGCTGCTTGAGGATGCTGATGACGCGCGGCTCCATGTAGGACTTGAGCCCGAGCACGGAGTACTGGCGACCGATTCCCGATTCCTTGGCGCCCCCGAACGGTACCGTCGCGAGCGTCGCACGATGCTGGTTGACCCAGGCCGTGCCGACCTCCAGGCGAGCGGCAATGGCGGCCGCGCGCTCGAGGTCGCGGCTCCACACCGATCCCGACAGCCCGTACCGCGTATCGTTGGCCCGGCGAACGGCATCGTCGACGTCGCGGTATCGGAGAATGGGCACGATCGGGCCGAACTGCTCCTCGCGCACCAGCCGGCTCGTCTCGTCGATGTTTGCGACGAGGGTCGGCGGAAAAAAGTAACCGGGCCCGGCGGGCAGCTCCCCGCCCGCGAGAATGCGCGCCCCGCTGCGGCGGGTGTCCTCGAGCAGTCCGACCAGACGGTCGTACTGTTCCTTGTTCTGGATCGGACCGAGGGTGACGCCGCGCTCGAGCCCGCTGCCGATCTTCGCCTTGCGCGCCTCGGCGGCGAGCGCATCACACAGCGCCTCGTAAATGCGCTCGTGAGCATAGATGCGCTTGACGGCCATGCACACCTGGCCGCTGTTCACGAAGGCGGCGAAGAACAGCTTCGGCGCCACGGCCTTGGGATCCACGTCATCGAGCACGATCGCGGCGTCGTTGCCGCCGAGCTCGAGCGTCACGCGCTTGAGCGTGCCCGCGGCGCTCGCCATCACTTTCTTGCCGCTCTCCACCGAGCCGGTGAAGGAGATCTTGTCGATGCCCGCATGCGCGGTCATCCACTCGCCGAGCTCATCGCCGCCCGCGAGCACGTTCAGTGCGCCGCGCGGGAAGACGTCCCTCAGCAGCTCGCCGAGCCGCAGCGTCGTGAGCGGTGTGTAGGGCGAGGGCTTGAGAATCGCGGCATTGCCGGTGTAGAGCGCGGAGGTCAGCGGTCCGGCGGCGAGATTGATCGGAGCGTTCCACGGCGTGATGACGCCCACGACGCCGAGAGGATAGTAACGAAGCTCGATGCGGCGAGTCTCGTCCTCGAGGAGCAGCTCCGGCTGGATGGGAATCTGCGCCATGCCCTCGGCCTGCGTCGCCGCGCGGGTCACCTCGTCGCGCGACTGCTCGATCGGCTTGCCCTGCTCGCGGGTGAGCAGCTCGGCGAGCTCGGCCTGATGGTCCCTGAAGACCTGCGCCATGCGCCGGATGGCGGCGCGGCGATCGTCGAACGAGCGCTCGCCCCATGGCACGGCGGCCCGGCGGGCGGCGGCCACGGCACGGTCGAGCTCGGCCCGCCCCGCGGAGGGCGTGCGCGCGAAGGCGCTGCCGGTGGCCGGATCGATGACGTCAAGCCACGCTTCGCTCGTCGCTGGCCCGCCATCGATCAGGTGAGCGAAGTCGCTGCGCAGGTCCGCCGCAGGGTTGCGGTTCTCGGCCGGTTGCCCGTTCATGGAGCCTCCGATCTCTGGCTGGAGAGGACGGCGCTGCCGTCGGCAGCAGCCGGAATGTTACGATAGCAAATCACCCGCGAGAGGCCCCCCCGTGTCACGTATCGCCCGTATGGGCATCCCAGCATGATTCCCACTTGCAAACCCCCCGACCCGAATACGCGTAAGCCGAAATTCCGGCCCCCGCCGGGCGCGTGCGATGCTCACTGCCACATCTTCGGACCCGCCGACAGGTATCCGTATGCGCCCGACCGCAGCTACACGCCGCCGGATGCGCCGCTCGAGCGCTTCCGCGAGCTGCACGAGCTGCTCGGCCTCGACCGCGCGGTGCTCGTCAACGCGAGCTGCCACGGCCGCGACAACCGCGTCATTCTCGATGCCATTGCCCAGAGTGGCGGCCGCTACCGCGGCGTCGCCAACGCGGACGACTCCTTCAGCGAGCGGGAGCTCGAGGCTCTGCACGCAGGCGGCTGCCGCGGCGTGCGGTTCAATTTCGTCAAGCACCTGGGCGGCATGCCGGACATGGGTGAGTTTCACCGCGTCGTCGCGCGCGTGCGGCCTCTCGGCTGGCACGTGGACCTGCACTTCGATGCCGGCGACCTGGTCGAGCACGCGGATCTGCTCGAGAAGCTGCCGGTGCCCTTCCTGATCGATCACATGGGGCGCGTGCCGACCAAGGCGGGGCTCGAGCAGGAGCCCTTCCGGCGGCTGCTGGCGCTCGCGCGCAGCAACGAGCGTTGCTGGGTCAAGGTGAGCGGCGCGGAGCGCATCTCCAGCGCCGGCCCGCCGTTCACCGATGCCGTGCCGTTCGCGCAGGCGCTCATCGAGGCGGCGCCGGACCGCATCCTCTGGGGGACGGATTGGCCGCACCCGAACATCTCCAAGCACATGCCCAACGACGGCGATCTGGTCGACCTGCTGCCCCTTTACATGCCGGATCCGGCCTTGCAGCGCAAGGTGCTCGTGGACAATCCGCACCGGCTGTACGGCTTTGGAGACTGAAGGCGACACCATGACCGATGGGAAGCGGAAAGAGAAAGAGGAAGCGTACGAGGACATCCCGGGCACCTGGGTATTCGACGCGCAGCGCGCGCGAGCGGGCTATCACCTCAACGAATTCCTCTACTCGCTGATGAAGGCGGAGAATCGCAAGGCATTCCTCGGTGACGAGGCGGAGTACACGAGCCGGTTCAGAATGACCGAGGATCAGCGCCAGGCGGTGCTGCGCCGCGACTGGAACAGGCTGCTCGAGCTGGGCGGCGTCTCCTATGCGCTCGCGAAGCTCGCCTTCACGGATGGCAAGTCCTACCAGTTCATGGCCTCGCGGATGACCGGCATGACCGAGAAGGAGTACGTCGAGATGATGCTGAAGGGAGGCCGCTCGCCCGATGGCTGGCGCTCGAAGTCCGAGCGGCCGGGGAAGGCCTGATGGCGAGGATCATCGCGGGGGTCGGGACATCCCACACGCCGGCGATCGGGGCGTCCGTCGACAATGGCAAATCGGGCGAGCCGTACTGGGCGCCGCTGTTCCAGGGCTACGAGCCGGCCAAGGCGTGGATGGCGAGAACCCGGCCCGATGTCGTGATCATGGTCTACAACGACCACGTCAACGCCTTCGACTTCAAGATCATTCCCACCTTCGCGCTCGGCTGCGCGGATGAGTTTCCGATCGCGGACGAAGGATGGGGCCCCAGGCCGGTGCCTCCCGTGAAGGGCTATCCGGAGCTCGCGGCGCATCTGGTGCAGTCGCTCGTGCTCGACGAGTTCGACATGACGATCGTGAACGAGATGCAGGTGGACCACGGGCTCACGGTGCCGCTGACGCTGCTGTGCGGAACCCCCGCGGCCTGGCCGTGCCGCGTGATCCCGCTCGCGGTCAACGTCATCCAGTATCCGGCGCCCACCGGCCACCGCTGCTACATGCTCGGCAAGGCGATCCGCAAGGCGATCGAGAGCTGGGACGAGGACCTGAAGGTGGTCATCTTCGGCACCGGCGGCATGTCCCACCAGATCCAGGGGCCGCGCGCCGGACTCGTCAACACGCCGTTCGACATCGCGTTTCTCGACGGCCTGTCGCGCGATCCGCAGCGGCTCGCGGGGATACCGCCGCTCGAATACCTGCGCGAAGCGGGCGCCGAGGCGATCGAGCTCGTGATGTGGCTCATCATGCGCGGCGCGCTCGGCGAGCGGGTCGAGGAGGTCCACCGCTTCTACCACGTGCCGGCGTCCTCGACGGCCGTCGGGAACATCATTCTCGAGAGTCGTTAATTCATGGGACGAGAGGCGAGGCAAGCGCAATGAAAGTCGTGATGGCGGGACAGGGCGCCTTCGGCCAGAAGCATCTGGAGGCGATCGGCAACATTCCGGGCATCGAGGTCGTGAGCCTCGCAGGTGGCTCGCCCGGAACGACGGAGGAGGTCGCGAAGAAATTCAGGATCCCGCACTGGACGACGGACTACTCGGAAGCGCTCAGGCAGCCGGGCGTCGAGGCGGTGATCCTCACGACCCCGACCCAGATGCACGCGCGCCAGGGCATCGAGGCAATGCGCGCCGGCAAGCACGTGATGATCGAGATCCCGATGGCGGACACCCTCGCGGACTCCGAACAGCTGCTGAAGGTGCAGAAGGAGACGGGCGTCATCGCGATGGCCGGCCACACGCGCCGCTTCAATCCGTCACACCAGTGGGTGCACAAGCGGATCGTGGCTAAGGAGCTCACGATCCAGCAGATGAACGTGCAGACCTACTTCTTCCGCCGCACGAACATGAACGCGCAGGGCAAGCCGCGCAGCTGGACCGATCATCTTCTGTGGCATCACGCCTGTCACACCGTGGACCTGTTCATGTACCAGACCGGCGAGACGATCGCCGATTGCTACGCCGTCGAGGGTCCCCACCATCCGACGCTCGGCATCGCGATGGACATGGGCATCCTGCTGAAAACGCCCTCCGGCAAGGTGTGCGTGCTGTCGCTCTCCTTCAACAACAAGGGACCGCTCGGCACCTTCTTCCGCTACATCTGCGACAACGGCACCTACATCGCGCGCTACGATGAGCTGGTCGATGGCGACGAGAAGAAAATCGACGTCTCCAGGGTCGACGTGTCGATGAACGGCATCGAGCTGCAGGACCGCGAGTTCTTCGCGGCGATCAAGGAGCAGCGCGAGCCCAATGCAAGCGTCGCCCAGGCGCTCGGCGCGATGCGGGTACTCGATCGGCTGGAGCGGATTCTCGAGCGCAACTGA
>JASHSK010000150.1 GCA_030038755.1 Gammaproteobacteria bacterium
ATCGGCAACGGCGTGGTGGTGTCGCTCGAGGCGCTGTTCCGCGAGGCCGAGACGCTGCAGGCGCAGCACGTCCCGGTGTACGAGCGGCTGCGCGTCTCGCCGGCCTGTCCGCTGATTCTGCCCTCGCACGTGGCGCTCGATCGGGCGCGCGAGAGTGCCCGCGGCGCCAACGCGCTCGGGACGACCGGGCGCGGCATCGGTCCGGCCTATGAGGACAAGGTCGCGCGCCGTGCGGTGCGCGTGGCCGACCTGTTCCAGCGCGATCGTTTCGCGGCCAAGCTCGGCGAAGTGCTGGACTTCCATAACTTTGTCCTGCAGCGCTACTTCTCGCAGCCGCCGGTCGACTTCCAGCGCACCCTGGAGGAGCAGCTGCAGTACGCCGAGCGCCTGCGCCCGATGGTTGCCGACGTCACGGCCATCCTCGCGCGGCTCTCGCGTGAGCGCAGCAACGTGCTGTTCGAAGGGGCACAGGCGGCGATGCTCGACATCGACGTGGGGACCTACCCGTTCGTGACGTCCTCCAACACGACCGCCGGTGGCGCGGCCACCGGCACCGGACTGGGACCCTGTGCATTCGATCACGTGCTCGGCATCGTCAAGGCGTATGCGACGCGCGTGGGCGCCGGCCCCTTCCCCACCGAGCTGTTCGACGACTACGGCGAGCATCTCTCGCGCGTGGGACGCGAGTTCGGCTCGGTCACCGGGCGCCGCCGCCGCTGCGGCTGGTTCGACGCCGTTGCCCTGCGGCGGGCGGTCGTGCACTCGAGTGTCTCGAGCCTGTGCATGACCAAGCTCGACGTGCTCGACGGCCTGGACACCATCCGCATCGCCTCGGGTTATCGGCTCGGCGGCCAGCTCCTCTCGGAGCCGCCGCTCTTTACGGATGCTTACGCCGAAGCGGAGCCGGTCTATGAGGAACTACCCGGCTGGAAGGAGTCGACCGTGGGGTTGACGACGCTGTCGGCCCTGCCGGCCAACGCGCAGCGGTACCTCGAGCGCATCGAGGCGCTGGTCGGCGTGCCGGTGGATCTGATCTCCACCGGCCCGGACCGGGAGCAGACCATCATCCGGCGGCATCCCTTCGACGCCTGATTGCGCGGCCGCCTGCAGACGCTGCCGACCGCTTTGGCCGCCGCGCTCAGCTCTGCGACTTCTTCAGCGACTCGTACACCAGCCGCGGGAAGCGCGCCACGAACGGCCCGCCGGCGGCCGCCCACTTGACGTCCAGCGCCGCGAGCGGTTTGTCCGCCACCATCTGATCTTCGGTCTTGCCCGCGGCAATTTCCCGGGCGATCAATCTGCGGGCGGTCTCGAGCATGGTCAGATACTCGCGCACCCCGGCCTTGTCGGTCAGGTGGCCGTGACCGGGCACGATCTTGGTGTCGGCATTGCCCATGCGCAGCACCTCGCGCGTGCCGGCGATCATGCCGTCGATGCTGCCGCCCACGGCGACGTCGATGTTCGGATAGCTCTCGCTGCCGACGATGTCTCCGGTGGAGATGACGTTGGCCGCCGGGAAGTACACGACCGTGTCCCCGTCCGTGTGTGCATTGGGCACGTGCGTCAGCTCGGCACGCTGGCCCTGCACGGAGATCGTGGTATGGGTCGTGTAGGTCCTGGTCGGTATCGCCTCGGCGGGAGCCGCTCGGCCGGGCTGGCCGTTCGGGCCGGGCGGCGGATTCCGCAGACGCTTTGCGACATTGACCTGCGCGACAATCGTCGCCCCGTCGCGCGCGAAGTCCGCGTTGCCGCCGGTGTGATCGCCGTGATAGTGCGTATTGATCAGGTATTTCACCGGCAGAGAGGAGATCTGCCCGATCGCGGCCTTGAGCTTCGGATACACCGGCGCGAACTGCGCGTCCACGACGATCAGCCCGTCGGTGCCGACCGCCAGCGTGGTGTTGCCGCCGGCGCCGACGATCATGTATAGACCATGACCCAGATCGGTGGGAGTCTCCTGTACCTTGGAGAAATCCAACCGCGGCCCCTGCGCGGCCGCGCGGTTCGGTATCGTCGCGTTGATCGTCAGGGCAGCGAGCGCCGTCGTGAGCGCAAGGAGCATGGTGCGTTTCATGGCCGACCCCCAAAGTGTTCGTTTGGCAGGCATTATGCACCCGCGCCGGCGCGCTGCGCAGGTGCGGGGCCGGCGTGTGCGCGGGCGCGGCAAGCTCGCACCGGTGGCCGGCGCGCGCGGCCTGGACGCCGCAGGAATCGCGATTCCGCTGCAGGACGCGCGGGACGCGCAGGACCCGCGGGATCCGCGGGACCCGGGGATTGCTCCCCTGGTTGCCCAGGTGCAGGCCCTCGGCGGAGTGCCGATCGGTGCCTATCACGAGCCCCTCGGCGGGCGCGCGCTGCTGCTGGCCTGCCTGCCGCTGGCGGCCGTGCAACCCACGCCGTTCCAGCGCGATCTGTCGCCGACGCACTGCCGGCGGCTGGCCGCGAAGATCGAAGAGGCCGGCGCTTACCTGGATCCGCTCATCGTGGTTCGCGGGGAGCAAGGGCAGCTGTGGACGCCGAACGGCCGACACCGGCTCGCCGCCGCCAAGGTGCTGGGACTGCGGCAGATCACGGCGCTGATCTCTCCGGACGAATCGCTGGCCTACCGCATCCTGGCCCTCAACACCGAGAAGGCGCACAACCTGCGCGACCGGAGCCTCGAGGTCATCCGCATGGCGCGCAGCCTGGCAAAGCGCCGCGCGTCCACTCACGAAGTGGACCATGCAGCCGAGTTCGAGTCCGCCGAGCTGCTGACACTCGGGGCGGTCTATGAGCAGGCCCCGCGCTTCGCCGGCGGTGCCTACAGCGCCTTTCTCAGGAAGGTGGACCGGTTCAGCGAGCGCACGCTGGCGGCGAGCCTGCGCGAGCGCGAGGGCTTCGCGGCGCGGCTGATCGCCATCGACGTACAGGTCAGGCGACTGATGGCGGCGCTGCAGGCGCGGGGCTTTCGGTCACCGTATCTGCGCAATTACGTCGTCGCACGCATCAACCCCGTGCGTTTCCACAAGAGCGCCAAGGGTGCGTCCAGGCCCCCGCTGCCACTTGCGCAGGCGCTCACGCGTATGATGGCGGCTGCCCGCACTTTCAAACTGGAGTCGGTCTCGAGCGCCGAGCTCGCCTGGGTGGCCGTCGGCGCAGCGTCCGGGGGGGAGTAACCGTGCGATTACCATTACCGTGCCTGCTGGTGCTGGTCGTGTGCGCGCTGCCGTGGCAACAGGCCGCGCGCGGCGCAGAGCCGCAGTCTCACTGGGTCGCCACCTGGGCGGCCGCGCAGCAAAGCGCGCAAATCCTCGGGCGGCCGGCTGCGCGGCCGGGAGCTGCGCGACTGGCAGCTGCGCGGCCGGCACCTGCGTCGCCGGCACCTGCGCGGCCGGCGGGGACACAGGCCGGCGCCAATCGGGCGACGGCATTCCCACCCGCGCCGCATTTCGATCACCAGACGGTGCGCATGATCGTGCGTACCAGCATCGGCGGCCCGCAGGTCCGTGTGCAGCTCTCCAATGCCTTTGGAGCCGCGCCGCTGCATGTTGCCGCGGCACACATCGCCCTGAGCGCCGGGGGTTCGGCGATCATGCCGGCCACGGATCGCACCCTGACCTTCAGCGGTGAGCGCTCCGTGGAGATCCCGGTCGGCGCGGAGGTGCTGAGTGATCCGGTCGATCTGCGCGTCGCAGCGCTGGAGCATCTGGCGATCAGCGTCTACATCGACGGGCGAACCGGCGATCCCACCGAACATTTCACGGCGATGCATACGACGTACGTCTCCGCCGCCGGGGACTTCACCGCCGCCGCCTCGCTCCCCGGCGCGGCTACCCGCCAGTCCTGGTACTGGTTGTCGGGCGTCGATGTGCTGGCCCCGGTGCGCACCGGTCTGATCGTGGCTTTCGGAGACTCCATCACCGACGGGGTCAATTCGACGCCCGACGCCGATCGCAGCTGGGTCGGTCAGCTGGCCGAGCGTCTGCACGGCGCCGACGGTGGCGCAGATCAGTGGGCGATCATCGATGAGGGCATCTCGGGCAATCGCCTGCTGCACGATCAGGTCGGACCCGCGGCGCTGGCGCGCCTGGACCGCGACGTGCTGAGCCAGCCGGCCGTGCGCTGGTTGATCGTGCTGGAAGGAATCAATGACATCGGCTTCAACAGGCTGCCGGGCACGGCGCCGTCGCGCCCGGTCAGCGCGCGGGAATTGATCGATGCGCAGAAGCAGATCATCGAGCGCGCGCATCTGCGCGGCATCCGCGTCATCGGAGCCACGCTGACCCCGTTCGAGGGGGCGTCGTATTACAGCGAGGAAGGCGAGGCGGTGCGCGAAGCGGTCAATCGATGGATCCGCACCAGCCACGCATACGATGCCGTCGTCGATTTCGATGCCGTCGTGCGCGATCCGCAGGATCCGAAAGCCATCCGCAGCGCCTTCAACAACACCGATCACCTGCACCCCAATGACGCGGGATATCAGGCGATGGCCGCGGCGATCGACCTGGCGCTGTTCTCGGGGGATCCGGGCCCGAGGGCGCCCTAGCCGCGCGGGCTAGCGAATGCGGCCGATGCGCGCGAGGTTCGGCCAACCCGGCACGCGCCAGTTGAACCAGATCCAGCGCGCGTGCCCGATCAGATCTTCCTCGGGGACGAATCCGACCACCGGAAAGCGACTGTCCTCGCTGTCGTTACGGTTGTCGCCCATGAAGAAGTAGTGCCCGGCGGGTACCGTTCCCTCGAAGTCCGTGACCCAGCGATCCGGGGCGAACATCAGTACGTGCGAGGTCTTGCCGAAGGACTCGAGTGCCAGCGCCGAGCCGGTGAAGCCGAAGTCCCCGCGATACACGCCGTCGGGACGCTGTGGCATCAGCGCCCCATTGATGTAGACGCGATTGTCGTTGACCACGACCTGATCGCCGGGCAATCCCACGAGGCGCTTGATGAGGTCGACGCCCGGTTCTCCCGGCGAGCGAAACACGATGACGTCACCGCGGTGCGGCGTGCCGATCGGCACGATCAGCCTGTGCAGCAGCGGTAGACGCAGCCCATACGAGTACTTGTCCACCAGGATGAAGTCCCCGTCCACCAGCCCCGGCATCATGGAGGCCGAGGGGATGCGGAAGGGCTCGAATACGAACGAGCGGATCAGCAATACGACGAGGATTACCGGAAAGAGCGCACGCGCGTAGGCATAGATCTGCTGCACGACGTGGGCACCGGGACCCGCACGCACCGCGCCGCCATTGCGGGCCGTCGCAAAGCGATCAAACAGTACCAGGCCGCCCGAGACGGCCGCGGCGAGCGCCAGCAGCGCGGTGTAGTCGAAGTTCATGCGAGCGATGATACTGGATCGCCCGCCCTCGCTGGCTGCCCGCCCGTCCAAACGGATACTTCCCCGCGATCCCCGTCGACGCGCACCCAGTCCCCGGTCGCGATGCGCGTGAGCGGGTCGGCATCCAGCTCGGTCACTGCCGGAATGCGCATCACCACCGCGCCGAGCGCGACCTTCGGGGTCATGACGTTGAATACCATGGCCCGCGGTGCGGCGCCCGCCAGCCGCGCCATGTGAAAGGTCGCTGACCAGCCCGAGGAGCCCTTGGCGCCGGGGAAGATCAGGATCCTGCCGGCGACGCTTTGACCGCGCAGCTCGTGGCGGCTTTCGATGATGGTGCCCGTGGGCGCGTGCATGCCGCCCCAGCCCGAGATGGTCTGATGTGTCACCAGGGCCTCGCCCTCGGCGATGCCGGGCGTGATGCCGCGGCCACGCAGCACCAGCGATGCGGGGGCCGTGCTGGGCGCGGCACTCATGGCAGCCGTCCGGCCCAGCGCCCGGTGCAGGCGGCGTCGATGCAGTCCTCGGTCGTGCCGAACCAGCCCTCGATGTTCATCATGGCCGGCAGGTAATGCACCTGCTTGGCGCTGTCGAGGGCCGCGACGCGCGTGCCCTTGGGCACCGCCTGGCTGATCGCCGAGCAGGTATCGGTCATCAGATACGCGCCCGCGTCACGCAGGATTTTGGTATAGCCGTTGATATCGGCCAGCAGCTTCACGGCCCGCGAAGTGAAGATCCACAGCGCGCAGTGGGCGTGCACGCTGCGCCCTTCCAGCAGGTAGGCCGCATGGCGGATCTGCTCGAGCGAGTAGTGTGGGCAGCCGAGCATGACGTAATCGACCTCGCGGCTCCTGCCGAGCGCGTTCAGATTTTCATAGGTGCGCGCGCGCGCCGCGGCGTCGTACACGAAGCTCTCGCGTGGGCGCTGCGGCCCGAAGGCCGCCTCCTGCGTCGGCGCCTCGGGCGTGATGCCGACCATGTGGTACAGCTCCACGCCGCCCGAGGAGGCGGCGGCCGCCCCGAAGTGCTTATGCCGGATCAGGCTCGGCTCGGACAGCCGTCCCGACAGTACCGGGATGCCGTCCTCGACACAGCCGCCGACGAAGTAACCGAGCATTCCCCAGTCGAACACGCTCTCCACGGGGCAGTGCACTTCGATGGCGTACTGGCCGTAGCGATAGTCCGGGCAGTGATAGCCCCAGTAGGGGATGCGACGCGTCAGCATCGCCGCGCTGGTGGACTCGCGCCCCTCGGTGTTGGTGCGGGCGCCGATGACGCTGTTGCAGAACACCACCGCCGAGCTCTCCATCCACGCGCAGTGCTCGCCCATGACCGGCATGTTGCCGGCGATGTAGGGCGTGCAGGTCTTGAGCACCTCGATGCCGCGCGCCGCAACCTGTGCTTCGTCGGAGACGAATCGGTCGTGTGCCTCTGCGCCGAAGCCCTGTTCGGCCCACAGCTGCGGATCCATGCCGCCCTGCAGATGACAGCTGTGGGCGGCGACGCGCGGCACATCCACGACCTCGTCGGCATCCAGATCGAACAGCGAGAACACCGCGCGATAGTCGCCGCCCTGGGCGGCGTAGTACCT
>JASHSK010000151.1 GCA_030038755.1 Gammaproteobacteria bacterium
CGGTGCGTCTGCACGCCGCGGCGTTCACCAACCTGACGCGCGATCATCTCGACTATCACGGCGACATGGCTGCCTATGGGGCGGCCAAGGCGCGCCTGTTTCAATGGCCTGCGCTCGCCGCGCGCGTCATCAACATCGACGACGACTTTGGGCGCGAGCTGGCGCAGCGCTACCTCGGCGGCGCTGCCGCGGGTGCAGCGCCGCTGTGGGTGACCTCGCGGCGCGAGCCGCAGCCTGCCTTCGCGGACGCGCACTACGTCTGCGCACGCACTGTGTCCGCGAGCCGCGAGGGCCTGAGGCTGTCGCTGCGCACCCGCGAGGGCGAAGCTCGGCTCGTCAGCCCGCTGCGCGGAGGCTTCAACGCCGACAACCTGCTGACGGTGCTCGCGCTGCTGCTGGCGCGTGCGGTGCCGCTCGAGCGCGCCTGCGCGGCGCTCGCGCGCTGCCAGCCGCCGCCGGGGCGCATGCAGCCGGAGGGGGGCGGCGCGCTGCCGCTGGTACTGATCGATTATGCGCACACGCCCGATGCGCTCACCCAGGCGCTCGCGGCTGCGCGCGCACTCTGCAGGGGCCGTCTGTGGTGCGTGTTCGGCTGCGGGGGCGAGCGCGACCGCGGCAAGCGCGCCCCGATGGGCAGCGCCGCGGCCGCCGGCGCCGATTGCATCATCGTCACCGACGACAACCCGCGTGGAGAGGACTCGGCTCAGATCGTGGCGGCCATCCTCGAGGGCATCCGGGCGGCGGGCGCGCTCGAGCGCACGCGCGTCATCCACAATCGACGTGCGGCGATCCGCGCCGCGCTTGCCGAGGCCGCCACGAGCGATGTGGTGCTCGTGGCCGGCAAGGGCCACGAGGACTATCAGCTGCTGGGCGCCGAGCGGCGCCCCTTCAGCGATGCCGCCGAGGCGCGTGCCGCTCTGGCGCTGCGGAGGCCCGCATGATCCGCACGCTCGCAGAGTTCACGGCCGCCTGCGCAGGCCGTCTGATCGGCGCCGACCGCGCCTTTGACGAGGTGGCGATCGATTCGCGCCGCCTGAGCGCCGGCAACCTGTTCGCGGCGCTGCCCGGCGAGCGACTCGACGGGCATGAGTTCGTGGCCGACGCGCTCGCGCGCGGCGCGGCCGGCGCCCTCGTGCAGCGCGAGCAGCCCGTGGCGCTCGCGCAGATCGTGGTCGATGACGTCGAGGCGGCACTGGCGCGCGCCGCGGCAACGGCGCGCGCGCGCTTCACCGGTCCGGTGATCGGCGTCGCCGGCAGCAACGGCAAGACCACGGTCAAGGAGATGACCGCGGCGATCCTCGCACAGCGCGGCCCGTGCCTCGCGACGCGCGGCAATCTGAACAATCATCTGGGCGTGCCCATGACGCTGCTGCGCCTGGGCAGCGAGCATCGCAGCGCCGTGATCGAGATGGGCGCCAATCGAGCCGGCGACGTCGCGGCGCTGGTACGCATCGCGCGCCCCGACATCGGCCTGATCACCAACGCCGGCGCCGAGCATCTGGAAGGATTTGGTTCCCTGGAGGGCGCCGCGCGCGCCGAGGGCGAGATGGTCGCGGGGCTGCCCGCCGCTGCGGCCGCGGTGCTCAACGCCGACGACGCCTTCTTCGGGATGTGGCGAGCCTCCACCGCCGCGCGCGTGGTGAGCTTCGGTGTGGCCGAGGGCGCGCAGTTCAGCGCCCGGCAGCTGCGCCTGCAGCTCACGGCGCAGGGCTTTGACAGCACCTTCGAGCTGCAATCCCCCGAGGGGCGCGCCTGGGTGCATCTGGGGCTCGCGGGCCGCCACAACGTGCTCAATGCGCTCGCGGCCGCGGCGGCCGCCGCCAGCGCCGGTGCCAGCCTCGAGCAGCTCAGTGCGGGGCTGGCGCGGGTGCGCGCCGTGCGCGGCCGTCTGCAGCTGCGCCGGCGAGCCGCCGGGGGCTGGCTGATCGACGATTCCTACAACGCCAATCCCAGCTCGGTGCACGCGGGCCTGGAGGTGCTCGCGCAGATGCCCGGTCGGCGCTGGCTGGTGCTCGGCGATATGGCCGAGCTGGGCGAGTTCGCGGCCGGCAGCCATCGCGAGCTCGGCGAGCTCGCGCGACGCCTCGGAGTCGAGCGTCTCTACAGCCACGGTGCCCTCGCGGCCCTGGCGGCCGAGAGTTTCGGCGCCGGTGCGGAGGCGTTCGAGGACGCCGCGGCACTCACGCGCGCGCTCGAGGCGACGCTCTCGCCCGAAGTGACACTGCTGATCAAGGGCTCGCGCGTCAATCGCCTGGAGCGCATCGTCGAGGCGCTCGCGCCGGAGGGGCCGGACGACAAGGTGAATGCAGCGGGCGCGGGCGGCACGGGCGGTGGGGCCGCGCGCGGCGCAGATGCTGCCGCGGTGGGGCTGGGGTGAGCCGCGATGCTGTACTGGCTCGCCCGGCTGCTCGCCGTGCATCACAGTGTCTTCCGTGTCTTTTCCTATCTGTCGCTGCGGGCGATTCTCGCGGTGGTGTCGGCGCTGTGCCTGTCGCTGCTGGTGGGGCCGCTGATGATCTCGTGGCTGTCGCGCTACCAGATCGGCCAGGTGGTGCGCAACGAGGGCCCGAGCTCGCATCTGCCCAAGGCGGGCACGCCGACCATGGGCGGCGCGCTGATCATCGTGGCGATCGTGGTGAGCACCCTGCTGTGGGCGGATCTGCGCAACCGCTTCGTATGGGTGACGCTGGCGGTGACGCTCGGATTCGGCGCGATCGGCTGCTACGACGACTACCTCAAGCTGGTCGTGGGCAACTCGCGCGGCCTGATCGCGCGCTGGAAGTACTTCTGGCAGTCGGTGCTGGGCGTGGGCGCCGCGGTGTTCCTGTTCCGCAGTGCACACGTGGCCGCCGAGACGGATTTCTTCGTGCCCTTCATCAAGACCGTCAGCGTGCCGCTCGGGGCGGCGGGGTTCATCACGATCAGCTATTTCATGATCGTCGGCATGAGCAACGCCGTGAACCTGACCGACGGACTGGATGGCCTGGCCATCATGCCCGCGGTGCTCGTGGCCGGTGCGCTCGGCATCTTCGCCTACGCCAGCGGCAACGAGATCTACGCACACTATCTGGCGATTCCCGCCATCCCACAGGCGGGGGAACTGCT
>JASHSK010000152.1 GCA_030038755.1 Gammaproteobacteria bacterium
ACACCCGAGCCGGGCGGTGACCGCAAGCGGGAGGTGCTGGTCGCGCAGGAGCTGCTGCAGACGATGGGGCTGCGCTCCTTCGCACCGCTCGTGACCGCCTGCCCGGGATGCGGGCGCACCACGAGCACGTTCTTTCAGACGCTGGCCGACAGCATCCAGAAACATCTGCGCGAGCGCATGCGCGAGTGGTGCCGCGCCTACGTGGGCGTGGAGACCATGACGGTCGCCGTGATGGGCTGCGTGGTGAACGGTCCCGGTGAAAGCAAGCACGCCAACATCGGTATCAGCCTGCCGGGGACCGGCGAGCGCCCGGTCGCCCCCGTCTACGAGGACGGGGAGAAGACCGTGACGCTCAAGGGCGAGCACATCGCCGAGGAGTTTCAGCAGCTGGTCGAGCAGTACGTGGCGCGCAGCTACACGCGTCGCGCCTCCTGATCCCCCATCTCCTGATCGAGGAGTCACTCCTCGAGGAGTCAGGCCATGGCCGAGCAAGCGCTCACCGACAGGCACTGCCGTCCCTGCGAAGGCGGCGTCGAACCCTATACGCGCGAGCAGGCCCAGACCGCGCTGGCGCAGCTCTCGGGCGAGTGGCGGCTGATCGAAGATGGCAAGGCCATCCGCCGTGATTTCTCGTTCCGCAATTTCTTCCGCACCATGAGCTTCGTGAACGCGCTCGCGCATGTGGCCAACACCGAGGATCATCATCCCGATCTCAACGTCGGCTTCAACTACTGCCACGTGCGTTTTTCGACCCACGCGGTCGGTGGGCTGAGCGAAAACGATTTCATCTGCGCCGCGAAGATCGACCGCCTGGCGCAGGACTGACCGCAACGCTGCAGGCGGGCCTGCGCGATGGCGCGCCTCGGCAATGCGACGCGATCACGCGCTGCGTGCCAGCCGCGGCAGCTCACCGGCGAGCCCCAGCGCGTGACGCGCGAACAGGCGCTTGAGCGGCCCGCTGCGATTGACCAGCGCCAGACCGCGGTTGACGAACCAGGCGCCAGGGCCGGCGGCGCTGACGCTGAAGCCGCGCTGCATGATTTCCATCGCGGTACTCATGGCCAGGTTGTGCGTACGGCGGCGCTGCTCGTAGTGACGCAGCGCGCGCAGCGCGCCCGGATCCTCGCCCGCGACGTGCGCCTCGCTGACGCTCTCGCACAGCGCTGCGGCATCCAGCAGGCCCAGATTGGCGCCCTGCCCCGCGAGCGGATGGATGACGTGAGCCGCATCTCCGACGAGCGCACCGCGCGGGGCCACATACGCCTCGGCGGCCAGCGAGCGCAGCGCGAAGCTGCGCCTCTCGCTCGCGAGCGTCATGGCGCCGAGCACGCCATCGGCCGCGGCATGCAGCTGTGTCTCGAACGTATGTTCGGAGCAGTCACGCAGCTGCGCGGCGCGCTCCTCCGGAAGCGACCACACGATCGAGCAGCTGCCGTCGAACAGCGGCAGCAGCGCCAGCGGTCCGGTGCGCAGGAAGCGCTGCCAGGCGGTCGCGCCGTGCGGCCGCTGTGTGCGCAGCGTGGCAACCAGTGCCTGCTGCCGATAATCGTGCCTGTGCGCGGGCAGCTGCAGCTGCGCGCGCACCAGCGAGCGTTCGCCGTCGGCGCCAACCACCAGCCGCGCGGTCAGCGTCTGCCCCCCCTGCAGCGCGAGATGCACGTACTGATCATGCACCCTCATCGCCTCGAGCGAGCCGCACAGCAGCGTGCCGCCTGCCGCGCGGAAGCTCTCCAGGCAAGCCCATTGCAGCAGTGAATTCTCGGCAATGTAGCCGAGATTCGGCTCACCGACGTCCGCCGCATCGAAACACAGCGCGTATGCACCCTCGATGCGGGCGGACTCGTGCCACACCTGCATGCGCTCGTAGGCACACAGGCGTGGCCCCGGCAGGCGCGACCAGGCTTCGGCCGCCGTCAATACGCGCTCGCTCGCGCGCGACAGTGCCACGACACGCAGCTCCGGCCCTGCGCCCCCGGCGCTCGCCGGCGGCGCTGGTGGCTGCCGCGCAGCCAGCAGCAGCGCGATGCGTGCCGCCGGCAGTCCCGCGCGGCGCGCGAGCAGTGCCGCCGTGCAGGCGCCCGTCAGCCCGGCGCCGATCACCGCGACGTCAAAGTCCACGTTGCCGACATCCCGCGCGCTCACGGCAGCTCCCGCGGCGTGGCTGCCGGCCGGCCCGTGAGCGGCAGCCCGCGAGCGAGGCGCGGCAGCCGTCCGAAACCCCAGCTCAGCCGCGACAGGGCCTGCTTCGCCGATGGACTCAGATCGAATAGCAGCAGGCCAAGGTCACGCGCCGCGGTCACGACGGGCCGCGAGTCGCGGAACAATCTGACCAGCCGGTCGGTAAATGCAATCATTCCGCGCCGATCAGCGCTGCGCCGACGGGCATAGTCCGCCAGCGGGGCGGCGGCCCCGGGATCCTCGGTCATCGAGATCAGTTCGGCGAGCACCGCGGCGTCACGCAGGCCGAGGTTGAAGCCCTGCGCCGCCACCGGGTGCAGCGCCTGAGCCGCATTGCCGATGACCGCCGTGCGCAGCCCAACGCTCGCGTGCGCCTGCACCAGCGAGAGTGGATAGGTGGCACGGCGGCCCAGCTGCAGGAAGCGCCCCTCGCGCCAGCCGAAGCGCTGCTGCAGGCGCTCGCGAAACTGCTCTTCCGGCGCGGCCAGCAGCGCCTCGGCCGCCGATGGTGCGAGCGCCCAGATCACCGCGTAGCTACCGTCGTGGCGCGGTAGCAGCGCGAGCGGTCCGTCCGCGGTGAAGCGCTCGTACGCCACCCCTCCGGCGGGCCGCTCGGTGCGCACACTGGTCACCAGCGCCACCTGTCCATAGTCGTGGGTGCTCGAATCGATGTGTGCGGCCTGCTTGACGAGCGACTGCGCCCCATCCGCGGCCACGACGAGCCTGGCATGGAGCCGTCGCGGCGTGCGCGCTGCCTCGCCGTCGAGCGCCGCGCCCTCCTGGATGTCGAGCGTCGCGGCCTCGTCGGACAGCTGCGCGTGGACCACGCGGGCCGGACTCACGATCTGCACCTCGCGCCGCAGGCGCAGCGCGTCCCAGAGCACAGTGCCCAGATGCCGATTGCTCACCGTGAAGCCGAAGGCCGCGAGCCCGTGCGCGGCGGCCTCGAGCCGCGCAAAGCCGAAGTGACCGGCGTCCGAAACGTGAATGTGTCTGATCGGTGCCGCCTGTGCGGCGATCCGCTGCCACACCCCGAGCGTCTCGAAGATGCGTCGCGCCCCGTTGCCCAGTGCGGTGGTGCGCTCGTCGAAGCTCGGCTGCGCGAGCGATGAGTGGGCCACGGCCTCGATCAGCGCCACGCTGCGACCGGTGCCGGCCAGCGCCAGCGCCAGGCTGGCGCCGACCATGCCGCCGCCGACGATCGCGACGTCGCTGTGGAGCGGCCCAGTGGCGGAGGCGCTCATGCGGGAGCGCTCATGTGGCGGAGGCGCTCATGCGGCAGTTGCGCTCATGCGGCCGCCATCAGTGCTTCGATCTCGTCCGGCTCCCTGGGGACCTCGCCGGTAAGCACCTCGCAGCCGCCGGGTCTGACCACCACGTCGTCCTCGATGCGCACCCCGATGTTCCAGAAGCGTCGCGGTACCCCGGAGCTGCCCGCGGCGATGTAGATGCCCGGCTCCACCGTGAGCACCATCCCCGGTTCGAATACGCGCCATTCGTCCTCGAGCTTGTAATCACCGACGTCGTGCACGTCCATCCCGAGCCAGTGCCCCGTGCGGTGCATGAAGAACCTCTTGTAGGCTCCCGAGCGGATCAGAGCCGGCAACGCGCCTCTGAGCAGACCGATGCGCTTGAGCCCCGCCGTGATCGTGCGCACCGCCGCGTCATGCGGCTCGTTCCAGTGATTGCCGGGCTTCACGCGCGCGATCGCCGCCTGCTGAGCCTCGAGCACCACCTCGTAGACCGCACGCTGCTCGGTCGTGAAGCGTCCATTCACCGGATAGGTGCGGGTGATGTCCGAGGCGTAGTAGCCGTACTCGCATCCGGCGTCGACCAGCAGCAGGTCTCCCTCGTTCAGGCGCGCGTTGTTGGCGCGATAGTGCAGCACGCACGAATTGGGGCCGCTGCCGACGATCGGAGGGTAGGAGGTATCGGCGCCGTGGCGGCGAAACTCATGCAGCAGCTCCGCCATGACTTCGAATTCCATGCGGCCGGGCCGGCAAAAGCGCATCGCGCGCAGGTGTGCAACGGCACCGATCTGGCCCGAGCGGCGCATGAGCGCCAGCTCTGCGCGGCTCTTGAACAGGCGCATATCGTGCAGCAGATGGTTCAGCGACACGAACTCCTGCGGCGCGTGCAGACCGCTGCGCGCCTGCGTACGCAGGCGGTTGACCCAGCCGATCACGCGATGATCGAACTCCGGGTTCAGACCCATGGTGTAGTACACCCGCTCGCGCCCCTCGAGCAGGCCCGGCAGGATCTCGTCGATGTCGGCGATCGGGAAGGCGTCGTCGGCACCGTACTGGGCGGTGGCTCCGGCAGGACCGGCGCGCCTGCCGTCCCAGATCTCACGCTCCCGATGGCGCTCGCGTACGAACAGGACGTACTGAGCCACCGGACGGCCCGGCACCAGCACCGCCACCGCCTCGGGCTCCGGGAAGCCGGTGAGATAGTAGAAGTCGCTGTCCTGCCGGTAGTCGTATTCGACGTCGTTGTTGCGCATTCGCACCGGCGCCGCCGGCAGTACCGCGATGGCATTGGCACCCATCAGGCGCATGAGCTGAGCGCGCCGGCGCGTGAATTCGGCCCGCGTGGGCTCGGCCATGGCAGTCTCGCGAGGCTGACTGGAGCGGCTAGTCTAATGCAGCGCGGTCTAATGCAGCACGGGCGGTGGCGGCAGTTCGCGCTCGCGCAGCGGCTCGAGTTCATCGAACACCAGCTGCACGCCCACGCGGACGAATTCCACCAGCTCCGCCAGCGCCGATTCATTCGCCTCGACGCTGTCGCTGGTATCCACGCCCGCACGCGTGATTTCCGTCAGGTCGCGCAGGATCTCCCCCAGATCGCCGGGCAGGCGCTGCGGATCGGCCGCGCCGTTGGTGCCCAGGCCGTACAGGAAGCCGGTGCACCAGGAGGTCAATGCACGCGTGCGCTCCTCGAGCGGGGAATCGTCGGAGGGGATCAGCAGGTCGAACTGCATATCCCGCCCGCTCAGCGACGCCACCGTGGAGGCATACAGCGTGGCCAGCGCCGGATCGGCCGCGCTCAGACCAGCGCCGTCGGGCAGGATCTCGGCCAGCCAATCCTCGAGCCGATAGGGGCCGAGAGCGCACAGTGCCCCGGCCAGCGTGCCGTGCGCCTCCGCCGGATCGGCCAGGGCATGCGAGGCCGCCAGCGAGCGCTGGATTTGCGCATAATCATGCGTCGTGGACACGCCGCGATAGTATGGCGTGCGGGTCGCACCCGCAACCTTGGCCGTTCATGGACCTACGCACCAGGCGAGCTTCGCATTGACCTGCGCGTATGCGCGGAACTATAGTTTTTGTATGGCCGAAACAGCGCGATCCGCTCCACTGGAACTGGAACTCAAGCGCCTCGACAAGCGCGTTGAAGAGCTGATCCGAACGATCGGCCAGCTCAAGGAAGAAAATCGTGCGCTGCGGCAGCGCCAGCAGATTCTCACCACCGAGAGGACCTCGCTGCTGAATCGTAACGAGCAGGTGCGCACCCGCGTCGAGGCCATGATCGGCCGACTCAAAGCCCTGGAACACGGCGCATGAGCGAGCGCGATTCCTCGCGCCCGCTGAGTGTGCGCATCCTCGAGAAGGAGTACTTCGTCGCCTGCCCGAACGAAGAGCGTACCGAGCTGCTCGACAGTGCGGAGCTGCTCAACGTTCGCATGAAGGAAATCCGCGACAGCGGCAAGATCGTCGGACTGGACCGCATTGCCGTCATGGCGGCGCTGAATCTGGCGCACGAAGTCATCAAGCTACGCGCCCGCGATCAGGGCTCGGAGCAGGAGACCACGCACCGGCTGCGCAATCTGCGCGAGCGGGTCGAAGCGGCGCTCGAGAACGGCCAGCAGCTGGAGCTCTAGGCTTTTTGCGTCGCGCGGCCGCACGGCAGCGGCCGTACATGTCCTCGGCGGTCCTGCGTCGCGCTTTGGGCTCCTGTTCCTGCCGGCGCCTGCGCTTTGGTGTACAGTGCCCCCAAGCGTCACCTGCGGTGTTCGACAGTGGGCTGGGTTACCTCTCGACCCTAATTGAAACACCCACGGGGCCAACAGCCTTGCGGCCAGCATTGTGCAGGTCTGCCTCGCAGCAGAAAGCCTTACCTGTCCCAGGCGGCTCCACTTGTTGCTCCGGTCGAGAGCAACGGCCCGCACCGGCATCTGCGGGTGACGCCCCCTCTTCCCACCCGCTTCACCCGACCTTCGCTGCCGTCACCTGCTGCAGCAGCCCCGCGGCCGCGCTCGCTTCAGCAGCGTTCGTCGGACCCGCCCGCGCCGCCTGCGATGACGTCACGAGTCCCGGGGTGCGCGTGGCAGCCATATTCCAGGCCAATTCCACCGCATGCTCAGCGGATCTTCTCTGTGCTGTGATGAGCACGCGCCATCGCCCAGGAGCGCTCATCTGCGGTCCACCATCGCTGAGTAAGCACGCGATGGTGCGATGTGAATGTGATCACAGATGCATTCGAGCGCGATGGGTTGCTTGTAATTTTGCAACGCGTGTATATACTCGGGCCCCGGACTAACCTGATATGGAGATCTTGTCATGGCGAAAGCAAAGAAGAAGGCTAAGAAGAAAGCTTCCAAGAAGAAGTAAGGCCTTCGGCAGCGGCGGGCGCGGATGAACTCCACGCTCGCCGCGCTTCAAAGCTACATACAGTGCCCGCGTAAGCGGGCACTGTCGCATCACCGGCCCGTAAAACGCGCGGCGCGCCCCCGAAGCCACCACCCGATCTGCCGATCTTCCGACCGCTTCCGCATCTGCGACCCATGACTGATCCGGCACTCCCGAACAAGCAGCGCGCCGCGCGGGCGGCGCTCGCCCTGCTGCAGAAGGACATGATTCTTGGGGTCGGAACCGGTTCCACCGTCAATGCATTCATCGAACTGCTGGTGTCGGAGGGCGCCGCCCGTCACCTGCGCGGCGCTGTCGCCAGCTCCGAGGCCACATCGGCACGCCTGCGCGCCGCGGGCGTCGCACTGCTGGACCTCAACGAGCTCGGCGACCTGCCGCTGTACGTGGATGGGGCTGACGAAGCCACACGCGCCCGGCAGCTGATCAAGGGCGGCGGCGGCGCCCTGACGCGTGAAAAGATCATCGCGGCCGCAGCGCGACGCTTCGTGTGCATCGTCGATGAGAGCAAGGTGGTGGAGCGCCTCGGCCGCTTTCCGCTGCCGGTGGAGGTGATCCCGATGGCGCGCAGCTACGTGGCCCGCCGCCTTGCGGGCTTCGGCGGCCGGCCCGTGTGGCGCCAGAGCACCACGACCGACAACGGTAATCACATCCTGGACGTGCATGGGCTCACGATCACCGATGCGCGCTGGCTCGAGAGCGAGATCAACCAGATCGTCGGGGTCGTGAGCGTAGGCCTGTTCGCGGCGCGCCCGGCCGATGCGCTGCTGATCGGCCGCGACAGCGGGGTCGAGACGGTCTGACTCCCGGCCTGCATGCCGTCGCATACGACCTGCCCGTGCGTGCGGCCCTCAGCGATCGCACAGTGAAATCTCCCCGCTCAACGTCTTGATATGCACGTTGCCGTCTCCGCTGCCGAGCGTGCCGGTCATGTGCACGCCGGGCCCGTACTGGCTGTCGTGCACCGGTGATTGTCCGAAGCAATCGTCGATCGACCCGCTGAAGGAGGATAGGTCGTAGGCAAAGCCGTCCGGAGCGCGCGTCTGGAAGCTGATACGGCCGCTGATGCTGTCGCCCCGCAGCTCGGCGCCGCGCCCCAGCGTACCGCGCAGGTCGATATCGCCCGACGTGGTACGCAACCGCACCGTCGCCGCCGGCGCGAGCGCGGCCTGCAGCGTGCCGCTGATGCTCGTCGCCTGCAGATCCCCTGCACCATTGCCGAGCGTGACATCGCCGCTGACGCTGCTGGCCGTCACGTGCGCGCCCTGGCCATTGCCGCGTAAATTGATGTCGCCGCTGACGGTCCTGACATCGGCATCGGCCGAGGCCAGCTCGGCGCGGATGTCTCCGCTCACCGACTGCAGCCGCTGCGCACCGAGCACGCCCGCGGAGTGCACTGCCGCGCTCACCGCGGTGACGTCGAGCTGACTCATGCGTGGCACGCGCACGGTCAGTCGCGCTTCCTGGTTGCCACTGCCGCCGCCGAGGAAATTGAACAGTCCAAGACCGCCCAGGCCGAACCGGCCGTTCCCGTACCCCGTGATGCGCACGCGCGTGTGGCCGTCCTCGGAGGAGACTTCAAGCTCCAGATCCTCGCCTTGCAGATCGGCGCTCACGGACACCTGCGGCTGATCCCAGCCCGACACATCGATCGAGCCGCCGACGTTATTGATGATCACCTCCCCGCGCGGATCGGCAGCCACCTGCCGCTGCACGGTGCGCTCCTCGGCCGCGCCCGCCGCCGCGAACGCGCCCAGCAGCGCCGCGGCCAGCGTCAGGGACGCCCGTCGTGCCTGTGCGCGCATCGTCAGATCGATCCCTTGCCGCTGCCGGCTTCCTGTGTCCATACCCCTGCCTCCTGCACCGTCGCGATCAGATGCTGCTCGTCCTGGTAGGTTTCCAGCAGCATCTCGCGCAGCAGTGCGTTGCCCGGGTCGCGTCCCAGCGCGGCCTGGATATCCTGCATCGACTGCTCGATCACCTTGAGATCCGCAAGCACCTTCTGACGCGAGGACGGCGGCAGGCTCTGCAGCCGCTCGCCCAGCGAACGCAGCAGGGCCGCACGCGCGCGCGCGTCGACCGGCCCGATCTGCGGAGAGATCTCGCTGACGACTCCGAGGTCCGGCGGCAGGCGGTCGTCGGCGACGCTTCCGTGCGTGATCCACACGCCCGCCGTGAGCGCCGCACCCAGCGCCAGCAGTCCCACCGCCGCCGCCAGCCGTACCTGCCAGCCCGCCCAGCGGACTCGAGCGCCACGCCCGCGCGCGCCCAGGCGCGTCTCTATCTGCGGCCACAGGTCGCGTCGCGGCGGCATCTGCTGCGGCAGCTCGCGCAGCGAGCGCACGCGGCGGCCGGTCTCCCCGGGGAAGTGAGGGCGATGCTCGCTCATGTCGATGTTTCCCGCTGCAGGCGGCGGCGCAGCAGCGCGCGCGCCCGGTGCAACTGCGCCTTGCACGTGCCCTCCGCGACCCCGAGCATCCCCGCCACCTCCACGTGGGAGTAGCCATAGATGCCGCTCAGCACGAGTACGTCGCGCGCCCCCTCGGGCAGTTCACCGATCGCCTGCTCGATCTCCTCGACCTCCACCGCGGTGTCAAGCGTCCATTCCGACTCCGCCGCGTCAGCGATCTGCGCGATCGGTGTCCCGGTCCCCTCGGTCCATGCCGCTGACTGGCGGCGCCGGCTCAGCACCACGTTGACGGCGATGCGGTGCAGCCAGGTGCTGAAGGCGCTGCGGATCTCGAAGCGTCCGAGCGACCGCCAGGCATTGATGAACGCCTCCTGCGTGCAGTCCTCGGCCGTCGAAACATCGCGGGTCAATCGCATACACAGTGCATAGACACGGCTTACATTCTCCCGGTACAGCCGCTCGAACGCGCGCACATCCCCATCGCGGGCGCGCTGCACCAGCGCCGGGTCCCACTCGACGGCTTGATTCTGCACGGCGGCCATCCGAAACATTGGATTGCCCTACCCGTGGGAAGGTTTAAATGCACTGGCCGTACCGGCGGGCGAGGCAGCGGCGCAGCTTCGGGTCAGGACCTCTACGTCAGCTCCGGTGGCGCTTTCCTCGCCTGCCTACCTGCCGGCTTCGCAAAGACTCCCCGAGGCCGGCTCGCATCCCCCAGTGCAGACGACCTTGCCTGCACCGTTACGGCCCACATACCCGCCACTCTCCGTCGAACACAGCCATCGACCGTCCGTGTCCTTGGAGCACTCGCCGCGCCCGCAGACGGCCCGACCCGCCGCATCCGCGGCTATCGACCCATTCGGGGGCGGGCAAATCACTTCTCCGCCGGAGGTCGTCAGACAGGTTTGAGGCGCGTGATCGGCGCGATTGAGCTTGAGATTCGCGGAGAGTGCCGACGGACGAGCGGGCTGCATGTAGCGGCTGAACACCGCGGTCATGACGAGTACGATGACGATCCACAGCAAGACATTTTTTGCCAGAGCATTCATATTGTTGGCGGCCGACCGAGCGACGCGTTCACCCCCCATCAGCATGCCATGGACAAATCCACCACGCCATGGACAAAACCACCGCCACGCACCTGATCTGCGCTCTGGTCGACGAGGACAAATCGACACGGCTCAAGGCCGCTCTCGCGATCGGTTCCAATCCGGAACCGGAGCTCGTCGACACCCTGGTGGCCCGCTGCGCCATCGAGCCCGACTTCTACGTGCGCGATATGCTCACGTGGGCTTTGACCCGTCTCCCATCGGAGCTCACCGTGCCGAGGCTGCTCGCGGAGTTATCTTCGGAGCGCGCTCAGGCTCGGAGTCAGGCACTGCACACACTGTCCAAGATCAGGCACGCCAGTGCATGGCCCGCCATCACGCGATCGCTGCTGCGCGATGCGGACGATGAGGTCGCCCGGAGCGCATGGCGTGCCGCCGTCGCTCTCGTACCCAGGGAGCAGGCAACCCACCTGGCCGAAGAACTGGCCGCGCAGTTGGGGCGCGGCGACCGCAAGCTGCAGCTGAGCCTGAGCCGCGCCCTCGTTGCCCTCGGAGAGGAAGTCGTCGAGCCGGTGCTCCGGAAAGCCATGGCGAGCGACGACCCGGGCGTGCGCGCGCACGCGAGCGCTACGCAGCGACTCCTGCGTGAACCGGATACCGGATCCGAACTTGCCGTCGAAGAGGCGAGACGGATAGTCGCGCTCGGCAGGGAATGAGCGGTTGGAATCACCGCGCCGTTATGGAATCACCGCGCCGTCAGCTGACCGAACTCTTGACCCCTGCGAGCTCCAGGCGCGGCAGGGGAATGGCGCCCAGCTGAAAGAACAAGCCCAGCGCATCTTCGTGATATAGGTAGTCGACGACCTTGCCGTCCTGGAAGCGGAATATCTCGGCGCCGTAAATGTCCACCCGGCGACCCGTTCCGGGGATTCCGTAAAAATCCCCCAAATGCGTGCCGCGCAGGCGGAAGCGACTCGCGACCTTCTCACCTTCCGCAACGAGCTCAACGGCTTCCTCGTGAATATCGGGAAACGCACGCCGCCAGAAGTTCACCAGCGTCTTGAAGCCGTCCCGACCTGCAGGCCAGCCCGGCAGAAACTGCTCATGTCTGACATCCAACGCGATGATTTCCTCGATGGCCTGCATGTCGCCTTCGTTCCAACAAGAGGCGTAGATGCGCCTGACCAACGCCTTATTGCGCTCTTGCTCGTTCATGAGAGGTCCTGTGCTTTATCGGGTCAGGCCGCGACTTCAGGCTCGGCCGGCCGGCGCCGCCCCCCGAACGCCCGCCGCCAGCCACTGGTCAGGCGACGCAGCCACAGGCGGAAGCGGTCCAGGTACAGATACACCACCGGGGTCGTATACAGCGTCAGGATCTGACTCAGGAACAACCCGCCGACGATCGAGATGCCCAGCGGCTGGCGCAGCTCCGCGCCGTTGCCGGTCGTCACCGCCAGCGGCAGCGCGCCGAACAGCGCCGCGAACGTGGTCATCATGATGGGGCGGAAGCGCAGCAGACAGGCCTCATAGATCGCGGTGCGCGGATCGATGCCGCGCTCGCGCTCGGTACTGATCGCCACGTCGATCATGATGATCGCGTTCTTCTTGACGATGCCGATCAGCAGGAACACCCCGATCAGCGCCACCAGGGTGAGGGGCGTGTTGAACAGCAGCAGCGCGAGCACCGCGCCGACGCCGGCCGACGGCAAAGTGGAGAGAATGGTGATCGGGTGGATGAAGCTCTCGTAAAGGACTCCGAGCACGATGTAAACGGCTCCGAGTGCCGCCAGGATCAGCAGCCCCTCGTTGGACAGGAACTGCTGGTACACCTGGGCGGTGCCGGCGAAGTCACCCTGAATCCCGATCGGCACATGCAGCTGCTGCATCGTGCGCTGGATCGCCTTGGTAGCCTGACCGAGGGTCACACCGAGCGGCAGGTTGAAGGAGATGGTGGTGGCCACGAACGGCCCCTGGTGCTGCACCTGCATCGGGGTCGTGCCGGGTCCGTAATTTGCGAATGCCGACAGTGGGATCATGGTCTCGGAGCTGGTGCTCAGCGAGGCGCCGGTCGAAGCCGCCCCGCGGCCGCTGTTGGTCAGTGCGTTGAGCTGCGCGTTCTGGGCGGCGAGGTCCAGAGCGGTGGTGCTGGAGGTCGCGGTGGTAGCAGCGCCCGCAGCCCCCGTGGCGCTCGCGGCGGCCTGTTCCGCGGCGACGAGCGCCGACGCCTGGGCTGCCGCCTGTGCGGCCGCCTGCGCAGCCGGAGTCACCCCGGTCTGGGTGGAGGTGCTGGTGGTGGCGGTTGCGGCCGCAGCGTTCGCCGCCGCCGCCGCGCCTCCTGCCGTCAGCGTCGCGCCGCCGGTGGTATTGGTCGCGCCCGTGGTACCGGTGGGGGCTCCACCGCTACCCGTGTTGCTGGAGCTGACCTGGCCGGCGGCAAGTTCCATGGTGTCGCTGGCACTCACCCCGCCCGCGGCTGCCGGGCTGGTGATCGACGACGTGTCGCTGGAACTTA
>JASHSK010000153.1 GCA_030038755.1 Gammaproteobacteria bacterium
ACCAGATAGCTCGTGAGCACCCAGGTGGATTCATCCTGCGTCGCGCCGAGATTGCCGGCGATGTACGGCAATGCGACCACGACGATGGAGGTGTCGAGTATCACCATGAAGGTCGCGAGCATCACCGGGATCGCGATCAGCCAGGGATTGAAGCGCGGCCTCCAGTCAGCGCCGGGCGCCGGGGCAGCGGCGCTCATCTGACCCGCACCCGGGGGGTGATGGACATGCCCGGCGCAATGTCGAGCCCTTTCGGCAGCGGTCCATCGAACACGATCTTGACGGGCACCCGCTGCACGACCTTGACGTAGTTACCGACGGCGTTCTCGGGTGGCAGGAGGCTGAAGCGCGCACCGGTGCCGGACTGCAGGCTGTCCACGTGACCCTTCAGCGTGTAATTCGGATAGGCATCCAGCCGCAGGTCCACCGGCTGCCCGGGGCGCATGTCGGTGAGCTGCGTCTCCTTGAAATTCGCGGTGACCCACACGTACAGCGGCACCAGCGCGAGCAGCCCCTGTCCCGGCTGCACGTAGTTGCCGGGCCCCACGGTGCGCGCGGTGACGCGGGCGTCCACCGGAGCAATGATGTTGGTGTACGAGAGGTCGAGCTGCGCCTGCCGTACCCGCGCCTGGGCCTGCATGACGGCGGCTGCGGCCGTCTGAATCGCCGTCTGGCTCAGTGTCACCCCGGCGCGAGCGGCCGTCAGCTGGCTGCGAGCGGAGCGCAGCTGCGCCGCCGTCGAGCGCGCCTGCGTCGTGATCTGATCCAGAGCGGTCTTCGAGACGGCGCGCGCCTCCACGGACTGGTATCGCTTGAGGTCGTTGCTGGCGCGCTGCGCATCGGCCTCGGCCGCCGCCTCGGTCGCGCCGGCCTCCGCGACCCGCGCCCGGGAAACATCGAGCTGCGCGCGCGCCTCAGCTTCCTGGCTGTCGGCCGACAACAGCGCGGCCTGGGCTGCCGCGAGACTCGCCTGGTAGTCGCGCGGGTCGAGCTGAATCAGCACGTCGCCCTGGTGGACGGTCTGGTTGTCACGCACCCGCAGCCGCAGGACCTGGCCTGGGACGCGCGCGCTCACGAGCGTTGTATACCCGTCCACGAATGCATCGTCCGTGGACTCGTAAGGTGCGACGAACCTTACGTAGTAGAGTATGACTCCCGCGATCACCAGCAGCGCCAGCGCAGCGATCAGCACGGTTCGCAGGCGAACTCCGCGCTTACGTGGCGGAGGCGGCGGAACATGCTCGTCTGCGTCGGGCCTCGTTGGTGTTGTGTCGGGTGACTGCGCCATGGTGAGACCCCTGTCGCGAGGATGCGCCGGCGCCCGCTTCATCTCTCGGCATCAGCCCGAACTCGGCGGCAGCGCGGCGACGAACTGCCCTTCGGCCGGATCATAGCAATTTCGGCGAGCACGCTTGCGCTGCTGGCATAGGCCGCAGGGTTGGCGTACTCTGATGGTAGAGGCTGACGCTGCGGTGGGCCGGGCGCTCCGCCCCGATCCCCACTGCTCGCCGGTGCGGCGAGTCTGATCGATCTTCCGACATGTCCGAATCGCCGCGGATGCCGCTGTCGAAGTTCGGGCCCCGGCCGCTCGGGCCGTATGCACTCGACCGTCACCGGCTGCTGGCCCTGCTCGAGCAGCACGCCGACGCCAAGCTGGTCCTGATCCACGCGCCGGCCGGCTACGGCAAAAGCACGTTCATGACGCAGTGGTACCGGCGGCTGTCGGCAACACCGCAGCACGGCGGCACGGGCTGGCTCTGGGTGGACGAGGACGACAACGATCCGGGCCGCTTCGCGGCCGCCCTGGGTCGGGCGCTGCTGCCACAAGCCGCCGGCGGCACCGATCTGCTCGAGTGCATCAACGCCAGCCTGCGGGCGCACGGGCGCTTTACCTTGTTTCTCGACGAAGAAGAACACCTGGTCGCGAAGGACGCCATTGAGCTGCTCGAGGTACTGATCGATCTGTCGCCGGGCACTTTTCACCTGGTGGTCGGGTCGCGCTCGCGGCCAGACAGGCTCGCCATGCGGCTGCGCATGCGAGGCGATTTCCTGGAGCTGAGCACCCGGGACCTGCGCTTCAGCGAGCAGGAGATCGGTGAGTTCGTGCGGCTGCGCTGCGGCGTCACGCTCGACTCCCCGACGCTGGCGCGGCTGGCGGCGCGCACCGAGGGCTGGGCCGCGGCGCTGCAACTCGCCGCGGTGGAGATCGCGCAGGGTGAAGCGCCGCAGGCCGTCTGCGAGCGGCTGGCGCGCCCGCATTCGAACCTGCTGCGCTATCTGAGCGACGAGGTCCTGGTACATCTGCAGCCGCAGCAGCGCGAGTTTCTGCTGGATACGTCGTTCCTGCTGGAGCTGACGGGTCCGCTATGCGATGCGGTCACCGGCGGCACCGATGGCGATGGCATGCTCCTGCAGTTGCAGCAGGCGAATCTGCTGCTGCAAGCGACCGATGAGCTGCACCGCCGCTATCGCTATCACGCCCTCTTCAAGGACATGCTGCTGCAGCAGCTGCGCCAGCGCGACCCCTCCCGCCTGCCGGTGTTGGCCCGCCGCGCTTCCGAGTGGTGCGTGCAGGCTCAGCGGGCCGAGGACGCGGTCGAATATGCGCTGCTGGCCGGTGATACGGCGCACCTGATCGGCTGCATCCGTGCCTGCATGGAGGCACTGATCCATCGCGCACAGTTCGAGACCGCCCGGCGCTGGCTGCAGGCCGTGCCACCGGCGCAGCTGAATGCGCATGCCGACCTGCTGGTGTGGTCCGTGTGGGTAAACCTGTGGACCAATGACTTTGCGGCCTCCCGAGCGGCGATGTCGACACTGGAGCAGCTCAGCGGCCGGCAGGACGCCCTTCCCGGGGAGCGCCTCGGCGAGGACATCGTTCGCGTGCTGCTTCGTGTGCTCGACGGGCGCTACGAGGAAGCGCTGGCGATCACGGGAGCGGCGGCGAGCGAATTACGGCCGCAGGAGCGCAACGTGGTCGTCAGGCTGTGCAATCTGCGCAGCCTGCTGGCGCAGATGCAGGGCCGCTTCGGCGAGGCAGCCGCCGAGAGCGAGCGGGCGACCGCGCTCGCAGCACAGGATCCGCCGATGTGGCTCAGCCTGGTGCACGCGGCACACATCCGCGGCATGGTGGAACTGTCGCTCGGCAATCTTTCCAGCGCGTGGCGCGAGTTTCAACGCCCGGAGCGGGCACTGGCCGCGGCGCAGGGTCACGCGAAATGGGACGTCAACCCCGGCCAACTGCTCGCGCTGCTGTGCGGCTCACGCGCCCTGGTGCTGTACGAGCGCAACCGGCTGGACGATGCGGACGATTGCCTGCAGCACTACGCCCCCTTCATGAACACCGTGTTCTCTCCGACGGGCCGCATGCTGTGGTTCCAGCTGCGCTCGCGGCTGCGCGCGCTGCAGGGCGATGAGGAGGGTTGTCTCACCACGCTGGAAGAAGGCACCGCCTACGCGATCCGGCATGGCATCGGCTGGATGCAGCTGCTGATGCAATGGGAGCGCATCGACTACGACCTGGCGAAGGGTGATCTGGATCACGCGCGCTCCCTTGCCGCCGGCATGCCGCAGCAGACACCGCCCGCGCCGGCCAGGTGGATCGTGACCTGCGAGGAGCTCTTCGGACCGGTCATCAGTGCCAGCCGTCTGCTGATCCGTATCGGCCAGGCCCGCCTGGCGCTCGCGGCCCTGCAACCACACATCGCGCACAGCGAGCAACAGCTGCGGCGGCTGCGCCTGACGAAGCTGCGCGTGCTGCAGGCCGTCGCGCTGCACGTGGAGGGCGAACTGCAGCCCGCGCTGCTGGCGCTGCGCCAGGCCCTCGAGCTGGCGCAGCGATCCGGGGCCGTACGTACCTTCGTCGACGAAGGCGCACAGTGCCGTGAGCTGCTGCAGGAACTGCTGCGTGCTCCTCACAGCCCTCTGCACACCGAGCGCGTGCTGGCGGCCTTCGAGGGCGCCCAGCCCGCCGACCTGCCGATCCAGACGGTTGCGGTGCCGTCGAACCCCGAGACGCTGTCGGCACGCGAGCAGCAGATACTGCAGTGTCTCGCGCGCGGGCACTCCAATCTCGCCGTGAGCCAGCAGCTCGCGCTGTCGCCCAACACGGTGAAATGGCACCTGCGGCAGATATACGGGAAGCTGGGCGTGCGCAGCCGCACCCAGGCCCTGCATGTTGCCTTGCAGCAGCGGTGGGTACGCCCACCATGAGCCACGCGCATCACATCTCGAGTCCGTGACCCTGCGGGACCCTGCGGGCATCCCAGCGCCCCGGCGTGTCTGTCGGCCTCACAGCCCTGCATTCCCTGTCGATCCATCCTTTCGGGTGGTCAGCCGAGGCGGCCGGCTCCCTATAGTGCGCGCCCCTCAAGGGAGGCCGTGGTTCAGGCAGTCAGGCATATGGACGGCGACAGCATATTGGGTCGTGGCAATCCCTCAATGGCACAGGAGCCCGGCAGTGATTTGCCCGCGGCGGCGGATCCTGCTGCGGAGCTCGTGCGCATGGCTGCCGGACTGATTCGATTGCAATCGGGCGTGCGCAGCGTCGCCACCGAGTCCATCGACGCGCAGATCCCGCGCGCTGCCAGCGCGCCACCCCTCGAGCTGGCGTCGACCGCCCGCCAGGCAGCGGTGCGCAGCGGTATCGAAGCGCTGCGCGGCTTCGGCGTTTCGCTGCTCGGGGAGCTGCAGGACGGGCTGGAACGGGACGCGTTTCACTACGTCTACGAGCCGGTAACCTCCGTCATGAGCGGAGCCATCGAAGGCTACAGGGCGCTGATCCGCTGGCGACGTCGGGCCGAGAGCGTGACGCCGGATCTGTTTCTGCCGATCGCCGAGGCCAGCGGCCTCATCGTGCACATCCAGCGCCATCTGCTCGAACAGGTTGCCGGGACACTGGCGAGCCTTGCTCCCGGAACGTTCATCGCGCTGCCCTGCTCGCTCGCGCAGTGCGCGGATGCCGCCGCCGTCAGCACGCTGATCGCCCGCACCGCCGAGCTGGGCATTGACCCGGCGCATATCGTGATCGAGATCAACGGCTCCTCGGCGCTGATCGATGTGAATCCGGGCTGCGATCAGATCATGCATCTCCGGGACTGCGGATTTCGCATCGCCCTCGACGGCTGCGGTGGCCGGTGGGCCTTCTGGTTGCTGAGCCGTCTGCCGATCGATCTGCTCACCGTGGACTGCGGGCTGATCGGCGCCACGCCGGAGGCCACGGAGCGCGCAGCCGTGATCCTCGAAGGCATTCTTCAGGTCGCACGCGAATTCGGCCACCGTGTGGTGGCGCAGGGCGTTGACTCGCCACAACGGGCAACTCTCGTACGCAGGCTGGGCTGCGACCTGATGCTGGGCGCCTTCGTGGGACCGCCACTGCGCGAGCCCGGGTTGGACTCGAAGCAACGCTCAACGGATTAAAGGGCGCGCGGCTCCGGCGCGATGCCGAAGTGCTCCATGTATTCGCCGAACAGTGCCTGATCGTTCCGCGGATCGAGGCCGTAGTCGCGCAGCCGATAGGCCGCCGGCCCCGCAGTCCTGCGCTGCTCGGCGGCCACCGCGGCGTGCAACCGCGCCAGGTGCGCGGCATCGAGCGGTATCCCGAAATGTCGGTACAGCTGCAGCACGGTGGCGAGCGGGTCACGCACGAACTCGGTGAAGCGCACGTGCAGCACCGCCTCGCCGCAGGGCGAGGGGCGCGAGCCTTCGGCGCACAGCAGGGTGGCGCCGCGCGCCCAGCAGTCGCGCACCTGCCGCCCGATCGACACGCGATCGACCCGGCGGGAAAACGGACCGCGCAGCACCTCGGTGAGGCGGGCAACCGATGGCAGCACGCGCAGCGGATCACGATGCATGAAGACGAAGCCGGCATCGGGAAACACGCGGCGGATCGCGTCGAGCGCAAACACGTGATCGGGGGACTTCAGGATCCAGCGGCCCGGCCCGCGGTGGTGCTGCAGGTGCTGCAGGAAGCGCCGATGAAACTCGTAGGCCGGCAGGTGTCGCGAGCCGTGCAGCCAGCGCCGATAGTTCGGCACGTGGTGTGTCATGTCGAAGCGCATGCTGCGGAACACGTGGCCCATGATCTCGGTGCATTCCTGCGGAGAGTCGGCGCTGATCGGGTGCAGGCCGAGCAGCTCCGGCACCAGTCGCGCGAAGGCATTCAGGCGACGTTCCGCCGCGCGCACGCGGCTGCGGTGCGGGGGGCGCTTGCGCCCGCGCTCGGGTCGCGGGTAGATCGCTTCCCAGCAGCGCGCCACGTGGTGGCGCGGGTCGAGCGCGAGCAGGTAGTGCATGAAGCTCGTGCCGCTGCGGGGTAATCCGGTGATAAAAATCGGCCGCGCGATGCGCTCGCCGCAGATCGCGGGCGTGCGCTGCTCGGCTTCCCGCAGCAGCAGCAGATTCGTCAGGTAGCGCAGCGTGTCCCAGCGCGCGCTGATGCGCCCGAAGAGACTGAGGTCGGCGCAGTTGTCGTAGTCGCTCAGCAGCAGGCGCAGCGGCTCGTGAAACGAGGCGTCGCCGAAGTCGCTGAGGCCGGTGCTCCGCTGCGCGCTGCGCATCAGCTTCTCGGCCTGCAGCGGTCGATCGGGAATCCCCAGGGCTCCCACGATGCGGTCCGCGGTCACCAGCAGCTGAGATTCCACGGGCATGGTGTCCTCCTTCGCGCGTACCGAGCGGCGTGCGTCACGAGCGGGGCAGCGTGCCGCCGGAACGGCGTGCTGCGCGGCAGAAGATGCTGCGCCACGCGGCCTGCCGTCAAGCGCCGCGCGCGGGCGATGCGCGGGTCTGCGGCCGGTCGGCCCGCGGACCCCCGTGTGCGCGAGGGCCTGTCCGCTGAGGCGTGGTGCCTGCGCTCGCTTGAAACACTGCAAAATCGCGGGGATCATGCGCGGGTCGTATTGCAGTCAAAGAACCAAAAGGTTACGGAACGATTAAGGGGCGGGTACGGGGATGCGGTTCCCGGGAGGTTCACATGAGCGCGGATGACGGTACGGTCAACGACGGTACGGCCGGCGTGACCCGCAGGGGTCTGCTCAAAAACGGACTGGCGATGGCGGGCAGCGTCGCTGCGATTGCGGCCGGCGCGGGAGCGGCGGGCAGCGCGCGCGCCGATTCGCAGCCCTACTCGCCGCTGTACGCCCAGACCGGGGATGCCGTCGGCGGGCGCAAATTCCGCGCGTGGGTATCGCGCGGTGACGGACCGGGTCGTACCACGCTGCAGGAGCTCACGCTGCGACCCATCGCAGGACGACAGGTGGTGGTGCGCACGGAAGCCGCGAACCTGTGCTACACGCTCTCGCAGCCGATGCTCGGCATCACTCGCCAGATCCAGGGCACCCAGCGTCCTCCGACGCCCGAGCAGCGCGCTCGCGGCGAGCGGCTGAACAATATGGCCACCGTGCAGGGACACGGGGGCGTGGGCATCGTCGAGGCCATCGGACCGGACGTGCGGCGGGTCAAGGTCGGCGATCGCGTCTGCGTCTCCGGCACCCCGCAGTGCGGTGTCTGCTACGCCTGCGTGCGCGGACGCTCTGATATGTGCCAGTTCCTCGGGCCCGCCAACATGCCCGAGGGCATGACGCCCGTGGCGGACATGAAAGACGGTACGCCCGTCTACATGAACTCGCAGATCGGCGGCTTCGGCGAATACATGGTGACGGTGGAGGAGTGGGTGGTGCCCATCATCAGCAAGGCATCGGCGGCGCATCTGGAGGTCGCCTGCGCCTGCACCAGCGTGGCTGGACTCGGGGCGACGACCTCGCAGGGAATCGCGGTGCTGCCGCCGGCGGCCAAGGTGGCGGTGGTGGGATGTGGGCCTCTGGGACTCAGTGCGATTCAGGGAGCGCGCATCGCCGGCGCCCGGATGATCATCGGAGTGGATCCGATCCGGGTGCGGCGCGAGGCGGCGATGCGGGTCGGGGCGAGCCATGTGCTCGATCCGAACGAGCCGGGCGATGTGGTGGACAGGGTGCGCGAGCTCACCAGCGAGGACAATCCGAGCATGTGGGGCGGCGGCATCTACTCCGCGCCCTTCCAGTCGGGTGGCGCGGACTTCGTCGTCGAGGCCGCGGGCGGGGAATGGCTGCCGCCGGCGCTGGAGCGAGGGCCCGACCCGACCGGGCTGCTGCCGATGCAGCAGGCGTACGACATGCTGCACGGGACCGGGCACGCCGTTCTGACGAGCCTGGCGTTCGGTAATCTGTCGTTCAATGCCGGCGTGTTCGCGCTCGCGGGCCGCTCGGTCCACTCGGGCCAGGCCGGCGGCTGCAGCCCGCTGCGCGATATCCCGAAATTCGTCAGCTTCCTCGACAACGGCAGCTTCGATCCCACGCCGATGCTGACCGCTCCGGTCCCGCTGGAGAAGGTGCTCGATACGTACCAGGAAGTGGCGCGCCGGGCCACGATTCTGGCGGTGCTGGTGGTCTAGGGGCGCGTCGAAAGCGTCGGGCGCGTCCTGTGGCCGGCGACGGGCACCCCTGCCGGCACGCGCGGGCTCGCTCAGGCCCATGACCGGCCCCGGTCCTTGACGGACTGGGGCCCCGCCCTGAGAATTCGCCGCCTCACGTCAGAGGCTGCGCCCCAGGCCGGGCGCATCGCTGCCACTCCCCGGTAGCTCAGTCGGTAGAGCGTCGGACTGTTAATCCGTTGGTCGTTGGTTCGAGTCCAACCCGGGGAGCCATATCATCTTTTAAAACAAGCGCTTACGGATCGGGGGCCTATCCGCGCGTCCTTCTTTGGTCCGATTTCGTGCAAATTCGTGCAGTACGCAATCGTCAACCCAGATTTGTTTATACTCACTTCTACAATTGAGTATAATAATTTATACTCAGTCTGATAGTCGCGTATAAGGATCGCTCCATGGCCGCTCCTTCGCTTGTGATTCAGACAACCTACGCCGAACTATTACAGCGGTCGTCCGTGGCATCGTTCAACGATGCGTTTCCCGAGGGCGAAGACGGTACCTTTATATCGAAGACCATCAATAAAAGGCGCTATTGGTACTTCCAGGTATCGACCAAGAAAGGCCGGGAACAGCGCTATGTGGGTCCGGAAACACCCGAATTGATGGAACGGATCGCGGGCCACAAGCAGGCCCGGAACGATGAAAAAGAGCGTCGCGCCCTAGTCTCCACGCTGGTTCGGTCCTTTGGTCTCACGGCGCCAATCCCGATCATCGGCGAAGTTATTTCCGCACTGGCCAACGCTGGAATCTTCCGGCTACGCAGCGTGCTCGTCGGAACGGTTGCCTACCAAAGTTACCCCGCTATCCTCGGCGTCAAACTTCCTAATCCGCTGCTGCAGACATCGGATGTCGACATTGCACAATTCAAGAATGTGTCAGTCGCGGTCGGAGACACAACTCCGCCCATGCTCGAGGTACTCAAGCAAGTTGAGAAAACCTTCCGCGAAGTACCCAACCTATCCGGCAATCGTACGACCAGCTACGTCGCCAAGGGCGGCCTGCAAGTCGAATTTCTGACCCCTAACGAAGGAGCCGACACGGACGAGCCCCAAGCTTTACCTGCGTTGCAAACCGATGCGCAGCCGCTGCGTTTTCTGGACTTCCTTATATACGAACCCGTGCCCGCCGTGATCCTGCACGGCTCAGGCATACACGTACACGTACCCCGCCCAGAACGCTACGCAGTACATAAATTGATACTTGCCCACCGCCGCAGTGCGGCGGTGGGCAAGCGAGACAAAGATCTCAAACAAGCCGCGGCGTTGTTGGAAGTCCTCACCGAGAAGCAACCAGACGAGCTCAAACAAGCCTGGGAGGAAGCGTATGGGCGCGGCGCCACATGGAAACGCTTACTACTGCAAGGTATCGCGCGCATCGAACCGCGTGCTCGCGATCTGACGCTCAAAGTTCTGGGTCGAACTCGAGACGTTATACCCGGCGTCGATCTCGTATTCGAAGATCAAACCCAGCGCTACGACTCGGACAGAGAGGTGGTCTGCTTTACCGGAGAATGCCTGGGTCACACTGTCGACTGCGCCATCAGCCGTGAAGCACTCGAGGATCACTTTGGGGCGAACAATGGCGGGCGCTCCGCCCGCCTGGAGGCCTTCGTCACACATCGTTCGAAGATAGAAGACCTTGTGCGCACGAAATTTTTGTCCTGGAAAGTGGAATCACCGGAAGCCGTGCTCCTGAAGAGCGCCGACGTTGAGAAGATCCGTTACATGCCCATCGGAGGCCGCGCAACATAGCCTCCAGATTGTTAGGAGGCATAGCGCATCGGCCGCTGCGGAAAGCGAGAGTCCATTGCGCCAGCGCCAGCGGATGAACGCGACGCAGGGCCCAATCCCTGCAACGATCACATTCGCGCAAGCAGGACTACGTCGAGTCCCGCAGCTTCGGCCTCTTTCCATTTCTCATCATTTGTGACTGCGGCCGTCGCAGAAGACCGAATGCCGGTCGCGAGCAAAATTGCATCAGGAGTTCGGAACCTATATCGGGCGCGCAATACCGCGGCGTCCAGTAGCACCTCCCGACTTATTGGTTCCAGCTCTACGTTTGGGAAATGACTGAGCAGTAGTTCGTACTCGTCGGCGACATCCTGTCGCCCTAACTGCAAAGGTCGAACTGTGAGTTCCAGAAGCGTCAATTCCGATACCACGCCGCGAAACCGTCCTTCTTCCAAAGACTCGATGACCCGGCCGGCGGCCTCCGCAAATTCGGGGGACTGCTCGAAGTGATATATCCAAACGCTACTGTCAATGAGCACCTTACGGTGCTTGCGCAGAACCGCGGGTGTCACCACGAGTCGCGTTCATCCTTCAGATAGGCATCAGCTCCTTCCCAAACACCTCGGTGTAATCCCGCTGTCCTTTGTGTAAATTTCTTGGGCTTAGGGATCATCACTACGCGGTCCGACTTGCACAGAACCAGAAGCTCGTCACCGGCCTCGAGTCCAAGCTCCGCGCGCGCCAACTGCGGGATCACCACCTGGTACTTGCTGCTGAGTTTGACCGTTGTGCTCATGGCAATCTTTCACGGTAAAGCAATTTAGAAGAATTACTTTACCACGTTGGTGGAAGGTGGACCATTGCAGGGTCTCCCTGTCCGGTAACGGCCGCAGACATTTCATGGCAGCTGGTAGTTGGAAAGGGCAGGGTTTGGGGTAACGCGCAGGCGAGCGATCCAGTTTCTAAGGGATATCAATGCCTTAGCTTACAAATGCGAGTCCAACCCGGGGGGCCAATAACTTGGAAGGCACTGGGTCCCAGCTGGCACCGGCGCAGCTGCGCGTGCGTGCTCTCGGACCTGACCACACCCTGATCAACGAGCGCGGCGACAATGCGACGGGCCTGACGCTCTCCGGTACCGACGATTGTTGCGACATCGCCGCGCGGGAGTTCGCCGCGATAGAGCAACGCATCGAGAATGTTGTTGGGCTTGGGTGGCAGCCTGTCAAGACGCACTTCCTCATCGGCCCACGCCAGGATGCGGGTGCGGAGCTGGTCAGGGCGCATAAGCCCTTCCATGAATCCCACCTGATCAAGGCAGACGTTCAGGAAGAACCTCGTGAAGGTCGTCAGAGTCTCTTCGCTCAGACTGCCGCGGCCGTCAAGATCGTCGCGGCGTGGCAGGTCGCACGCGGCAAGGTGGCCCTTATATTCATTGAGATTGCGCGCGAGCCCGCGCGCGATCGACCAGACGGCACCGGTGTCGAGAGCGTAGTCTGATGCGCGCTCGTACGGGTGCTCGTAGGCGTGCTCGTCTGCGCATCGGGCCGGGCTGAAGCTCGAACCTCCCTGACGTACACTACGGGCGTGGACACGCTGACCAGCATCCGGGTCTTCCGCCAGGTCGTCGAGTCGGGAAGCTTCGTGGCGGCGGCCGATCGCATGGACCTGTCCACCGCGATGGTCAGCAAACACGTGGCCTACGCGGAGAAGCGACTCGGGGTCCGTCTGTTGAACCGCAACAGCCGCACGCTCAGCCTCACGGAAGCCGGCAGCGTCTACTTCGAGCGCTGCAGGACGATCCTGGAGGATCTCGAGGCCACGGAGCTCGAATTGGGGTCCCTCGGCACCGTGGCCCGTGGGACGGTGCGAGTCACCTGTCCGAGTTGGTTCGCGCGGCAGCTGATGGCCGATATGCTGGCCGAATTCCACCGCCTCTACCCGGAGATCGTGGTGGACATCTCCTTCGAGGACCGGCTCGTCGACCTCGTCGAGGAGGGTTACGATCTCGCCCTGAGGGTCAAGTGGCGTGAGGACTCGCTCCCGGCCGGTGTGATCGCCCGCCCGCTGCGGGCCATACACTATTACATTGGGGCGTCACGTGAGTATCTGAAGCGTCATGGCGCTCCCAAATCCCCGCAAGAGCTCGCCCATCACGACTTCATCGCGGTCGGCGATATCGTCTCCCTCCCCTTCCTGGGTCCTGCCGGCAAGATTGAAGTTCCGCTGCGCGTGGTCCTGCGCTATCGCACGCTGGGCGGGGTCGCCAACGCGGTCGCCGCCGGCATCGGCCTTGCGCCGCTGCCGAACATCCTGTTCACGGAGTTCAAGGATGTCCTCGCGCCCGTTCTCACGGACTACCCCATCCAGGAGGCGACGCTGTACGTCGTCTACGTCAGCCGCAAATACCTGCCGGTCAAGATCCGGGCCTTCATCGATTTCATGACGCAGGTGGCCAGCCGGGTTCCGGATATCAGACCGGCTGACGGCCACTGAGCTGCGCCTCCGGTGGGCGCACATCCGGTGGCGCCATGAACTCCGGGGAAGCGGGGTGCACGACGCAGCGCTTGAGGATCGCGTCTATCTCGTCTCTGGCGCTCTGGTCGAGGTGCCATCCTTCGATCTGCTCGATCGGATCGAGTTGTCCCGGATGCCTGGCGCCCCACAGTGCGATCGTGGGTCCCTGATCGAGCACCCAGCGCACCGCGAGTGCCAGCACGGAGTGATCGAAGCGCCGGTGCGCCAGGGCCTTCAGCTCTTCGACCGCATCCAGATATTCGCGGAAGCGGGTACCCTGAAATTTCGGATCCACGTTGCGAAGATCATCCCCCTCGAAGGTCGTGGTCGGTGTCATGCGGCCCGACAGCAGCCCGCGGCACAGCGCCCCGTAGCTCAGCACGGTCAATCCGGCGCTGCGTGCATACGGCAGCACATCCGCCTCGATCTCGCGCTCGAAGAGGTTATAGGGCGACTGCACCGCATCCAGTTTCGCCACGGCCTGAAAGCTCGACATCTGTGCGGGGCTGAAGTTACTGACGCCGATCACCCGGATCTTGCCCTCGCGGCGCAGCTCTTCCAGTATACCGGCCGTCTCTGCGATCGGAGTCTCCAGGTCCGGCCAATGCACCTGATAGAGATCGATGAAGTCGGTGCGCAGGCGGCGCAGCGAATCCTCGATCTCCTTGCGGATGCGCGCGGGTCGGGCGTCGCGATACGGCTTGCCGTCCCGCCAGTTGATTCCCACCTTGGTCGCGATCTGTACCCGCGCACGCAGTCCGTCGGCGGCCAGCGCCTTGCCTACGATCTCCTCGGAGCGACCGAACCCATACACCGGCGCCGTATCGATCAGGGTCACTCCGCGCTCCACCGCCGCCCGAATGGTCGCGATCGATTCCTGTTCGTCGGTGCCACCCCACATCCATCCACCGATCGCCCACGTCCCCAGACCAATGCGCGATGTGGTCACGCCCGAGCTGCCGAGCTGGATCTGTTCCATGGTGAATGCCCCTCGTGAATGCCCTTCGTGAGTGCCGTTCGTGAGTGCTCCCCGTGAGTGCTCTGCGCGGTCAGTGTGCGGACGTGCCGAGCTGTCTCGTCAGCGCTGCGTCGACTCCCGCGTCTGCCGCCGCCAGGCCCCCGACGGCCGACCAGTCCAGCTGCTCGCCTCCCCTGGCCAGCAGGCTGAGGAAGCGGTCATGGACCACGCTGGCCACGTTCGTCGAAATGAGAAACTCCAGGTACGCCTTGCGACCGATGCCGCCGCGGCTGATCAGGGCGAGCGCCTCACCGAGGGATTCGATGATGGTCGCGGTGAGGAAATTGCCGCTCAGCTTCACGAGATTGGCCGCCTCGGGCTTCTCCGAGATGACGAAGCTGCTCTGACCGAGGGCACTCAGCAGCGGGGCGGGCCCTCGGGTCACCTGCGACCGGAGGCGCGGAACAGATCCGTAAAGGGATCGTCGGGAACAGCGGGCGCGGGGGCCTCGCGGATGGTCGTGCGGCGCATGTCGCGCCGATGATGCGTGTCGTCATAGTCGCCGCCGCGATGCATCGAGCATAGATTGTCCCAGATCACCAGGTCCCCGGGCCGATACGAGATGTTGAACACGTACTGCGGCTGCGTGGAGAAATCAATCAGCTCGGCAAGCAGCGCCCTGCCCTCCTCGCGTGACATCCCGACGATGTCGCGCGCGTGGGCGGCGACGTACAGCGCCTTGCGGCCCGAGCCCTTGTGCACGTGTACCAGCGGATGGCGGGCATGCGGCCTGGCGTCGATCTCCTCCTCGGTGAGCGGAAAGCCGGCGCGTCTGCGCGACCACCACAGCGAATGGGTCGCCTGCAACGGCTCGATGCGCTCCTTCATCGCCTGCGGCAGATCCTCGTAGGCGCTGCGCGTGTCGGCGAACCACGTCTGTCCACCGGCCGGCGGTGCCTCGTGACACAGCAGCAGCGACTGCGCCGAACGCAGCTCCATGAACGAGGAGTCGGTGTGCCACAGCCGGTCGCCGCGCTTATGCAGACGCAACAGCTCGTCCTGGATGATCTCTCCGCGAGCGTCGAGGTTGCTCGCATCGAACAGCTCGCGGTGCGCGTGCCGGTAGACCCCATCCGGCAACCGCGGCGCGAGCTCGACGTGGCCGAAGATGTGGCTGAAGGCGATGTGGCTCTCGTCATCGAGCCCGGTGTTGCGCCACACCGTCACCCCGTAGGTGTTCTGCGCCTGGATGATCGCGGCGCGCGTGGCCTCATCCAGCGCGCCGGTCAGATCGACGCCGGACAGCTCGGCACCGAACCTCGGCAGGATGGGCTTGATCGTCAGGCTCATCAGCTCGTCAGCCTCATCAGCTCATCAGGCTCATCGCCTGGCCGGATTTCGCGCGCGAAGTCCGGCTAATCCGCAGCGCTCCTTTTACAGCTGTAGCTCGCCGGATCCTCGGTATTGCCGCCGCCACCGTAGTAGGCGATCAGCGGGTACTGGCACACGAGGCGCCTGCCGACCTCGACGCCGTTCTTGTAGTGCGTCACGATCAGCTGATCGGGTGCGACGCCGTGCTCCTCCCATTGCACCAGCAGGGCCATGGGGTCGGCGTCGAAATTCTCGGCGCCGTTCGTACCCAGGCCGTGCCCCAGGCCCGGAACCATGAAGAATCGCATCGACTGTCTGACCTTGCGTGCCCCCACCCTGGCGACGACGGCCTTGTAGTAGTCCACCGCGACGCGCGGTGGTACCGCGGCGTCGTTCCAGCCTCCGATCAGCAGCAGCTTGCCGCCCCGATCGAAGAACGCGTTCAGATCCGGATCCACCGCGTCCGTCGGCAGATTTCTGGGCGCATCGGCCAGGGCGACGTCACTGTCGTAGTTGACGGGCCGGGTCTGGTAGTCCCAGTCCGGATTCCTGAACACGTAGTACTTGAAGAAGTCGAGCGAGATCTGGAACGGCTTGGGCGGCCCGACCAGCATCCCCCAGCCGAGCTCGCTGCCGGGATAGAGCGGCGAGTAGATGGATACGTGCGTGCGCGGGTTGTAAGGGCCCCGATAGAGCTTGCGTGCGGCCTCGACCTGCGCCGCGGTGAGACAGTCGGGTGCGTCCGCGCCCCTGCAGAGCGTCACCGACGGATCGAAATGACAGTGCTCCGGGTCGCCGATGATGCCGTCCCTGAGACCATCGGCCGCATCGCAGGCCGCGAGGGCTGCCGCATGCAGCACCGCGTACTTCGCCGGTGGTATGAAACTCCCGGGCGTCACGTGCACCGCCTGCCAGTCCCACATCTGACCAAACACATGGTGCGTGAGGTAGGAGGCCATGCCGGTCGCCGCGATCGCGTTGTAATCGGCCGGATAGCGCTGTGCTTCGCTGAGCGCCGCGATCGTGCCACCGCCCTCCTCGGCCATGTACGACAGGCGTGGCCCGCGGCCGTAGTAGGCCCGCATCAGCGCCTTGGTCGTCAGCGTCATCTCGTGGGCCGATCGATAGCCGAAATCCTTGATCTGCTCGGGATGATCGATCGCGTAGCTCGAGTCGCCCTGATGCCCGGTGTTGGTGCCCACGGACACATAACCGCCGCGCATGGCAGCGCTCAGCGCACGCGGACTGGCCCCCGTTCCTCCTCCGAGTCCTCCATTACCCGTCCCGCGCAGCTTGCCGTTCCAGGCGGAGGGCACGGGCAGCCAGACCTCGATGCGGATATCGGAGTCGCTGCTCGGACGGGCGCTCGCCTGCACACGGCAAAAGGCCGGCAGATCGTCGTAGCGCGGCGGCGCAAAGCCGGCCGGCCCCGCCGGACCCGGCGGCGGCTGAAAGGCGCCCGCCGCCACGCTCTGCACCGAGAGAATCCGGGTGTGCGGCACCTTCACTGAGGCCAGCCCCTCGCAGGTCGCCGCACCGGCCAGCGGCGCGCACACGAGGGCCGCGATGGCCACTGCGGTGGCCAGGACGATCTTCATGATCTTTGCCCCTGTACGCGTCATGGAACCCCCCCAGGCTGATGCTTATTCGAATCGTTCGAAATCGTACCGGCGGCTTCACAGCGTCCCGGCGGCTTCCGCGCCGAAGGTGTCGCAGTCGTTGAAGTTGCCGCTGTTGAGGCCGCGCTGCAGCCATTTCAGGCGCTGGGCCGCCGTCCCGTAGCCTTGTATGGGATCGACCATGGCCGCGCCCTTGGGAGCGTGCGCCTGCAGTGCCTGGCTGACGGCCGCGACGGCGGCCAGTGCTGCAGAGGTGTCGCCGGCCTTGATCATCCCCTGCATCAATCCCCAGCGCACCCACAAACCTGCGTAGCAATCCGACTGCAGCTCCGCCGTCGCCCAGGTGCGGGCCGACAGGGCGGCCGTACTGCTCGCGCGCGCCTGCTCCACCAGCGCGGTGGTGCCCACCAGCGCCTGCACGTGCTCTCCGAACTCATGCCCGACGATGTAGGCGAGCGCCAGATCGGCGGCCGCACCGGCGCGCTGCGCGACCTGACCGAGAAAATCCTGATCCAGGTAGATGCGCTCGTCATTCGGACAGTAGAACGGGCCGATCAGCGGCTGCCCGGACATGCACGCGCCGCTGACTGCTCCACTGAAGAGCGTGAGATCGGGCGTGTCGTAGCTCGACGAGCGCAGCGCACGCATCTCCTGCGTCCAGTACGCGTTCGCATCGCGCACCAGGACCTGGATGTGCTGGGCGGATGATTCTGCCGGCGACGCATCGGCGGCTGCGGAGGTTGCGGCTCCCGCGGAGGTTGCGGTAGCTGCCGAGGTTGCGGCGGCTGCGGAGGTTGCGGCGGCCGCCGGGCTTGCCGCACTCGTGGCAGCCGCAACCACGGCTGCGCCGAGTCCAATCAGTAGCACACGGGGCAGACGACTCCTGTGGTTCATCGCTGCACCTCTTTGATCCGGGGGGCCTATTCTACCCCCCGAAGCGACGTCGCCGCTGCTGGTAGGCGCGGATCGCGCGCAGCAGGTCGATCCTGCGGAAGGCCGGCCAGTACACGTCCGAGAAATAGAATTCGCTGTACGCGCTCTGCCACAGCAGGAAACCCGACAGCCGCACTTCGCCGCTGGTGCGGATGATGAGGTCGGGGTCCGGCATGTCGGCCATATAGAGATGACGGCTGATGGCCTCGGCATCGATGCACTCGATGGCCTCATCGAGCGTGGCGCCGTTGCGGCGCTTGCTGCCCAGCAGAGCGCGCACCGCGTCCACGATCTCCGCACGCCCGCCGTAGGCGACGGCCACCGTCAGCACCATGCCGTCATACGTCGCGGTCGCCTCCTGCGCAGCACGGATCGCCGCGAGGGTGGCTTCGGGCAGCAGCTCGAGCTGGCCGATCGCCTGGATGCGCACGCGCCGGCAGTGGATCTGGGGATCCACCGCCAGGGCCTGCAGCTTCGTGGCGATGGCCGCCAGGATGCCGTCCACCTGTTCGACCGGGCGGCCGAAGTTGTCCGTCGACAACACCCACAGCGTGACCGCGGGGACGCTCAACGCCGCGCACCACTCCAGCACCTCATCGAGCTTGTGCGCCCCGAGCGCATAAATGGCACGCGGATCGCGCACGCCGTAGCGCTCCCCGTGCCGCCGATTGCCGTCCAGGATCAGCGCGATATGCTCCGGTCCACGCCCACCACGGCGCACCTCGCGCGCCAGCCGGCGCTCGTACAGGCGGTACAGCAGATTGATCATCGGCCGGGAATGGGATTGGCCGGTGGCGACATCGGTTGAAGTGACCGCACTGCGAAAATGGAATGTGGCGGAACTGCCCTGATTATAGAGAAAGAGCTGCGCAAACCGCGCTGCGCACGAGTTTGGTGCAGCGCCGCTGCGGCGCCGCGACGCGCGTCGTTATGCGACCACGCCCTGAACGGCCAGCTTCTGCGCGAGCTCCGGCAGCCACCCGCGCTGTCCGGCGATCAGCTTCTCATGCGCCTCGGGCAGCAGGAACCAGGCGGCGCGGTCCACCTCCGGAAACTCGCGCCGTACGCCGCTGTGCGGCGGCCACTCCATCGAGAAGCGGTTGCTGCGCAGCTGTGCGGGATCCAGCTCCGGCGCCTGCACCGCCCAGGCGCTGATCCACTTGCCGCTCTTCTGGCGCCGTGGCGTGAGCGCCAGGAACGGCCCGTGCAGCGACCAACCCGTCTCCTCGAAGAATTCGCGCTGTGCCGTCTGCTGAGCGTCTTCCCCGGCGCCCTGCTCTCCCTTGGGGATGGACCACGCGCCCGCATCACGTCGCGCCCAATACGGACCTCCCGGGTGTACCAGCAGTACCTCGAGCGCGCCGTCGGCGCGTCGCCGGTAGGCGAGCAGACCGGCACTGTGCTGCACGCTCATGCGCGAGGTCGTCGGCGACGCAGCCTAGAACTCAAACTGGTAGCTCATCCCGATGCTGCTGCCCGGGTCGTTCTCGGGGGTCACGCCCTGCACGGTCCCTCCGCCGGTGCTCACCGTGGTCTGCAGCTTCCAGCTGCGGGTGAGATCCACCTGCACCTGCGCCTGCGTGAAGCCGTTGGTGCTCTGTTTGGCGCCCACGTAGATGCGGTTGGTGAGGTAGCGGCCGGCTTCGATGGTGGTACCGGTGTTGGCCTGAGAGGCCGTGGTACCGGCCGCCGCCGTGCTGCCGGTCGCGCCCGTACCGCTGTTGATCACCAGACGATTGAGCCCCAGCGCGCGCTGCACGGTCGTGATCGGATTGAAGCTGCTGCCGCCGCCGCCCGCGCCGGTCAGGGTCACGAGCGCCGCGCCCACGCCGGCGATCTGCAGCGGCGAGAGCTGCGCGACGCTCTCGCCAAACAGCAGCCGTGCCAGGATCTCATCCTGGGGTAATACCGGCGTACTGCTGAGCTGGATCGTCGGCGCATCGGCGTAGCCGCCGACGGTGATCGACACCTGATAGCCGCCGCTGTAGGTGGCGGCCACGAAGTCCAGTGTCGGATCGATGCGGTGACGCAGCCCGGTACCGTTGAAGCTCACGCGCCCGCTGTTGAACGTCAGCGTCGAGCCGGCCATATCCAGCGTGCCATTGATCAGATCGAAGCCGCCGGCGATGCTCGGAGCGCTGCTGTTGCCCGTGACGTGCAACGTGCCGCCGACCTGCGCGTTGAGCCCGCGGCCGCGCACGAAGATGCCGTTGGGTGCATTGACGGTGAAGTTGAGCATGGCGAGCAGCGGCTGGAGGGCCTGCGGCGCGGGCGGCTGCTGGCCCGGGCGCACCACGTTGAGCACCGGAACGTTCGGCGGCAGCGCATTGGGAATGTTGATGGTCGCCTTGTTGACGTGCAGTGTGCCGGAGGCACTGAGCTCGCGGGGCACCAGCGTACCGGTGGCGGCGAGGTCGAGATCCAGGTCCGCGGTCAGCAGATCGCTGCGCAGCGGCTGCGCGTGGTGGCCGGTCAGCGAGAAGTGCACCGGCAGCCCCGGGGCGGCAAGGTCGATGCCACCGCTCGCCGACAGCGTGCCCGACCCGGCCTTCGCGCTCATGCGCGTGAGACGCACCTGCGAGCCGTCGGCCTGCAATGCGAGGTTCAGGTCCGTGATGCTCAGTCCGCGCGCGAAGTCCTGCACATTCGCGTTGCTGATCGTGAGCTGCCCGCGCGCCTGCGGGGCCAGGAGCGTGCCGCCGACCTGCCCCTGCATGTCGAGCTGCCCGAGCAGGCGCTCTCCATTGGCCTCGAGCACGGGATTGGCCAGGCTCAGATCCATGTTGCCCGCGACCTTCAGCGCCATCGGTGCGTCGGCGCGCAGCGGCACGCGGCCGCTGGCGCGCAACTGCATATGCGTGCCGGCGTCCATGGCGACGTCCAGATCGGCGCTGCCACCGGACAGGCGCGCATTGATCCTGATGGCCGCGGCCGGCAGTCCGCCGACCGCACCGCTGGCCGAGCGCAGCCCCGTGGCCGAGAAGCTGAAGGTACCGGTCGGCTGCGTCAGGCTGCCCTGCAGAGCCAGCTGCGCGGTGGCGTTACCGCGCGGCTGCAGGTCGCGAAACGGCGGATACACGGCGCCCAGCAGCGCCGCGGCCAGCCCCTGCACCGAGGCATGCAGCGCCAGCTGCGGCGTGAAGCGGCCCGAGAGCTGCAATTGCGCCGGCGGTACCGCGAGACGCAGCTGATCGACGCTGATTCCGCCGGCGAACGAGACGACGGCCGGTGCCAGCAGCCGCAGGGTCTCATTGCGATATCGCCCGTTGAGCGCGGTCAGCTCGAGCTGTTCGGGACCGCCATGCCAGATCGCATCGGCGCTGAGCTGCGTGGCAGTGGCACCGCCGCCGCCGGTGCTGGCCTGCGCGTGCAGCTGCAGCGTCGAGGGCGCCCCATGCACCGTGGCCGACAGCTGCGCCGGCCTGCCACGCAGCGTGGCGCTGGCCATCACCGCCAGGGCCAGTTGCGGGGCGCTCAGCGGCTCCTCGATGGTGCCGGCGAGCTGCAGCTGTGAGAGCTGCTGCGTCGGCAGCCCGACGTTCTGCCCCTGCAGCTGCAGCTGCGCCACGCTGTGCCCGTCGCGCAGCGTCAGGCCGACCGTGCCGGCAAGGCCGCCGGTCAGCTGCTCGCCCAGAAGCGCATCCAGGTCCGCCAGCCGCGTCATGCGCAATGCCACCTGGCCCTGCGGCGCAGATCCACCCGCTCCCATCCGTAGCGACCCCGAGAGCTGTGCGCTGCGCCAGGTACCCTGCTGGATCTGCGCCAGAAGCATGCCATCGGAGCGCTGCACATTGGCCTGCAGCGCGAGCGGCGCGCCGTCGAGCATGCCGTCCACCTGCAGGCTGCCGCTCGGCTGGCGCGGCAGCCCACCCGCCTGCAGCGCGAGGTGCAGCATGCCCGTGGCGCGATGCACCCGCACACCCGTGTCGGCGCTCGCCACGACGCTCAGCTGCGACAGCGGCCCCTGCAGCTGGCCTTGTGCAGAGAGCGGGCCGGTCACACCCGAGACCACGGCCGCAAGATCCGGCAGCGAGCACTGCCAGCTCACGTTCAGGCGGGATTGATCCAACTGCCCCGAGGCGCTGGCCGTCAGGTGCGCCGCGTCGAGCTGGGCGCGCTGCAGACGCAGACGCCCGCCGCCGTACGCCAGGTCGGCCGTGAGCTTGGCGTGCGGCGCGAGCAGCCGCGTATAGCGTGCATCTCCACCGGACAGGTCGAAGGCCGCCGAGACCGATAGCTGCTGAAGCGACTGGGCCTGCGGCCGGCTCTGCAGGCGACCCTGCAGCGTCGCCCGCCCCTGCAGATCCACATGCGCCAGCGCCGCCCAGGGTGCCAGCTGCGGCAC
>JASHSK010000154.1 GCA_030038755.1 Gammaproteobacteria bacterium
AGACTCGGGTTGAGGAATGGATGAAACTCGACGGTCACGCGCTCTCCAGGGGCGAGCGATTGCTGCGTCCAGCCGTAGCGGTGCATCAGGATCTGCGAGGCGGCGCTCTCGAAACCCATGACACGCCGATTGCCGGCTGCGTCGAACGACCAGGCGTAAAACCACGTATGCGGGACGTCGAGGTGAAAGTCCCGCACCGTGACCTGCGCCGTGGCGCTGCGTTGCATATCGAAGCTGTCGCCCGGGGAACGCCGTGCGCGGAAGGTCCCCTGCGCAGGCAGCGGCGCGGCGCAGAACGCGCCGATCAGAACGCCGATCAGAACGCCCATGAGGACGCGGAAAGTCGCCATGCCAAATGCTGCCGCTGTCGGCCCACGCGTGTGCGGGAGAAATTGTCCACCCGCGATGCCGCGGGGGCAACAGCGAGGCGGCGGCGCATCCGCCGGCTGGACAGCGGGGCTGGCGATCAAGCCGGCGCGCCGCTCGCCGCTCGCCGCGCATCCCATGCGGTGCGGCTCTGAGCCCAGATGTCCACCGTCACGTCGGCGGGCGGAGGCAGGCGCCCCGGGCCCCGATTGCGGGAGCCGAGCTTGCGCGCCACGGCCTGCGAGGCCATGTTGTCGGGAGCGATCGCATGAATGATTTCGCTCCATCCCAGCGTGGTGAAGGCCCAGTCGATCGTTGCGATGGCGGCTTCGGTCGCATACCCGCGACCCCACCAGTCGCGGCTGATCGCCCAGCCGATCTCCGTGCCGGGCCAACCTTCCGGCGCCCAGGGCCCGACGCGCCCGATCCACCGTCCCGTGGCTTTTTCGATCACCGAGAACATGCCATAGCCGTCGAGGTGCCAGGCGCCCGCCACTGTCATGAAGCCGCGCCAGGCCACCGCACGCGGCTGCACTCCGCCGATAAAGTGGGCCGTCTCGACATGGCCCATCAGCGCTGCCCACGCATCGAAGTCCTCGCGACGCGGCGGACGCAGCAGCAACCGCGGCGTCTGCAGTTCTGGTGCCACGCTATCGCCTCATGAGCGCGGCACGATCGCGACCACGCGCGCCGGGAAGCCGCTGCCGTTCTCGGGTTTGGGAAAGCTCACCATCACCAGCGCACCCGCCTCCGGAACCTGATCCAGATTGGCGAGCAGCTCGATCTGGAAGTGGTTCGTGCCAAGCACGTAGCTTTCGAGCGAATAATCGTTGCGCGTCACGGCCACCCCCGGATCGGTGTCCGTGGTTTCATGGCCGGAGGCGGTGATATGCCGTTGCTCGTACAGATACTGCAGCACCGCCATGCTCCATCCGGGATAGTGCAGCACCCCTTGAGCATCGGCGTTCTGCATGGCCGCCTGATCCGGCCAGCGCTTGGACCAGTCGGTGCGCAGCGCGACGAACGCACCGGCGGGGATGGATCCGTGCTTCGCTTCCCAGGCCCGCACGTCATCCATCGTGACGACATAGTCGGGGTTGTGCGCGACCTGGGTATGCACATCCAGCACCACCAGCGGCAACAGGAATTGGCTTGGGTCGATCTGGTCGACCGTCTTCAATCCGTCATGGAAATGCGCCGGAGGGTCGACATGCGTGCCCCACTGCCCTGGATGGCAGAACTCATCGACGTGAAACCCGTCCCTGGCGATCGTGTACAACGTGGTTACGGATTCGGGTGCGAAGCCTTTCCAGTGCGGCGAGTCGGGCCCGAACGCGTGCGTCAGGTCCACGAAGCGCGCCGCGTGCAGGATCGCATAGGCACGCTGCAGATCTGCGGCCGACGGGCTGGTTGACGCGGCTGCCGTTGCGTCAGGCGCCGGTGCGCTGGCTGCCGGTGTGCCGGCTGCCGGTGTGCCGGCCGCGGGAGTGCCCGCAGCCGGCGCGGTTGCCGCCGGTGCGCCGGCGGCGGACGGATCAGCTGGGTGGGCCGGGTGAATTCCCAGCACCAGGCCCAGGACTGCGCTGGCCAGCAGTGCGCGGGCGAATGTGCCGGCGGTGCCTCTGGTGGTCATGGTGGTTTCCCGGGTATTGGGCGTATGGGGTCGCATGTGACTCCCCGCGGCGAATGGTGACTGGTGCGGCCGCGTGACAGCCGTAACGCCGATGATCCCTCGGGCGAGAGGCTGCGGCAAATCGTGCCGCCCCGCCGTCGCCGCCTTGGTCTACACTTCCGCGCAGGTGTCGCGGAGGCCTGCTGGGCGGCGGCGGGTGACAACCAGCACGGGGGGCATCGCATGAAGCGCATCACTCTGGTCTATCTCGGACTCGCGTTGAGCGTGTTACTGATTCCGTCACTCGGTCACGCGGCGGTGTCCTGTACTCGAGCGGGACTGCAGCAGGCTACTGATCTATATATCGCCGCGCAGACCAGCGGGGATATTTCCGGCCTGCCCCTCGCGCAGGGTGTCGGCTATTGGGAGAATGCCGCCGCTGCTGACATTCATAAGGGCTTCATCACCAAGCCGATGAAGATCGACCATCGGCACAGCATCTTCGATACCGCTGAGTGTCAGTCGTTCACGGAGTCCATCGTGACCGACAAGGCCGCGCCCTACGTGTTTGGTACGCGTCTGCGCGTCAACCACGACAAGATCGCGGAGATCGAGATTCTGTGGACCACCACCGGGTACTGGCTGTTCAACGCTGACGCCTACCGCAAGTACGCCTCCGCGGAGAACTGGGGACCCATTCCCGCGGACCGGCGCGATTCTCGCGCCACGCTCGTCGCCGCGGCCAACGCCTATCTGGATGCCTTCCTCGAGGGGAAAACAGATCTGGTGCCGTGGGGCATGCCCTGTGAGCGCACCGAAGGCGGTGCCTATCTGGGTAAGGGCTTACCCTCGGACAGCTGTGCGGTGGGCGTTCCCAGCGGGGTCAACATCGCCAATCGCCGTTTCGTCGTGGACCCGGTGCTCGGCACGGTGCAGGTGTTCTGCACCTTCGGCGCCGGCGGCCCGGGTGCCCGCGGCGAACCGGCCGACAGTCATATGTTCCGCGTGGTCAACGGAAAGCTGCGCTATGTGCATACGATGACCCATCTGCTCATGGCCGACTTCCCAGGCAACCGCACGGCTCCCCGTCAGTCCGCAACCCGGTAGAGGCGCGCCGGAGCTCACGGCAGCTGGCGGCTGACGAGGGCCACCTTGTCATAGCCTGCCGCGCGCAGCAGATCCATCACACCCATCAGGTCGCCGTAGCGTACGCTCTCGTCGGCGCGCACGAAGATGCGCGTCTCCGGGTTCCCGTGCGTCGTGCGCGCCAGCGCCGAGGTGAGCTGTGCGCGAGCCACGGGCATATCGTTCAGCGACAGCTGCAGGTCGCGCTGCACGATCAGCATCACGGGCTCGCTGGGCGGCGAGGGCGCGGCGTGCGACACCGGCAGATCCACCGGCATGTGCACGACCGCCAGCGGTGCGGCCACCATGAAGATGACCAACAGTACGAGCATGACGTCGATGAACGGCGTGACGTTGATGTCGTGGCTGGCCACGAGCTCATCGGTATTGCGGTGAAATTTAAACGCCACGCGCCACTTCCCGTGCAACCGGTGCCATGAATGAATTCCCCCGAGGGTGCAGGCCGGAGGTCAGGCCGGGCGCGCCACAGCGCGAAAAAAAGAAGCGGCGCAGGGCGCCGCTTCTCTATCTGCCTCGATCACTGACCTCGGGAGGCGCGTTGCACTCAGGCGAGGTTGCCCTTGTACAGCGTCAGCAGATGCCGCCAGGCGATGTCGGCCTCGGTCTTGTTATAGATGGGCGTGCCATCCGGTCCGTGCGGCATGTCTGGAACCGTCCAGCCATGCGCCATGCCGGTGTACACCACCACCGTGGACATTTGCACCTTCGGATCCTGCGAGGCCATGAGCGCTGCCTTCAGCTTGTCCTTGGCATCAGGCTGCGTCTTATCGTCGCTCGCGGCGATCGCGATGTACATCTGCGCGTGGAATTGCGGGATCAGGTTGCTCGGGCTGTCGGGTTTGACGGTGCCGTCCTTGTCTTCGGACACCAGACCGCCGCCGTGAAAGGTCGCACCGGCCCCGATGCGATCGGACTGAGAGGCGACGGTCTTGAACACCAGCGGACCGCCCATGCAGTAGCCCTGCACGCCCATCTTCCGATCGGTGTCGACTTCGGGCTGCATGTCGAGCCAGCCCACGTGTGCCTTGGCGTCGGACTCGATCGCGCCGGCCTTGTTGATAGGTCCGGTCCAGGCCGCCATCTTCGGCCGATTCGCCGGATCGCGGAAATTGAACGCCGCAATCTGGCTCTCCTCGATCACAGGCGCCTTCTGCGTGCGATAGAACGGATTGGGGACGAGCACCGAGTAGCCCTCGGCCGCGAGGCGCCGCCCAAAGCCGCGGAACGTCGGACGCAGACCAAAAATGTCCGTCCAGATGATGACGCCGGGGTGCTTGCCTGTGGCCGGATGAATATACACCGCGTCGCAGGTGCCGTCGGCGGTCTGGATGTCGACGTCCTTTTCGACGACGTGCATCGCGCGCGCGTGCGCATGCTCTGCGGCCGATGCCGTGCCGGCACTGATCGCCAGACTCGCGGCCGCCGACAAGGCTACAAACTCGCGTCGCGAGTGATCCTCCGGCCAAGCCACCTCGGAATTAGGGCTCTTGTCCTCGCTCGTCATGTGTAGATCCTCTATGAAGCGACCCGCTCGTGTCTCCGCAACGATTGCGCCGCTGCAGGCCCCGCAGCCTCTGCAGCCGCCAGAGCTTACTCCCGCCGTCGCGCGGGCGAGGGCTCTTGACAACGCTTAACAGTAGCGATCGCGTGTAGCAAGCGCTCCGAGCGGGGGGTCAGCCGGCGTTCGCAGCCTCGGTGCCCGCGCGCACGGGCGGC
>JASHSK010000155.1 GCA_030038755.1 Gammaproteobacteria bacterium
TGCTCATGCGGGAATTCTACCCCCGCGCTGGCGGCCTCCCGTCTCTACGGTCAGTGACCGAGCGGCGGCTACACTATCTGCCCGGCTGCGTGCCCGCCTGCGTCTGCTCCGCGTCGCTTCTCTGCCAGCTGCGATCAGGGTCGTAGGCGCCCATGGCTCTGGCGACTCTATCGGTGTTTCGCCCGAGATCCTTTTGATAGACGGCGCCGTTCTCACCGACGATGAAGGTCATCACACCGGAGGATCGGTATTCGGCCGGGTAGGCCACGAAGGCAAAGCCGCCCGACATCCGGTCGCCGACCAGATAGCTGCGGGCGCCGCCCGGGGCGCTCGTGCCCTGGCGTGTGAGGACTCGGTAGTAGTAGCCGCGATACGCGGTCGGGTGGCCCGATCCCCGGCCCTCGGTATAGCCTGCCGCGGCCGCCGCCGCGACCAGCGGCCCGATGGGACTCTCGTGCTCGCCGGGCGCCGCCTTCCAGTAGAGCCCATCGTGCATGCCGGGAGTGCTGAAGATGTGGCGCGCATACTCGTGGCGCATCGACCTGTATTCCTGTTGCGCGCCGACGAGTTCCTCGAGAACCCGCATGGCCGAAATCTCGTTGCGGCCGATACGCCGGTACAGGATTTCCCTCTCGCCCGCCGTGGTGTCGAAATACCAGGCTCGCCCCGCGCGTACGATGGGGATGGGCATCGGCCAGTTTTCCGCGCCGACGTACAACGTGAGGGTCCCGTCCGGCTCCGTCGCCAGGCGGTGCATCTGATCGTACTTGGCCACGAAGTTGGCGCGGTCATCGGCATCCTCCGCGCTGTCTCCCGAAGAAACGATGCGATTGCCGTTCGATCCGAGGATCGCGAGCAGTGCCTGCTCGTCGCTGTCGCGTACCGCGGTGAAGAGCGCGCTGGCGGCCGCTGCCGGCGAGTCGAAGGTCTTCTGCCCCGGCTGCTGGGCGAGGCAGCTGGCCCCGAGGCCCAGCCCCGCGGCGAGCGAAGCCGTGATCAGCGCGAGCTTGAGAACGGGTGTCCGCCGTGCTCGCGCGAGGCCCGGCCTGTCGGTGCCGGATCTGTCGATTGGTTGCCTCATACGGCTCTCCGTCTCCAGAAACTCCACAAACCTTGCGTCACCGCCCCCGCCCGCCTCCGCGAGGTGCCCCGCCGCCGCCGCGAAATCCCCCGCCGCCAAAGCCGCCGCCGCCGAAGCTGCTGCGTCCTCTCGCGGCAAAACCCCGCGTGTCTCCGCCGGAGCTGAAATTGCTGAAGGCGCCGGAGCGAACGCCGATCTGCCCGCGAGGCGCGGCGTAGCCGCGCGCAGCCCGGTCGTCTCCACCGAAAGGCCGGGGCGCTGCCGAGCCGAAGCCGGCCGCGCCGGGGCGAAAGGCGCCGCGTGCTCCCGCGCCGCCATAAAAGTTGCGCCGGTTGAAGAATGTGACACTGTGCGAGAAGTACTGCGCGTGATCGAAGAGCACGACGTGGCGGCGCCAGTTGAATCCCCAGTGCGACCAGCCCCACGGGAAGTCCGAGAAGATGCCCAGCGGAATCCCGACGCCGAACGAGAGGTACGGACCGTCGAACCAGATTCCCGGGTACGCATACCACCCCGGCCAGGCGAGCACCGGATCTCCATAAACGATCCACGGATCGTACGCGGGGACATAAACGACGTCCGGGTCCTGCGGTTCGATCTCGATGTCCGACCCTTCCGTGCTCACGACCTCCTGCGAGTTGCTCTGCAGATTATTGGCAGCCGCGGCACGCTGGCGCATCGTCTGGATGGCGGCCATCACATCCTGCGGCTGGTTGTAGTAGGCGTCGCCGAGCGAGGAAGTCCAGGACAGATTCCTGTCCATGTTTCCGAGCACCGCCGGGAAGGCGGTGAGTGCCCGGACGCTCGCGTCCCAGGACTGCTGATTCACCGCCTGGGCGAGAGCTTCTCCCGTCAGGCCCGGGTTGGCCTGCAGCCAGCGGTCGGCCTCGACGACCTGCTCGGGAAAGGTGGAGGCCGCCAGCACCTCGGCGACCAGCGGATCCGGATAGAGTGCAATGGGGGCGACCAATTGCTGCAGCTGCTCCGGAGATTGCGGTGTGTAGGTCGGGGTTGGCGGAGGCTGGACAGTCGGTGGAGGCTGAGCTGTCGGCGGAGGCTGTGCCGACAAGTTCCATGGCACGGCCGCGAACAGTGTAACCGCCGCCAGCAGCGCAGCCGCCGGGAGCAACCGAGGCCGCCGCCGCAGTCTTGATGGCCACCCGCGCGGTTCTGCAACAGGCTCGCGAATGGGCATGATCCTCGAGCTCCTTTGTGCCTCACGCTTCAGGCCCCGGGGAGGTTCGAAGCGCGTAGCACGGGCGCAGACCGAAGAACGGATTATTACGCGGGGACGAGCCGACGCAAATCCTGCCCGCTGGAGTCTTCCGGTCACTTAAATATTGCTTAACGTGCCCACGCCCCGGTCTGATGCTCCGAAGGTCCTGTCGCCGCAGCGCCGCGCTTGCGGTCATGGCCGCACTGATGGTGCATCAGCGTGCGATCGGCCTGAACACGATTTAATTCTCCTGCGACCCTGCCGCGCGTGGCGCGTGGCGCGTGGCGCGTGGCGGTGGCGCGTGGCGCGTGGCGGCGTCATGGCGCGCCATCCGACAGTGGTCGGCGGCATACGCACGGCGCATCATCGGTCAATCGTCATTCCCGCGGTCCCGGATGAGCGGTACGCCATGAGCACAAGTGACACCCACGATCTCGTGTCGGCGCGGCGCAGCGAGCGCTCGGTATGCGTCTACTGTGCCTCCAGCCGAACGGCCCCCCCGGACTATCGGGAGGCAGCTCACCGGCTGGGCGTCGCGCTCGCCGAGCGCGGCCTGGCGATCATTTACGGGGGCGGCGCCGTGGGCTCGATGGGGGCACTCGCCGACGGGGCATTGAGCCGTGGCGGGCGGGTGGTCGGGGTTCTGCCGCGCTTCATGGCCGAGCTGGAGTGGGGCCACAAAGGTCTGACTGACCTCCGGCTGGTCGAGGACATGCGCACGCGCAAGCATCTGATGCTGGCGCACAGTGCCGCGGTGATTGCCCTGCCGGGCGGCTCGGGCACGCTCGAGGAACTGCTGGAAGCTATCTCGCTCAAGCGACTGGGGCTGTATCTGAATCCGATCGTGCTCGTGAATACGCGCGGGTTTTTCGATGCGCTGGCCAACCTGCTGACTCTGTGCGTGACAGAGCGCTTCATGGACGAACGGCACCTGCAGATGTGGCAGGTGGTCAGCGAGCCCGAGCAGGTGCCGGAAGCGCTCGAGGCTGCGCCTTCCTGGTCGTCGGACGCGCGGCGTTTCGCAGCCCTGTAGGCGCGCTTTGCCGCTCGGTGCGCTGCGGCTGTTGCTGCCAGGGCCGCAGCGCCCACGGCGGGGGGCTGCGCGGTGGCCCGCGTTCTCGGGCGCGCGGTCCTCGGGGCGGGGGCGGTGCGCAGGCGATGGCAGTGCCGGCGCGGTAATGCTATGGTTCGCGACCGAGGAACCCATCCGGGAGGCCTCGAAGAACAACAGTGCGCGGGCGCGCGATCATCTTCAGGAGAGGGGCATGACGAGGTTCAAAGCGGTAGTGGGCAGCGCGGTGCTGGCGGGGTTGCTGGGTGCGGCGGTGTGTGCGCCGGCGCAGGCGCATCACTCGTTTCCGGCCACCTACATGGTGGATCAGACGGTGACGATTCAGGGCACGGTGGTGC
>JASHSK010000156.1 GCA_030038755.1 Gammaproteobacteria bacterium
GTCAGGAATCGGACGAGCAGGAGTCGCTGCTGCGCGATCTCTGCAACACCATGACCTACGGTTCGCTGTGTGCACTCGGCGGGCTGACGCCCTATCCGGTGATCTCAGCGCTGAATCATTTTCATCAGGATTTCGCCAAGCCCGCAGCCACCAAGGCCGCGGGCTGAACAGCTCGAGAGCACCCTCATGCAGTCAATTGCGGAACGAGATCTAGGAACACCGGCCATACATGCGGCAAAGGCGGTCACGCTGACCATCGACGACCGCGAAGTGGTGGTCCCGGCAGGCACCTCCGTTATGCGGGCCGCCGCCCTGGCCGGCATATCGGTTCCCAAGCTCTGTGCCACCGATCAGTTGGACGCCTTCGGCTCTTGCCGTCTGTGCCTGGTGCAAATCGAGGGAGTGAAGGGCATGCCCGCTTCCTGCACCACGCCCGTCGCGGAGGGCATGAAGGTCACCACCCAGAACAGGCAAATCGCGGACGTGCGTCGCGGCGTGATGGAGCTCTATATCTCGGATCACCCGCTCGATTGCCTTACCTGCCCTGCCAATGGGCACTGCGAGCTGCAGGACATCGCGGGCGTCGTCGGACTACGCGATGTTCGTTACGGGTACGAAGGCGCTAATCATCTCAAAGCGGAAAAGGATACGAGTAACCCGTACTTCACCTTCGATCCGAGCAAATGCATCATCTGCTCGCGCTGCGTCCGGGCCTGTGAGGAGCAGCAGGGTACGTTCGCGCTCACCATTCAGTCTCGAGGCTTCGACTCTAAAGTATCGGCGAGCCAGGACAACCCGTTGATGGACTCGGAGTGCGTCTCGTGCGGGGCCTGTGTGCAGGCCTGCCCGACGGCGACCTTGACCGAGAACAGCGTGATCGAAAAGGGCCAGGCGGAGCACAGCGTCGTGACCACCTGCGCATATTGCGGCGTCGGATGCTCGTTCCGAGCCGAAATGAAGGGTGAGGAGATCGTGCGCATGGTCCCGAACAAGGACGGCCATGCCAATCACGGGCACTCCTGCGTCAAGGGACGCTTTGCGATCGGCTATGCGACCCACCCCGACCGGATCGTCAAGCCCATGATCCGCGCGAAAATCACCGATCCGTGGCGGGAAGTGGGCTGGGAAGAGGCCATCCGCTACGCCGCGAGCGAGTTCAAGCGCATCCAGGCGAAGTACGGACGCGACTCGATCGGCGGCATTACCTCATCGCGTTGCACGAACGAGGAAACCTACCTCGTACAGAAGTTGGTGCGCGCCGGATTCGGCAACAACAACGTCGACACCTGCGCTCGCGTCTGCCACTCGCCGACCGGTTACGGCCTGAAGAACACCATCGGCGAGTCAGCGGGCACGCAGAATTTCGATTCGGTCATGAAGGCCGATGTGATCTTCGTCATCGGCGCCAACCCGACCGATGGCCACCCGGTGTTCGCATCCCAGATGAAGCGGAGGCTGCGCCAGGGCGCGCACCTCATCGTCGCCGATCCACGCCGTATCGACCTCGTGCGCACGCCACACGTGCAGGCGGACTACCACCTCGCCCTGATCCCCGGCACCAACGTGGCGCTCATCAATTCCATCGCACATGTCGTCGTGACCGAGGGGCTGGTCGAGGAGGACTATGTCCGCGAGCGCTGCGAGGTGGACTCCTTCGAGGCGTGGCGAGCGTTCGTCGCCGACCCCAAATACTCGCCCGAGGCCATGGAGAGTGTGACTGGCGTACCAGCCGCTGCGGTACGCGGGGCCGCTCGGCTCTATGCCACCGCCGGTAACGGCGCAATCTATTATGGCCTGGGTGTCACCGAGCATAGCCAGGGCTCGACTATGGTCATGGGCATCGCGAACCTCGCGATGGCGACCGGCAACCTCGGCCGCGAGGGCGTCGGCGTCAATCCGCTACGGGGTCAGAATAACGTCCAGGGCTCCTGCGACATGGGATCCTTCCCGCACGAGTTCACCGGCTACCGACACGTTGCGGACGACGCCGTGCGACATTCATTCGAGGCGGACTGGGGCGTCACGCTCCGTGCCGAGCCGGGCCTTCGCATCCCGAACATGTTCGAGGCGGCGCTTGATGGGGAGTTCAAGGGCCTCTACATCGAGGGCGAGGACATCGGGCAATCCGATCCGAACACGCAGCACGTCACGGCCGCGCTCACGTCCATGGAATGCATCATCGTTCAGGACCTCTTCCTCAACGAGACCGCCAAGTTTGCGCACGTCTTTCTGCCCGGCTCCACGTTCCTCGAGAAGGACGGTACTTTCATCAACGCCGAACGGCGCTGCTCGCGCGTGCGACGGGTGATGAAGCCCAAGTCGGGTTACGCGGACTGGGAGATCACCCAGCTGCTTTCGAACGCCATGGGCTACCCCATGAACTATACCCATCCATCGCAGATCATGGACGAGATCGCAAGGCTCACGCCCACCTTCACGAACCTGAGCTTCGACCTGATCGACCGGCTGGGAAGCGTGCAGTGGCCGTGCAACCCCGAGCACCCGGAAGGCACCCCGACCATGCACGTCGGCACGTTCGTGCGCGGTAAGGGTAAGTTCCTGCGCACGGAATACATCCCTACCCGGGAAAAGGTCAATGCGAAGTATCCGTTGCTCCTCACGACGGGTCGAATCCTGTCCCAGTACAACGTCGGCGCACAGACACGGCGCACGGAGAATGTTCGCTGGCATGAGGAGGACCGGCTCGAGATTCATCCGCACGATGCGGAAGAGCGGGGAGTCGTCGAAGGCGACTGGGTCGGCATCGCCAGCCGAGCAGGCGAGACCGTCATGCGCGCCCGGGTCACCGATCGTGTCCAGCCCGGAGTCGTTTACACGACGTTCCACTTCCCGGATTCGGGCGCCAACGTCATCACGACCGAGAACTCCGACTGGGCCACGAACTGCCCCGAGTACAAAGTCACGGCGGTCGAGGTCACCCGCGTGACCCAGCCCTCTGAATGGCAGAAGCGCTTCAGAACCTTCCGCAACCTCCAGGAATCTCTCCTGAAGCAGGCGGACGTATTCGTAAAGTAGGCGCGAGCCGATGACTGAAGCGTCACACACTCAGGAGAGCGGTGAGCGCCTGGTTGCCATGGCGAACGACATCGGCAACTATTTCCGTATCCAATCGCGGGAGGAAGCCATTGCAGGGATCGCAACCCACATCAGGCGCTACTGGACCGCGCGCATGCGCCAGAAGCTGAATGCGTATCTCGCACAGGGGCACAACCACCTCGATGAGCTGCCACGAGCGGCCGTCGATCGGCTGAACGCCGAGACTAAGACTACGCAATAGATCACGATTGATTCTTCACCGATGATCCGTCCAAGCGCTGAGGATCGATAGAGAAATCTCGGCTCTTTGGTTAGGCCATCCGAGCTGAAGCTGCGCTACCGGCGACCGTATGTTGCGCGTCATTCGTCGGTGAGCTGGAACCTGATGATCGGCAGGAACGCCCTGTGGGTCGCCAGGCAGCACGGGCACAGCATTGCGACGATGCTCCGGGCCTATGCCGCTTGGGCAGAAGGATCGGTCGAGACCGACATCGAAATGATCAGGCGGTCGATGAACCTGGTACCCACCCCCGTGAAGGAGCCTGGCGAGGGGTCCCAGCGACGAAAGGTAAATGAGGGGATCTTGCTCCCGACCGAAAATCTGGCTGTAGATCTGTCAGTAGCGGCAGCAATTCACCGTCTTTGCGCTCCTGCGTTCACGGCAGTCGACGTGGTCAGGTCGCGAGCAAGGCCTTGTTCTACAAGGGTTATTCTCACGCTTGAGGATTGGCTGGGGTGGCAGGATTCGAACCTGCGTATGGCGGGATCAAAACCCGCTGCCTTACCACTTGGCGACACCCCAGTCGTCGGCCAGCGCTCGAACGGCGCCGGCGAGCTCGACACTCAACCCGACAGCATCGCGTGCAACGGCGAGCGCGGCAGGCCGCGCGCGACGAAGCTGCTCCAGTGATCGGGCACTCGCGCGGCGATACGCTCGGCCTCCTCCCAACGCTCGAACGCTGCAAAGATACAGCTGCCCGTGCCGGTCATGCGTGCGGCCAACGGCCTGCCCGAGGCGTCGGGCTGCCCGGAAAGCCAATCGAGAGCCTCGGCGATCACCGGATAACGTGCGCGTACCACCGGCTCGCAGACGTTACGTGTAGCGTTGCCACGCCCCGCGCCGAAGTCGCCCGGCGAAAAGGCGGGTATTGTGATGACGGGAGAATTTCGCGTCAATTCAGGCGCCTGGAAGACCTCTGCGGTGCTCACGGTGACACGCGGATGCACCACCACGTACCAGCGGGGCGGCAGCTGTACGGGGGTCAGGCGCTCCCCGCGTCCCTCCCCCCAGGCGCTCTCGCCGTGGATGAACACTGGCACGTCGGCCCCGAGCGTCAGTCCCAGCTCGGCGAGCGTCGGAAGGTCCAGGCCCGTGCGCCACAGGTGATTCAGTGCCAGCAGCACCGTGGCCGCGTCCGAGCTGCCTCCGCCGAGGCCGCCGCCGGCCGGGATGTGCTTGAGCACGTGCAGATCGGCACCGAGGCGGGTGCCTGTGCGTTGCTGCAGCAGGCGCGCAGCGCGCACGGCCAGATCGCTCGCAGGCGGAACGTCCACGAGCCCGGCGTGTCGTTCGATGCGTCCATCCTCGCGCACCGCGAGCCCGATGCGATCGCAGCGGTCGATCAGCTGAAAGATGGTCTGCAGCGCGTGATAGCCGTCTGCGTAGCGGCCCGTGACGTGCAGGAACAGATTCAGCTTCGCGGGCGCCGGCCACCAGCTGATGGCCGGCGCACCGATGGTTGGCGTGCTGCCGCTCGCCGCGCCCACGCTCGGCGCGCTCACGGTCTGCGCGCCCACGGTCGGCGCTTCAGGCGAATTAGAGCTGCCAGGCATCGATCACGAGTTTCAGGCGCAGATCCTGGCGCGAGACGGTGAGGCGCCGGGGCAGCCACTGTCCGGCCACCGGCAGGTATTCATCATAGTCGATCCGCCATCCTCCCTGCCGCAGCTGCGTGAGGCGCTGCCGATTGTCGAGCGAGGGCGCGGCGCTCTGCAGAGGGTCGTTCACCCCGAGGACCCAGTAGCGCAGGCTGCGCAGCGGCGGTTCGAATCCGAGCAACGTGGTGAGCTGCTGATCCGCCGCCGCGCCGACGAGCTGCCTGCCGTCGCTGGTGGTGATGGCGAGCTGCTCACCGGCGAGCTGTACGCGCGCCCCGCCGAAACCGAGCGGCCCGCTCAGCGAGAGCTCTGCGTCCGTGCCCTGCTGCCGCCAGCGCAGCCCCGCGCTGACTGCCGCGCGCCCGTTGCTCGCGGCGAGACGGCCGCGCAGCGAGAAGTGGTCGACCTCCTGCAGCAGCAGTGCCTGTCGTTGTGCCCATGAGCGCGCCGGCGGCGCCGCGCCCGGTGTGGCGCGCGGCGCTGGCGCGGAGACGCATGCGAGCAGCAGCGCGCACATCGCCGCAAGGGCAAGCGCGCGCATCGCGCGTACGGCGCGCATCGGAATCAGACCGAGGTACCCGCTCCCGGAGTGAGCAGCTGCGGGGCCCCGAGACGCTTCTCGGCGGCCTTCACAGAGGCGTTGTCGGGATCGGCGATCAGTGCGCGGCTCCAGGCTTCACGGGCCTTGGCCTTCTGCCCCAGCGACCAGAGCACCTCGCCCCAGTGCGCGCCGATGTCTCCGTCCTGATCGAGTCGGAAGGCACGCTCGAGCAGCGGCAGAGCCGCCTGCGGCATGCCGCGGCGATATTCGAGCCAACCCATGCTGTCCAGAATGGCCGGATTATCCGGCTCATCCTTGAGCGCGACGCTGATCAGCCGCTGCGCACGCGGAAGATCGCGATCGTGATCGGCGAGGATGAAGCCGAGCGCGTTGGCGATCTCACCGTCCTGCGCGCGCTGCTTGTAGAGCGCTTCGAGCTGGGTGACGGCCTCGTCGGTGTGACCGGCCTTCTCCAGCACGATGGCACGCTGATACAGCAGATCGGGATGCCCGGGGGAGCGCTCGAGCGCCTGGTCGATGCGCGCCAGCGCCTGCTCCGCCTGACCACCGTCGGACAGCAGCTGCGCCTGCTCGATCTCCGCCTCCACGCGCGCCGCCGGTGAGGCACTGCTGGCCGGAGCGAGCAGTTCCAGTGCCTCATTGGACTGACCATGCTTCAGCAGCAGCGTGGCTGCGCGCATGCGCGCGGACGCCTCGAGCGCCGTGCCGGACAGCAGCTGATAGCCGCGCAGTGCCGTCTCGAGGTCACCGCGCCGCTCGGCGATCGCGGCCAGATAGTAGACCGCCACCGCGGCGGAGTCGCGGTCCTTCAGCAGCTCGGAGAACTGGTGCTGCGCCTCGTCGTAATTCCCGCTGTCGAATGCCAGCAGACCGAGCCGCCGCTGCGCCTGCGAGCGCAGCGCCACGTTCTGAGGGTTGTGACTCAGGATGTCCTCGATCGCGGCGCGTGCGTCGCGGTCGCGTCCGAGCAGCAGCAGCACGTCGGCATCAGCGAAGGTCTGCTGTTTGGGAGCGGCGGCCTGCGCCGCTGAAGCCGCCGCCTCGGCCTTCTGCGCGTCACCCAGTCCGGCGTGCGCGCGCGCCAGCACCAGCTGCGTATCGGCCCGGGCCGCGCCGTCGCTCAGCGCCTGCTCCGCATACTGCAGCGCCTCCTGGTAGTTCCAGCCGTCGACCGCGAGATTGGCGAGCGCCAGCTGCGCATCGCCCGTCTGCAGCGGTGCCGAGCGTACCCCCTGCAGCATCGCCAGCGTGGCAGGCACACCGTTCTCGTCGGCGAGCTCCTGCAGCTCATCGGCGACCGTCGCTTCGCCGCTGCCGGCCGCGGAGCCACTGGGAGGCGCACCACGCCCGGGCCGACCGGTGGCACCGGGCGCGCCGCGCTGGGGTGCACTCGCGAGCCAGTGCTCGAAGGCCCCGCGCGCCACATCGATTTGATAGAGACCGAGAGCCGCGCGCATCGTGGCGCGCAGCGGTCCCGGCTGGCCGGGCTGCAGCTGCCGCCAGCGCGCCGCCACCTGCTCGGCGGTGTCGTACTGGCCACAGTCGAGCGCGACCTGGGCGGCGCGCTGCGCGACGCGCGCGTCGCTGAGCCGCTGCGCCGCCGCCGCGTAATATGTCGAGGCGCGCCCGCAGTCGTTGCGACGCAGGGCAATTTCCGCGGTCATGATGAGCGCGTTGGAGCCCTGCGGGCTGCGATCGGCCGGGAGCGCGGGGGCGGCGGTTGCAGCGCGCGCGGCGATGCCGAGCATTCCACCGAGCAGCGCCAGGACAGCGGTACGGCAGACTGGAGTCATGCTGTTTAGACTATCACCGAATGCCGTTGACCTATTAATCAAATGAAGCCCTCCATTCGACAGAAGCTGGAGCGGGTCGAGGAACGCCTGGAGGAGCTCAGGCGCTCGCTCGCGACCCCCGAGATTACCGCGGACATTCCGAAATTCCGTGAATTGTCAGTGGAATACGCGCGTCTGGAGCCTACCGCAGAGGCCTTCGCGGACTATCGGCGCCTGGAGCAGGAGCTGTCGGCTGCCCGGGAAATGCTGAGTGACGTGGATTCCGACATCCGCGCTCTGGGGGCGGAGGAAGCGACGGCCGTGGAGCGCAGCCTGTCGGCGCGCGAGCTGGAGCTGCAGCGTCTGCTGCTGCCGCGCGATGAGCGCGACGATCGCAATATCTTCCTGGAGATCCGTGCCGGCACGGGCGGGGACGAAGCCGCGCTGTTCGCGGGGGATCTGGCGCGCATGTACGGCCGCTACGCCGAGGCGCGCGGCTGGCAGGTCGAGACCCTCAGCGAAAACCCCGGAGAGCATGGCGGCTACCGCGAGATCATCTGCCGCATCGTGGGGCGGGGAGCTTTCTCTCAGCTGAAGTTCGAGTCGGGTACGCACCGCGTACAGCGCGTGCCGGCAACCGAGGCCCAGGGCCGCATCCACACCTCGACCGTCACGGTCGCGATTCTGCCCGAGCTCGAGGAGCTCGAGGCGGTGACGATCAATCCGGCGGACCTGCGCATCGACACCTACCGCTCCTCCGGGGCCGGCGGCCAGCATGTCAACAAGACCGACTCGGCCGTGCGGATTACTCACCTGCCCAGCGGCATCGTCGTGGAATGCCAGGACGAGCGCTCACAGCACAAGAACCGCTCGCGCGCCCTCGCGCTGCTGGCCGCACGGCTGAACGCCGCCGAGCAGCAGCGGCGCGAATCCGAGCAGGCGCACAGCCGCCGCCTGCAGGTCGGCACCGGCGAGCGCTCCGAGCGCATCCGCACCTACAACTTCCCGCAGGGTCGCGTGACCGATCACCGCATCAATCTGACGCTGTATCGCCTGCCCGAGATCCTGCAGGGGCAGCTCGACGAGCTGCTCTCCGCCCTACATCAGGAGCATCAGGCCGAATTGCTGGCCGCCGCCGAATAACTCGCCGCCGAGTGCAGCGTCAGCACCAGCGCGCTCAGGAACACACCGGCCGCCGCGAGGAACGCCACGAAGCACGCCGCGGCGATCGCCTGGAAGGCCGCACCGGCCAGCAGCACCGCGAACACGCTGAGGATGGCCGCGAAGGTCAGCACGCACACCAGGATCACGAGCACCGCGATCACCGCGGCGGCCAGCGTCTTCCACCAGCGCGGCCGCACCAGCATCACACAGCGCACCAGCACCATGTAGGGACTGGGATGCTCGAACAGCACCACCGGCAGCATCAGCAGGTAGCAGACGAACAGGAACAGCCCCGGCAGCAGCAGCAGCGACAGTCCCACCAGCAGGCTCAGCTGCGCGAGCACCCAGCTCGCCAGCAGCAGCGGCAGGCGCCGCAGCGCGGCGCGCAGCGCCGCCACGCCCGTGCAGTTCACCCCGCCGGCGAGTGAGCGCTGCTGCAGCATCATCGCGCTGGTGAAGTACAGCGTCACCGCCATGGTCACGATCGACAGCGTCACGTAGGTCGGATCCGATGGCCACAGCCAGCCGTGAAAATTGAGCTCGTGGCCGTTGGCGATCCAGTAGAGGTTGGGAACCTCGAGCACCAGCACCGCAAGCATCGATAACGGCAGACACTTCAGCAGCGTGACGCGAAACAGCCGCGCAGCCGTCTCCATGATCTGTGTCACGCTCGCCGGTGCTGCGGGTTCGGTCATAATCGCTCCACGGGAATGCCGCACAATCTATCAGAGCCCACACCGCCGCAGGACCGTGCGGCCATCCCTGGGGACGCCGTCCTCAAAGACCTGCTCGAGCGCGGGCGCGCCCGGTTGGCCGCCGCATCGGCGCCACCGGCATCGCGCGCCGGCGTGCGCGTCGAGGCGCCGGGGCGTCTTGACGCGGAGGTGCTGCTCAGTCACGTGCTGCGCCGCCCGCGCAGCCACCTGCTCGCTCATGCGGAGGATATCGTGCCAGCCGTTGCAGTGGCGACCTACGGGGCGCTGCTGGAGCGCGCCGCCGCCGGCGAGCCGCTCGCCTATCTGACCGGGGAGCGCGAGTTCTGGTCGCTTCCGCTGCAGGTGTGCCCCGCCGTGCTGGTGCCGCGCCCCGAGACCGAGCTGGCGGTCGAGCGCTGCCTCGAACTGCTGCCGGACGGGCCGCGCCGTGTCTGCGATCTCGGCACCGGCTCGGGAGCCATAGCCTGCGCTCTGGCCGTCGAGCGGCCCGCCTGGCACGTCAGCGCGACCGACAGCTCGGCCGCCGCGCTGCACGTGGCGCGCGCCAATGCGGCGCGGCTCGGAGTGGCGCGCATCGAGTTCCTGCAGGGTGACTGGCTCGAGCCGCTCGGCGGGCAGCGCTTCGATCTGCTCGTGAGCAACCCTCCCTATGTCGCGGCGACCGATCCGGCGCTCCCGGCGCTGGCCTGCGAGCCGCCGGTGGCCCTCTCGCCCGGTCCGAACGCGCTTGCGGCCCTGGAAAAGATCATCTCGCTCTCGCCCCGCCACCTGCTGCCGGGCGGCTGCCTGGTGCTCGAGCACGGCGCCGATCAGGGGCGCGCCGTCGAGCGCGCCCTTGTAGCGGCAGGCTATGCTCACGTACGCTGCCACCGCGATCTGGCAGGACACGAACGGGTCAGCGAGGGACGCCGGCCTCCCTGAGTGCAGGCCATGGCCGCCCGCCGCGCGCGGCGGCCCTCGCGTGCGAGCTCACGCGCGATACCGAGGAACATCACATGGTTCGATTCGAGACGACACACGGCGACTTCACGGTCGAGCTGCACGAGCGCGAGGCGCCGCAGTCGGTCGCCAATTTCCTGCGCTACGTCGATGAGGGGTTCTTCGACGGCACCCTCTTTCACCGCATCGTGCCCGGCTTCGTCATCCAGGGCGGCGGGCTCACGAGCGACTTCAAGTCCAAGCCCACCCATGCGCCCGTGCACAACGAGGCGGACAATGGTCTTCGCAACCAGCGCGGCACCCTGTCGATGGCGCGCACCGATCAGATTCACAGCGCCACCTCCCAGTTCTTCGTGAACCTGGCCGACAATGCGTTCCTCGATCACAGCCCCGGCCAGTACGGCTATGCCGTCTTCGGCCGCGTCACCGAGGGTATGGACGTGATCGACCGGATCGCGGCGGTATCCACCGGACGCCGCCGCGGTTACACCGATGCGCCGCTGGAGGACGTTCTCATCCGCTCGGCGCGGCGCCTGCAGCCGGCTAAGTGAGCCGGCCCGGACGCAGTCTGTGGCGGCGCGCCGCCGGCCTGCTCGGCTCAGTGCTGCTGGCGCTGCTGGCCGTCGCGATCCTGGCGGTGCTGGCGCTGCGCTGGCTCAACCCGCCCACCAGCGCCTTCATGCTCGAGGCGCGTATCCATGCACGGCTGGCCGGCGAGCGGCACTTCCAGCTCGAGTATCACTGGGTGAGCCTCGCCTCGATCTCGCCGCAGACCGCGATCGCGGTGGTCGCCTCCGAGGATCAGCTGTTTCCGTACAACGATGGGTTTGATTTCGCCTCGATCCTCGCGGCGCTGCGCGCCCACGAGCGCGGCGCGCGGCTGCGCGGGGCCAGCACCATCACGCAGCAGGTGGCGCGCAACCTGTTCCTATCGCCCGAGCGCAGCTGGTTGCGCAAGGGGCTGGAGGCCGGTTTCACGGTCCTGATCGACACCCTCTGGCCCAAGCGGCGCATCCTCGAGGTGTACCTCAACATCGCCCAGTTCGGCCCCGGGATCTACGGAGTGGGGGCGGCCGCGCACCACTTCTTCCATGCCAGCCCCGAGCGTCTCACACGCGACGACAGCGCCCTGCTCGCCGCGGTGCTGCCCAATCCGCTGCGCCTGCACGTCGATGCGCCCTCGCGTTATGTGCTCGCGCAGCATGACTGGATTCTTCAGCAGATCGCCAACCTGGGTGGCCCGGCCTATCTGGCCGGCGTGCTGCCGCGCTCCATGCTGTTCGGTCCGCACGCGCCGCTCGGCGCACGCTCCGCAGCTTCCGGCTCACGCCCCATTCGCCCGCTCGCCCCCTAAGAGCCCGTCAGCCCGGTAGGTCGCGCCTGCGGCGCCGACCAGCATTGCCCGCGCAGTCAGTGCTCTTCGACGCTTCATATCCCGAGGCAGTTTTCCGTCCGGTAGAACACGGACGTCATCCACCCGTAGACATTGATGGGACCCAGCCCGGCAAAGTCCAGTCGGCGGAATTCCGACCCCCGCAGAAAATCGAATCCCTCCTGATACTCCGTCCGCTCGGCGTTGTCCCATACGATGATTCCGTCCGCCTTCAACGCCTGCACACAGGCGCGCGCGCACTCAACCCGGCATTCTCCATCGATGACGACGACATCGAACCGCTCATTGCAACTCAGAATCTGTCGTGCGTAGGTTGCCCGGTCGGGCGCATGGATCAGCCTGGCATTGCCGGGAACGAGTCCGCACATTCTCCCATGCCAGGTCGCATCGTACTCACACGCAACCACGGCCGCGACGCGCGCCGCCCACCAGAGAGTCGATGCGCCACTGCCGTACTCGAACACCGACATGTCACGATTGATCCGCGCGCCGATGAAATGCGTACTCGCGTACGTAAACCACGGCACAGGTTGTCCACACCGGTCGACGGCGGCTTTGTCCCGACGGCTCCTGAGCCATCCACTGGTTTCCAGATAGCTGTCGCGGGCAAACAGGACATCGGAGCGGGCACGACGCAGTCGCCGCGGTACGGCCGCCCAGGGCAGAGTGCTGAAGAAGGCGGCCATGCGGCCCGGCTTTTCCGTCTGCCCGGAGCGCTGCACGGCCTCGAGCAAATACTCGCGGTTGCCGGAGAACTTCATATCGATCCCATCCCCTGTCCATTCCCCGTGATCGGCGTACGTGATCGGCGTAGGATAAGCCGCATGGCCGTGCAGCTCGACCCCGCCAGCCGCACGCTGCCCGCCGCGCAGCGCCAGTACCGCTATTACGACCTCGTGATGGCGGCGTACGTGTGCATCCTGCTGTGCGCCAACCTCATCGGACCGGCAAAAGTATCCACCGTGCCGGTGCCGCTGCTGGGCCACGTGACGTTCATGGCCGGCGTGCTGTTCTTTCCGCTCTCGTATATCTTCGGGGACATTCTCACGGAGGTGTACGGCTACGCGCGCGACCGGCGCGTGGTGTGGGCCGGCTTCGCCGCGCTGGCCTTCGCATCGTTCATGGCGAGCGTCATCGTCGCCCTGCCGCCGTCGGCCGAATGGCGCAGCAAGCAGGGCGCCGTCGAAACCATCTTCGGCAACACCCCGCGTATCGTCGCCGCCTCGATCATCGCGTTCTGGTGCGGCTCGTTCGTCAACAGCTACGTGATGGCGAAGATGAAACTGTGGACGTCGGGCCGTTGGTTGTGGACGCGCACGGTCGGCTCGACGCTGTGCGGAGAGCTGGTGGACTCGGCGCTGTTCTATACCATCGCCTTCTACGGTGTCATGGACTCGCGGCTGCTGCTCGGCCTGACGATCACGCAGTACCTGCTCAAGAGCGGCTGGGAGATCGTCATGACCCCGGCCACCTATCGCATCGTGGGCTTCCTCAAGCGCGCCGAGCGCGAGGACTACTACGATCGCGACACCAACTTCACACCCTTCTCCCTGCGGGCCTGACAGCCTCGTGGCCTACAGGCCCGTGGGCTGAGACCCCTATCTCGTCAGCGCCTGCAGGTCCTCGGCCAGTGCCGCGCCGGGCTCGGTATCGGAGGCCAGCAGCCGCGCCCTGCCCTGGCGGTCGAACACGTAGATGGCACTGCTGTGGTACACGGCATAGCTGCCGTCGGCGGCCGCCGGATCACGGCGATAGGCCGCGCGGTAGCGCTTG
>JASHSK010000157.1 GCA_030038755.1 Gammaproteobacteria bacterium
GCCCAGATTGACGCACGTGCCGCCGAGCCGGCCCATCTCGACCAGCGCGGTGCGCGCTCCGTAGCCCGCGGCCCGCTGCGCGCACGCCAGCCCGCCGCTGCCGCCGCCGATGACGATGAGGTCATAATCACTAGCCATTGGCTTGGGACACCCTGAGCTATCCTGCCAGCGGCTTTCATGGTACACCGGCCGCGGCATGCATCCGCTCCCCAACGACAATCCGCTGCTCGAGGAGGGACCCCTGCCGCGCTTCGACGCGATCCGCCCCGAGCACGTGGTGCCGGCCGTCTCCGGGCTGATCGCCGCGCAGCGCGCCCGCGTGGCGCAGATCGAGGCGCTCACCGAGCCCAGCTTCCACACGCTCGTCGAGCCGCTCGAGGAGCTGCGGCATCGGCTGGGCAGGGTGTGGTCGCCGGTCGCGCACCTCAACGCCGTCATGAACAGCGAGCCGCTGCGCGCGGCCTATAACGAGTGTCTGCCGCTGCTGTCCGAGTTCCACACCGATCTGGCGCAGAGCGAGCCGCTGTATCGGGGCTACTTCCATATTTCGGAGCGCGAGGGCGCCGGGCTCGATGCGGTCCAGCGCCAGGTGGTCGAGCATGCGCTGCGGGATTTCCGCCTGGCCGGCGTCGCGCTCGATCCGGCGCGCAAGGCGCGCTTCAAGGCGATCATGATGGAGCTGTCGCGCCTGTCGGCGAAGTTCGAGGAGAACGTGCTCGATGCGATCGGCGCCTGGTCGCACCACGTCACCGACCGCGGACAGCTCGCCGGCGTCAACGCCGGCATCCTGGAGCAGGCCGAGCGGCGCGCACACGAGCAGCAGCTGCCGGGCTGGCTGTTCGGACTCGACCAGCCCACCTACGTGGCTGTGATGACCGACGGGGAGTCCGAGCCGCTGCGGCGCGCATTCTACGAGGCCTGGGCGACGCGCGCCTCCGACCGCGGCCCGAGCGCCGGGCAGTTCGACAACGGGCCCGTCATGCGGGATATCCTGCGCCTGCGGCATGAGGCCGCCCGGCTGCTGGATTTCGCCAGCTACGCGGACTACGCGCTCGCCAATCGCATGGCGCACAGCGTGCCGGAAGTGCTGGATTTCCTGCGCCAGCTGGTACGGGCCGCGCGCCCCGCCGGCGCCGCGGAGCTGTCCGCGCTGGAGCAGTTCGCGGGACGCACGCTCGCTGCGTGGGACGTCAGCTACTACTCGGAGCGGCTGCAGAAGAGCCGCTTCAACATCTCACAGGAGCAGCTGCGCGAGTACCTGCCGCTGCCGCGCGTGCTCGCCGGGCTGTTCGAAGTCGCCGAGCGGCTGTTCGACGTGCGCATCCGCGAGCGTGCGGACGTGCCGCTGTGGCACCCGAGCGCGCGCTACTTCGAGGTGCACGGTGTCCGGGGCGAGCCGCTCGCGAGCTTCTACCTGGACGCGTACGCGCGTCCTCACAAGCGCAGCGGCGCGTGGATGGACGACTGCATCGGACGCAAGGCGCTCGGCGGCTCCGATCCCGTGCGGCCGGTGGCGTACCTGGTGTGTAATTCCCTGCCGCCGAGCGGGGAGCGCCCGGCGCTGCTCACGCATGACGACGTCGTCACGCTGTTCCATGAGTTCGGCCACGGCCTGCATCACATGCTCACGCGCGTGGGCTACCCTAGTCTCGCCGGTATCAACGGCGTCGCCTGGGATGCCGTGGAGCTGCCGAGCCAGTTCATGGAGAACTACGCCTGGCAGCCCGAGGTGCTCGCGCGCATCGGCCGGCACATCAGCACCGCGGAGCCGATTCCGGAGGCGACTCAGCGGCAGCTGATCGCCACGCGCAGCTTCCAGCCCGGACTGCGCACGCTGCGCCAGTTGGAGTTCGCGCTGCTGGATATGCGGGTGCACGCCGAGTACGACAGCGCCAACGGGGCACGCATCTACGAGACGCTGCAGCAGGTACGCGCCGAGGTGGCGGTGGTGCCGATTCCGGAATGGAACCGCTATCCGCACAGTTTCTCGCATATCTTCGCCGGCGGCTATGCGGCCGGTTACTACAGTTATAAATGGGCCGAGGTGCTGGCCGCGGACGCCTTCGGGGCATTTCTGGAGCGCGGCGCGTTCGACCACCCGACCGCGCAGCGCTTCCTGGAGTGCATCCTCGCACGTGGCGGCAGTCGCGACCCGCTCGACGCGTTCGTCGAGTTTCGCGGCCGCAAACCCACCGTCGATGCGCTGCTGCGCCAATACGGTATCGCGGCCTGAAGCGCCACGCGCCGACGCACGCCGAAGCGTCGCGCACCGAAGCGTCGCGCACCGAAGCGTCGCGCCCTGAGGCATCACGGCGGTCGCACACGCGCCGGCGAGTCCGTAGAATTGCCCCATGTCGCTGCTGAACATCCTGATCCTCGGCATCGTGCAGGGGCTCGCGGAGCTGTTGCCCGTGTCCAGCTCGGCGCACGTGGTCGTGACCGAGAAGCTGCTCGGCCTGGATCCATCCTCTCCGCCGCTGACGCTGCTGCTGGTCATGCTGCATACCGGCACCATGTTCGCGGTCATCGCCTATTTCTGGCGCTCGTGGCGCGCCAGCTACTTTCGGAGCGCGGCGGCATTCAAGCAGTTCGTCGCGCTGATCGTGCTTGCCACCGTACTGACGGGCATCATCGCCGAGGGCGCCACGCTGCTCATGGAACACACGGTGCTGCGGAGCATGCCCCACGCACAGATCGAGGACCTGTTCGACCATCTCGAGCTGGTTGCGCCCGCGCTGGCAGTGGTCGGAGTGCTGATCATCATCGCGGGGCTGCGCGAGCGGCGCGCGGCGCAAGCGGCGCTACCTCCGGCACCCGTCGCCGCCGCGGTGCACTCCACGGGGGCGGTGGCACTGGCAGCCACGGCGGTCCAGCCCGCCCCGGCGCACCTTACCGCGGGCGAGGTGGGCGTACGTGAGGCCGGCATCATCGGAGCGATCCAGGGATTGTCGCTGCCGTTCCGCGGCTTCTCGCGTTCGGGTGCCACGATCTCAGCGGGCATGCTGCTGGGTGCGGCCAAGGTTCGCGCCGAGACCTTCAGCTTCGCGCTGGCCGTGGTGCTGACGCCAGTGGCGGTGGCCCGCGAGGTATGGCGCCTGATGCACACGGTCACTCCGGGAAATACCGTGGCCGGCGCAGAGTCGCTCGACGTCGTGGCCGCGCATACCCTGCTCGGAGCGCTGGTCGCATTCCTCGCGGGACTCGCCGCGCTGCGCTGGCTCAGCGGCTGGCTCGAGCGCGGCCGCTGGCATCTGTTCGGCATCTACTGCCTGGTTGCGGCGGTGGTGGTCGGTATACTGCATTATCATCTCGGATACTGAGGTCGCCCCGCGCCGCCGATTTGCCCGCCGCCGGATTTGCGTGGGCATGCGCACGGCGCCGTCGACCGTCGCGTTCCGGCGACATGCGACAGATTACGGTGAATCGCGCGACGATTGGACACAACGTCGCGCCACGTGCACTGCGCCCCCGGGGAGTGTGCGGCGCGTCGCTGGTGTGGCGCGTACGGCGGGCCTAGACTGTCCTGCGGCGTGAACGCGTCGGGAATCCAGATTTTTACAAGAGACGCCGGCCGATCATGTCGCAGCTCATGTCCAGTCCCCGCCGCAGCGATTACGACATCACCAACACCGTGCGCGTGAGCGCACCGAAGGACGTGGCGCGCGCGGTCGAGCAGCTGCTGGTCAGCGAGTGGCCGCAGATGCAGCTGCAGAGCGTGGAGCGCGCCTTCAGCGATTTCGACCTGCTGTCCTCCGGACGCATGCCCGGCTATGCCGGGGTCGATACCGTCTATCACGATCGCCAGCACATGCTCGACGTGACGCTGGCGATGGCGCGGCTGCTGGCCGGCTACGAGCGGCAGGTGCCGCCCGCGCAGCGGCTCGGAGCCGAGCGCGCGGCGCTCGGCGTGGTGCTGGCGCTGTTCCACGACGTCGGCTATCTGCGCCGACCGAGCGATGCCGGGCAGGCCAATGGCGCGGAGCTGACGCGTACCCACGTGAGTCGTGGCGGAGAGTTCCTGCGGCACTATCTGCCGCAGATCGGCATGGCGCCCTGGGGGCCCGTGGCCTCCGAGCTGATCCACTTCACCGGCTACGAGCGCCCGTTCAATCAGATCATCACGCGCGATGCGCGCGACCGGCAGCTGGGCCATCTGCTCGGCACCGCGGACATGATCGCGCAGCTCGCCGACCGCTGCTATCTGGAGAAATGCCGCGACCGGCTCTATCCGGAGTTCGTGCTCGCCGGCGTGGCGCTGTCGAAGACGAGCGGTGCGCCGAGCGGCGCGCCGCAGGTGCGTTATGCCTCAGGTCTCGATCTGCTGCGGCAGACGCCCGGATTCGTGGCGCACACGCGCGCGACCCGCCTGGATGGCGAATTCAACGGCGCCTATCACTACCTCGAAGTGCTGTTCGACGGGCAGAATCCGTACCTCGACGCGATCGAGCGCAACATGCAGTACCTCGAGCAGGTTCTGCGCAGCGAGAGCTGGCGATTGCTGCGCCGCCAGCCGCCACTGCACGCCGCCGAGCCTGACACGCTGAGTCGCGTGCGCGGCCTGATGCTCGGCTACTTCAAGAAGGCCTGGCTGCAGGAGTAGGCGGCGCGCCGCACGTCATTGCGGTGACGCCTGTGGCGCGAGCGTCTGCGGTGGAGCGGGCGCGACGCGCAGCACGTAGCGTTCGTAGATCTCCGGCAGCAGCCGCCGTACCACTGCGGCACCGTCGAGCGGTGCATCCTGCAGCGCCTCGGAGAGCACCGGCAACGTGAGCGCGCGCAGCGCGGGCACGGACAGCGGCGCGAAGCTCAGGTGCCAGGGCTCGGGCTGCGTGCCGCCGCGCTCGCGGTCATAAGGCAGGAAGAAGCCGTGGCGCGCGGCGTTGCGCTGTAGGAACCCTGTCAGACCTGCGAACACGCCGTCGGACGCGTACTCCTCCGGGATCAGCCGCGGTCGTGCGCCCGGTGCGAGCGCCGCGCGATCGAACACGTCGATCTCGCTGCCCCAGTGATGGCGGCTGGCGCCGGGCAGCGCCGACCACTGCAGGATCGCGCGCACGATGGCTTCCTCGTCCATCGCGGATATGTCCAATCGCACACCGCGGCGATCGAGCAACGGCTGCTCGCCGCGGAACTTGCCGTTCCAGATCGCGAGCTGGCGATTGAAATCGCGGAACGCGGAGGCCACTGCCAGATCTATTCCCTGGCGGGCGGCGTCCGCCACCAGCGCCGCAAAAGCGGCGGCGGCCTGCGGGTGCAGATGCCACGACAGTGATGGCAGCGGCTGAACGTGGCTGCTGATGCGCCCCGTGAGTTGCTGCGAGGTCAGGATTGCCATGGACCGCTGGCCGAGATGTCGCACATGCGGCATCATTCTACGACTTCGTCCGCACGGAGGCCGGATGCGACTGCCACAGACCAAATATCTCGCCGCGCTGCTGTGTGTCGTGCTGGCGGGCGTTGCCGCCCTGCTGTGGGAGGCTGGCCGCAGCCACGACGTGCCGCTGTGGATTCTGGCACTGGGTGCGGCGTGCGCCGGCTGCGCGATCCTGCTGCCGGGAGTGTGGTCGTGGCGGCAGCGCATCGGCCTCGACCGCGTCGTGCATGCGCTGATCGGCGCCGCGGCCGAGATCGGCCGCGGCGAGTTCCGCCGCTCCCTGGAGAGCACGCGCGGCGATCGGCTCGGGGAGCTCGAGCAGGCCTTCGAGAAGATGCGCGTGGCTCTGCGCAACACCACCTACACGCGCGATTTCCTCTACAGCGTGCTGAACAGCATGACCGACGCCGTGTTCGTCACCGCGCCGGGGGGCTCGATCCGCATCGCCAACGAGGCCGCCTGCCGCCTGACGGGCTATCGCGAGAACGAGCTGATCGGCATGGACATCGGCGCGCTGCACGAGGCGCGCGAGGGCGGAGAGGCGCTGCTGCGCACGCAGGCCGGACAGACCATTCCGGTGTCGTTCGTCGGCTCGACCATCGCCGACGAGGATCCGCAGTTTCAGGGCGAGATCTACGTGGCGCGCGACATCACCGAGCGCAAGCGTACCGAGCGGCGCATCCGCTATCTCGCCCGCTACGATGCGCTCACCAAGATTCCCAATCGCATGCTGTTCCAGCATCTGCTGCAGCAGGCAATCGCGCGCGCGCGGCGTCACGGCCGGGCGCTCGCACTGCTCTATATCGACATGGACCGCTTCAAGGAGGTCAACGATACCTTCGGCCACGAGGCGGGCGACCGTGCTCTCGAGGCGCTCATCGAGCGCCTCGGACGCGTCCTGCCGGCGGAAGCCGTGCTCGGACGGCTGGCCGGGGATGAGTTTGCGCTGTTCGTCGAAGTCGACGGCGTCGAGGCCGAGCGGGCCGCAGGCCCCGCGGCGCAGCTGGCGCGCACCGTGCTGCACTCCGCGGCCGGCGAGGCGATGCACATCGCGCAGCAGGAACTGTATCTGACCGCCAGCGTCGGCATCGCGCTGTGTCCGCGCGACGCCGATAGCGTGATCGAGCTGATCCGCAACGCCGATGCGGCCATGTACTACGCCAAGCAGAACGGCGGTAACAGCTACGCATTCTATTCACCGGAGATGAACGCCGCTTCCGTGGAGCGGCTGATGCTCAAGAGCAAGCTGCGCCGTGCGGTGGAGCGTGACGAATTCATCGTGCGCTACCAGCCCAAGGTGAACCTCACCGACGGCAGCGTGGTCGGCGCCGAAGCGCTGCTGCGCTGGCGGCTGCCCGGCCATGGAGACATCCCGCCCGCACAGTTCATTCCGCTCGCCGAGGAGACCAACCTCATCGGCGCCATCGGCCAATGGGTGCTCGAGCGCGTCTGCAAGGACCTCGCAGCACTGCGCCGGCGCGTATCCGATCCGGGGCGCATCTCGCTGAACCTCTCGCTCAAGCAGCTCAAGCAGGCGAGCTTCATCCTCAACTGCCGCTCGGTGTTCCAGCGACATGCGGTGCCGACCGACCATCTGGAGCTGGAGATCACCGAGACCACGCTCATGGCCGGTCTGCAGCGCACCGTCCAGATGCTCAACCAGCTGCACGACATGGGGCTGCATCTGTCGATCGACGACTTCGGTACCGGTTACTCCTCGCTCTCAGCGCT